>JARLGM010000237.1 GCA_031292755.1 Candidatus Sulfopaludibacter sp.
CGGCCCCCGAGGCTTGCGGTGTCCTCTGACGCTTCCACACCGCTCATGCGGCAGTACAACAGCCTCAAGGAGCAGGTGCCGAATGCCCTGCTCCTGTTCCGGCTGGGCGACTTCTACGAACTGTTCTTCGAAGACGCCGTGATTGCCTCGCGCGACCTGGAGATCACGCTCACCGCGCGCAATAAAGAAAAGGGCGCGGCCATTCCCATGTGCGGCGTGCCCTATCACGCCGCCGATGGCTACATCGCGCGCCTGATCCAAAAAGGGCACCGGGTCGCCATCTGCGAGCAGATGGAGGATCCCAGGTTCGCCAAAAAACTGGTGAAGCGCGAAATCACCCGCGTGGTGACTCCGGGGACTGCCATGGACGCCGGATTGGTGCGCTCGCGCGAGAACAATTACCTGGCCGCCGTGGCCCATGCCGGCGGGCGCTCCGCGGTGGCCCACGTGGATGTCTCCACCGGCGAATTCCGCGTCACCGAAATGGAATCCGCCGACGTGGCGGGCGCGCTGGAGCAACTCGGCGCGCGCGAAGTGCTGTTTCCCGGCGGATTGCCGCTGCTGCGTGGGGAAGACCGTTCGGGTCCGCGCTTCGTCCGCACCGAACTCGAGGATTGGGTGTTCACGGGCGACTACGCCGGCCGCACCCTGCGCGACCACTTCAAGCTGCTTTCCCTGGATGGCTGCGGCCTCTCCGGGCATGCCGCCGCGGTGGGCGCCGCCGGAGCCGTTCTGCATTACCTGCGCGACACGCAGCGCGCCGCACTCGATCACCTGGACCGTCCCACTTATTACAACCGCGCCGATTCCATGGTCCTGGACGGCGTCACCGTGCGGAACCTGGAACTGATCGAGCCGATCTTTGCGGCCGACGCCGGCGGCATCCAGGCCCAGGCCACCGTCCTGGCCGTCATCGATCAGAGCCTCACCGGCATGGGCGGCCGGCTGTTGCGCCAGCGCCTGCTGCGGCCATCCATGGACCGCGCGGAAATCGAACAGCGCCTGGATGCCGTGGGCGAACTGCTGCAGCAGACCATCCTGCGCGCCGAATTGCGCAAACAGCTTGCCGGCATTCAGGACGTGGAGCGGCTGCTGGCCAAGGTCACGCTGGGCTCCGCCGGGCCGCGCGAACTCCTCGCGTTGGGCCGCTCGCTGGAAAAGATTCCCGCCCTGAAGCGCTGCTTCGATACGCAGCAGGCCGCGCGCCTGCGCGCCTTGCACGATCGCCTGGACGAACTGCCGGACGTCACGCGGCTGATTCTGGATGCCATTGCCGACGATCCTCCGCTTAACTTGGTGGATGGCGGCACCATTCGCGCCGGGTATCACGCGGAGTTGGATGAACTGCGCGGCCTCAGCCAGAACGGCAAGCAGTACATCGCGCAAATCGAAGCGCGCGAGCGCCAGCGCACCGGCATCGCCTCGCTCAAGGTGCGGTTCAATAACGTATTCGGCTACTACATCGAAATCACTCGCTCTAACCTGGCAAACGCCCCGGCCGATTACGAACGCAAGCAGACCCTGGCCAACGCCGAGCGCTTCACCACGCCGGAGTTAAAGGACTACGAGCGCAAGGTGCTGGACGCCGAAGAGAAGATCCTGGCGCTCGAAAAAGACCTGTTCGCCCAGGTGCGGCAGCGCGCTGCCGGAGAAGCCCAGCGCATCCGCGCCACCGCCGGCGCGGTGGCCGAAGTGGATGTCACCGCGGCGCTGGCCCAGGTGGCCGCGGAGAATCGCTACCAGCGCCCTTCATTTTCCGGCACTGGCGAAATGCGGATTATGGCCGGCCGGCATCCTGTGATCGAACGGCTGAGCGAACAGGAATCCGGCCGTTTCATTCCCAACGACCTGTACCTGAACGATTCCACCGACCTGATCGCCATCATCACCGGGCCGAACATGGGCGGCAAATCGACGTACCTGCGGCAGGCGGCCCTGATCGCCATCCTGGCGCAGATGGGCTCGTTCGTGCCGGCGGAATCGGCCAGCCTGCCCATCATCGACCGCATCTTCACGCGCATCGGCGCTTCCGACAACCTGGCGCGCGGCCGGTCCACCTTCATGGTGGAGATGACCGAGACCGCGGTGATTCTGAACACGGCCACCGAACGCAGCTTCATCGTGCTGGACGAGGTGGGGCGTGGAACGGCCACGTATGACGGCCTGGCGCTGGCATGGGCCGTAGTGGAGCACGTGCACCAGCGCACGCGCGCCAAGACGCTGTTCGCCACGCACTATCACGAACTGACCGAACTCGCCGGCCAGTTGAGCGGCGTGCGCAATCTCATGGTCTCGGTGAAAGAGGCCGGAGATCACATTATCTTCCTGCGCAAAGTGGAGCCGGGCAAGGCCGACCGCAGCTACGGGATCGAGGTGGCGCGCCTGGCCGGGCTGCCGCTGAGCGTGATTGAACGGGCGCGCGAGGTGCTGAAACTGCACGAGCGCAGCGAGCACGCCGTCACCGGAGAACTGGTGCACAGCGAAGAGAGCGGGCCGGTGCAGATCCAAATGTTCGAACCGGTGGGATACGGACTGGCGGAGCGCATCCGCAACCTGAATCTGGATCAACTCCGGCCCATCGAAGCGCTGCAACTGTTGAGCGATCTGCAGCAGGAGTTGAAGCGGCAATGAGAATCGCCGGCGTGATGAGCGGCACGTCCCTGGACGGCATCGACGTCGCCATTGTGGAGATTCGCGGGCGCTCGGTGGAGACTCTGGAATTCAGTTCCACCCCTTACCCCGCCGCGGTGCGCGCGGCGATTCTGGCGGTTTCCAACACAACCACCACCACAGCAGCGATCTCGCGTTTAAACTTTGAACTGCCGGAACTGTACGCCAAGGCGGTGCTCCGTCACGGACCGGTGGAACTGATTGGATGCCACGGGCAGACCGTCTACCATCAGGGCCGTCGCAACACGCTGCAACTGGGCGAACCCGCGGTCCTGGCCGAGCGGACCGGCGTTCCGGTGGTGGCCAACTTTCGAGCGCGCGATATCGCGGCGGGCGGGCAGGGCGCGCCCCTGGTCCCCTTCGCCGACTACCTGCTGTTCCGTCACGCGCGCCGCAAGCGCATCGCCCTGAATATCGGCGGCATCGCCAATATCACCGTGATTCCGGCGGCGGCCAGGCCCGAAGATGTCGTCGCCTTCGATACCGGACCCGGCAACATGGTGATTGACGCGCTGGCGCGCGAATACACCGGCGGCAAGCGCAACTACGACCGTGGGGGCCGGATCGCCGCTGCGGGAACCGTGCAGACTAAGCTATTGGATGAACTGCTGAGGGATCCGTACTATCGCCGTCCCGCGCCCAAGAGTGCGGGGCGAGAGCAGTATGGAGTAGCGTTCGTGGAGCGGATGAAACTCTCCGGCGCTTCCTTGCCGGACCTGATCGCCACCGCCACGGTGTTGACGGCGGCGACCATCGCCGTTGGGATTGGCCGCGCGGACCGTGCCGCGGAGCTGATTGTCTCCGGAGGCGGAGTCCACAATCCCCAGATCATGGCGCACCTGGCGGCATTTCTGCCGGAGGCAGCCATTTCTACTTCGACCGATCACGGAATCGATGCCGGAGCCAAAGAGGCAATTGCCTTCGCCATCCTGGCGCACGAAACATGGCGGCGTAAACCCTCCAACCTGCCTTCAGCTACCGGCGCGCGCGGTCCGCGAATCCTGGGAAGTATTACTTGGTCGTAGGGGAAGACGACAGCCGGCGAAAGTCTATTGCCTGTCCCACCACCTGCTGGCCGACTCGCATATCGTTCCAGTTATAGGCGAATTCTTTCCCGCAGTCCAAACAAACAACATAAGTGGCGTTCTTGTTGCGTCCCGGAGTCTGGGGAAACGTAGTTCGTTGGTGCGCACACCCAAACATTGCATTTAGTAGCGACTGAAGCATGTCGGGCTCCCTTCACTCGGTTTAGATACACGAAGCCCGATATTAGTTTCAATACGCCGGTAAGTGGGGGTACTGGAAAGGTATGACGGCCTACAATCTTGCGGCGATCGACTGCGCGATCATGGCGCCGTGGAATCGTCCGTTCTCAATAAAGATCTCGTTGGTATGCATGCCGGCCACGATCACTCCAGCCAGGTAAACGCCTGCGCGGTCGCTCTCCAGCGTCTCCGGATTGGTCCTGGGCCTTTGCGTGTGCGGTTCCAGTACGATACCGGTGGCGTTCAGAAAGGTGAGGTCGGGCTGATACCCAATTAATGCGAAAACAAAGTCATTTTTGAGTTCCCGTTCTCCCTCCGGAGTGGCGATGCGAATGGAATCCGGCAGAATTTCCAGTACCCGGGAATGAAAATATCCGTGAACTTCCTCATTTTTAATTCGGTTTTCGATATTCGGCTTGATCCAGTACTTTACCTTGCTGGAAATTCCAGCGCCACGGTGAATCAACGTGACACGCGCGCCCGTCCAATACAATTCCAGTGCGGCAATGGCGGCGGAGTTTTTAGCGCCGATTACAGCCACGTCATGGTTGTAATAAGGGTGAGGCTCTTTGTAATAATGCAGACACTTTTCCAGCTCTTCACCCGGCACGTTGAGCCGGTTAGGTACGTCGTAGTAGCCCGTTGCTAACACGATCTTGCGAACCAGGTAGATGTGTCCGCACCCCAGCCGGTCCGTGGTAAAGACTTCGAAGCGATTGTCCTCGCCCGCAATGCGATCCACCTTTTCGTACTGGCGCACGTCCAGATGAAAGTGGTCCGCCACCTTGCGGTAATACTTCAAGGCTTCGGTGCGATTGGGCTTGTCATTCAGGCTGGTCATCGGGATATTGCCGATCTCCAGCAACTCCGGCGTGGTGAAGAAGGTCATGTTGGTGGGGTAGTGGTAAATGGAATTCACCACGCAGCCCTTCTCAATCAGGACTGTCTTCACCCCCCGATTCTTTAGTTCGATACCGCAGGCCAGTCCCGTGGGGCCGGCGCCCACCACCAGCGCGTCGAAGGTCTCGCTCACAGTTTGCTCTCGATTTCCCGCCAGGTATTTTCCAGCGCAGCGGGCAGTGCGGCCGCATCCTTGCCGCCGCCCTCCGCCATATCGGGCCGGCCGCCACCCTTGCCGCCCACGGCCTGCGCCAGCGCTCCGGCCAGTTTGCCGGCATGTACTTTCCCGGTGAGGTCCTTGGTCACGGCGCTGACAATGGAGACGGCGCCATCGTCCGCCGAGGCCAGCACCACCACGGCAGTCTTCCACTTGTTACGCAGGGAATCGGCCAGCGAGCGCATCTGCTGGCGGTCCATGCCATCTGCCCGCGCCACCAGCACCTTGGAATCTCTGATGGTGCGGGCCTGCGCCTCCAACCCTCCCGAAGCGGCCTGCGCGAGCTTCTCCTTGAGTTGCTCCACCTGGCGTTTCAGGGCGTGCTCATTGCTCAGAAGTTTTTCAACGTGCTCGATCAGCTCCGGCTCGGAGGCGCGGACGATTTCCGCGATGCGCTTCAGGGAACTGGCGGATTCCTGATACTGCCGCAGCGCGGCCTCGCCAGTGATGGCTTCAATGCGCCGCACTCCGGCGGAGATGCTGCCTTCGTAGACAATTTTGCAGATGCCGATATCGCCTGTGCGGCGCACGTGCGTGCCACCGCACAACTCGCGGCTGAAGCCGGGCACCGAGACCACGCGGACCTGCTCGCCATACTTTTCCCCGAAGAGCGCCATGGCGCCCGTGGAGATGGCCTGGTCCAGCGGCATGATGTTCGTCTCCACCCCGATGTTCTTGAGCACCTCGTCGTTCATGAGGCGCTCCACTTCTTCCAGTTCGGCGCCATCCATGGCGGCGTAGTGCGTGAAATCGAAGCGCAGCCGGCCGGGTTCCACCACGCTGCCGGCTTGTTTGACATGCGTGCCCAGCACCTGCCGCAGCGAGGCGTGCAGCAGGTGCGTGGCGGTATGGTTGCGGCGTGTGGAATCGCGCAGGTGCGCGGCCACTTCGGCGCGCAGCACATCGCCCACGCGGACGGGCGCGTGCGTCACGATGCGGTGGACGCTCAGGCCGGGGACGCCGGGAAATACGGCTTCGACATCGGCGACCCGCTCATCCGAGGCGGAGTACAGCGTACCGCGATCGCCCACCTGGCCGCCGGATTCGGCGTAGAGCGGCGTTTGATCGAACACCAGTTCGGCTTTGATGCCGGCGGGTACGTGATCCACAAGCTGCTTATCCACCAGCAGACCGGTCACGCGCGAGCTGGCTTCGAGTTCTTCGTAGCCCAGGAATTTGGTGCGGCCCTGTTCCAGCAGCTTCTGGTACGCGGGCGCCACGGCGCCTTTTTCGGCGCCCTTCCAACTGGCGCGGGCGCGCTCGCGCTGCTGATCCATTTCGGCTTCGAAGGCGGCGCGATCGAGCGTAAGCCCCTTCTCGCGGGCCATCTCTTCCTGTTCGTCGAGCGCCAGCCCGTACGTATCGTACAGCTTGAAGGAGACGGCGCCGGGTATCGTGTGGCCTGCCAGCTTCTTGATTTCGTCGTGGAACACCTTCTCGGCTTCCAGGAAGGTGGTGGCGTAGCGGTGCTCTTCGTCCTTGACCACGCGGGCCACGCGCTGCACGCTCTCCATCAATTCGGGATAGGCGGCCTGCATCAGTTCGGCCACGAAGCCGGTAAGTTTGTAAAGGAACTGATCCTCCACGCCGATGAGGCGGACATTGCGCAGGGCGCGCCGCATGATCTTGCGCAGCACATAGCCGCGGCCATCGTTGGACGGCAGCACGCCATCGTGAATCAGGAAGGCGGAGGCGCGCGCGTGGTCGGCGGCAATGCGCAGCGCGGTATCCACGCGCGCATCGGCCCCGGGAGTCACGTTGAAGAGGCCGGCGGCGTGCTCGACGATGGGGTAGATCAAGTCGGTATCGTAGTTGGAAAGCTTGCCCTGCATGATGGCGGCGATGCGTTCCAGCCCCATGCCGGTATCGATGGAGGGACGCGGCAGCGGCGTGAAGTGCCCGGCGATATCGCGGTTGAATTGCATGAAGACCAGGTTCCAGATTTCGACGAAGCGGCCGCCGGCATCGTCGGGGAACTGTTCGTTTTCGCGGCCCGGCTCGGCGGCTTCGATGCCGAGGTCGTAATGAATTTCCGAGCAGGGGCCGCAGGGGCCGGTTTCCCCCATCTGCCAGAAATTGTCCTTTTCGTCCAGCCGGAAGATGCGGCTCTTGGGGACGCCCGCCACCTTCTGCCACAGTTCCTCGGCATCGTCGTCCTCGCGGAAAACGGTGACGTAGAGCTTGTCTTTGGGGAGTCCGTAGTGGTTGGTGATCAGGTCCCAGGCGAAATCGATGGCTTCGGCCTTGAAGTAATCGCCGAAGGAAAAGTTGCCGAGCATCTCAAAAAACGTGTGGTGCCGGCGGGTGTAGCCGACATTTTCCAGGTCGTTGTGCTTGCCGCCCGCGCGCACGCATTTCTGCGAACTGGTAGCGCGGGAATAGTCGCGCTTTTCGATGCCCAGGAAGGTGTCCTTGAACTGATTCATGCCTGCATTGGTGAACAGCAGAGTGGGGTCGTTCGCGGGGACAAGCGAAGAGCTGCGCACGGCGCGGTGGCCGCGGGCGGCGAAGAAATCGAGAAAGAGCTGTCTGGTTTCGTGACCTGTCACAGGGATTCCTTAAGAGGTTGGGCTAACTTCCAGTGTAGCCGGAGATGGCAGGGACGCGTAGCGCTGGCGCGGCTCTCTTCGCCATTTTATCTCGGTGGAGCGAAGGTGGCGGCCCGGGAGAGGCTGCATGACCGTCAAGACCTTCGTTGACTCCAACATTCTTATCTACGCCGCCTTCCAAGACATGGTCGCCCTCAAGGGCAAATCCGACATCAACAGCGAACTCCGGGTGCGAATCGGGATAGGGGGAAGCCTCGCGGCTCCTCCCCTCCCACACCACCGTACATGCGGTCCGCATACGGCGGTTCCGTGACTTGAGCCGGTTGAAGGCCGGAGGTTCGTTTCGCCGGCTCTGTAGCAGAATCTATGGGTGAAACCGGCCCAAACTCCAGCCTTGCAGCGT
>JARLGM010000238.1 GCA_031292755.1 Candidatus Sulfopaludibacter sp.
TTTCACCGTGTCCGCGGGCCTTGAATGTCAATGTCCAGTATGAGATCCACACCCCGGCGGCATGTGCGTCGTCCCGTGGACGGCCCGGTAGTGAGTGTTACCAGAGCTATCGCAATATGGAGAACAAACGAACTCCAGACCCCGGCCTTTTACTCTTGACGATTGTGTTAATCGTTGCGAGGCAGGCCCTCTGGGGGCAACCGGCATTTCGCAGCGAGTTCGTCCTGGAAGAATGTAGTATCACGCCCACGCGATTCAAGCCCGAGGCCGCACGTCCTACCGCGACTCGTACGTCTTGCTGAAGCCGTTGCGCAGATTGGTGACCGTGTACTTACCCTTCGCGTCCACCGAAGCCTCGATCAGATTCCCCTCGCACTGCGCGGAGGGCCCCAGATTCGCGATCATCTTCTCGTCGGTATTGACCTCTTTCGGCGTGCCGAGCGCCAGGTGTCCCTGCCAGATATCTTCCAATCCCGGCGACTTGCGAAGGATTTCGAACACGCTGGCGGGGCCGCCTTTGCGTGGGCCGTCGTTCATCACGGCGACGCGCGGCTGAATCGCCCAGACGAATTGCGGCGAGTTGGAGCGGTCCAGGCCGTGATGCGTGGTCTGGTACAGGTCGATCTTGCCGATGAGGTTCGACGGGCAGACCAGCTTCTGTTCGTAATTCCAGGTGAGGTCGCCCATATCGATGAAACGGAACTTGCCGTATTGCAGGACGAAGCCGACGCTCTGGTCGTTGTCAGGATCGGGTTCGACTCCGTGCGCCTGGAAGTCGGCGCACGCGGCATTCGGTGCGCCCGCGCCGGGGAGCGGCTTGGTGATGGCCTGACCGGCCGACATGATTACGCGGATATCGACGCCCTTGAGTGGAATCTGGTCGCCCGGTTTGAGGATCTTGCGCTTGCCTTCACTCTGCTCGACGTAGGCTTTGTACGCGGCGGCCACCTGCGGGCGGGCCATCTCGACGGATTCGCCGTGGTCCATATATTCGCCGATGGGAATCAGCTTCGCCAGGGCGGGCAGGGAGCCGATGTGGTCGCTGTGGAAGTGGGTGGTCAGCAGGATGTCGATCTTTTGCAGGCCGGCTTTCTGGCAGGCGGCGAAGATGCGCTTGGCGTCGCGGTCGTCGGGCGCGCGGTTGGCCGTATCGACGAGCATGGATTGTCCGCTGGGGGCGACAATCAGGGTCGCCGCGCCTCCTTCGGCATCGATCCAGTAGATCTCCAGATTGCGTGGCGCCGCGCAAAGGCCGGCCAGACAGAGCCCGAAAAGGGCCGCAAAGATTTTTCGAGACATGCTCCCACTCTACCTCTTGTCGATGACGCAGCGGACGCCGGCCATGGGGACGGGCAGGTCGTGCTCCTGTTCGGAGCGGCGGGAAACGCGGATGTCCTGCACTTCGGATTCCCAATATGCGCCGCGCGTCAGGGAGAACGAATTCCCCGTGTGCGACTGGTCCACGTTGCCGATGGCGGGCGCTTCGATATCGTATTTGTTGTAGTACCGGTCCAGCACCCATTCGGAGGCGTTGCCCAGCATGTCGTACAGCCCGTACGCATTGGGCTGCAACATACCCACCGCATGTCGAACGCCCTCGCTATTGCCGCCATACCAGGCGATCTTCACAGGCACACCGTAAGTGGCTCCGGCAATTCCGCCGCGCGCTGCGTACTCCCATTCCGCCTCGGTAGGCAGACGCCCGCCGGTCTGCGCGCAGTATGCCTTGGCCTGGAGCCACGAAAGGCCGGTCGCCGGCAGATTGGCTTCGTTGGCCGGAAACGTCGAGGTCGCGACGATGCGGTGGTACGCGGCGTTGGTGACTTCGGTCTGTCCCATCCAGAATCCGGCGGGCAGTTCCACCTGGTGCGTGGGGCCTTCATCGGGCGCGCATTCGGTGTCGCCCGGGGAGCAGCCCATGGTGAACGTGCCGGGTGGAATCCAGACATAGGTGAGTCCGTCCTTGGGATTCACCCAGGGCTGCGGCTTGGATTCGGGCGGATTGGTTTTGGTGGTGTCGAGCGGCGGAAGGGGCACGATCTTAGGCGGCGGCGCGGCGGGCCAGCGCCAGTATGCCAGGGCACCGGTGGCGAGGAGGAAGATGGCCGCGGCCGAAGCGTACCGCCACTTGTTGCGGCCGCGCGTTTCGCCCGCGGAGGGCGCTTTCCCGCCGTCCAGTGCTTGCGACACCGCCTCGTTGAGCCGCGCCAGATTTTCGCTGGTGCAGCCGTCGTGCGCATCCAGCCACTGGCTCATGGAAAGGAAGTAGTCGAATTTCGGCGGTAACGGAGCGGCGGAGAGGCGGAAGGGGATGATGGGCTTCTTCTCGCCGAAGGCGTGGCCGATCTCGCTGAGGACGTGGGGCGATGCCAGACTGGCGGGCGTCACGATGACCACCACAGCGCGCGCGTTTTGCAGGCCGTCAAGGATCGCGGAGGGATAGTCGGCGCCGGGTTCGATGTCGCGCGGCGCGATCCAACAGTTGTGCCCGCTCTTTTCCAGGGCTTCGCAGAGCTGGGCGGCGACGGCGTGGTCGGTGGAAGAGTAGCTCACAAAAACGGGATGATCCATAGCTACTTCCGATAAGTTGGGCCGGAGCGCAGGTAGACGGGATCGAGGATGCGGGTGGAGATCCACGCCAGGGGCCAGCCGAGCACCAGCATGGGAATAGCAAGCAGGATCTGCCAGAGTGGATTGGGATTGCGCAGCACCTTGTGCAGAAGCAGACTGGCAACGCCGCCAGCGGCCGCCACCGCGATAACGACGGTCAACAGGTGAGCCAGATTGATAGAAACACCGCGGGCGGATAGCACCAGCAGAGCCAGCGCGCATGCGGCCACCACGGCCCCCAGCCACGTGATTGCCTTCACGCCGGCAGAGACCCGGTACGGCTTGAATGTGGTGGCGCTGCCCGCGTGGAGCATCTTTTTGAGTTGATCGAGCTGCGGGCTGTCTTGCAGTGCCGAGGCCAGCGGCTCGATGGCGAGGAACCGCCAGGCCACCGGTGTGGCTTTCGCCATGGGAAAGCCACGGATGCAGGTTTGGACTTCCTCGCGCATCATGCGATAGCCGCTGAGCATCAGGGCATCCGCCTCGGCATCGGAAAAGGCGTCGAGATCGGTGCGGATGCCGGCCAGGAGCGCTTGCACGTCTTTGCGAATGCCGTAGGTGGTGAGGATCGTGTTGCGTGCCGGCGTGGACGGGTCGGCGCAGCCCACCCAGTCCACCGGGTGCGCGTCCAGGTCCTTTTTCAGGTGTACGTAGGCCAGGCCGCGGAGGAGTCCGGAATCGGCCAGGGCCGAGAGCAACTGGTATTGCCCCTGGCGGCTGCGCGCCATCAGGACGTTGTTGGCGCGCAGGGATACGCCGATGCGCGCGCCATCGGGATTTTTATCGAGCGCGGTCTGGCCGGAGGCGTCGCTGATCAACAGTACGGTACAGTCTTCCTCCAGCAGGCTGGCCGCGCCCTGGTTGTCGTAGACGCCGCCATCCACCAGCTTCACGGCGTACTCCGGATACAGTTGCTCCAGCACCAGCGGGTCGAACAGGCCGGGCACGCAGGCGGAGGCGGCCACGGCCTGTCCCAGGCGGATTCGCCGGTATTCCGCGGGCGCTTCCTCGTAGTACAGACGGCGCAGCCGGTCGTTTCCGTCGATCTTGGTATCGATTCCGCGCAGCGCCGGCTCGCCCACATAGGTGGCCGTGAATTGCCAGTTGTGGCAGGTGTTGAGGGCGGTGGCGTTGAGCACCAGGATGGGGACTTTGTGAATCCTGCGCCAATTGTCGTATCTGGGGGCGAAGCCCGCGGCATCGGCGGCGCCGGCGGGGCGGACCATAAGGTCCTGTATGAATCGCTGCGCGGAGCCCGCAAATTCGTCTTGCACCCGGGCATACAATTCGCGCTCGTAGAGGTCGGCCAGGCGGTCGGTGGTGGTGGAACTCTTGGACGTGAGCACTTTCCAGTTGCTGCCGGGCTCCAGAAACATGCGGACCAGGATGTTCCGCTGCACGCCGGCCAGGAAGCCGCTCTCGATATTCTGCACGATCTGGATGTAGTCTTCGCGCGTGATTTCCGTATCGGCTTTGGTCTGGAGGAGGCGGCGCAGTTCCAGGTAATAATAGGTCCCCAGAATAGAGCCGCCCGACACGGACGAGATCACTTCGACGTAACGCAGCATGTCGAGTTCGGCCAGTTGGGCCAGCACTCCGATGTGGTAGAGCGATGCGCGAAAGCCGCCACCGGAAAGCGCCAACCCGACCTTACCGAGGAAGAAGGACATGGCGGCGGGTGCGCTGCCGCCCAACAGGTCCGTGAGAACGGCGAAACCCGGCGCCTCGCTCCAGCGTTCCAGCGGGAGCCCGTCTGCCTGGCTTTGCAGCCGTACGATGGAGGCCATCTGGCGCGCGGTGGATTCGAGCCGCCAGTTGTCGGGGTTCAGCGCGGCTGCCCGGCGCACGTGAACGGCGGCCTCGTCGAAGCGGCGAAGTCCCAGGTAGGCTTCGCCCAATGTGCACTCGAACCACCACTGGCTTTCCAGCGACTCATTCTGGCGGAGCAGCCCGGGCAGCGTGTTCACGATCTCGGTGCGGATTAGCGTTGCCTCGGCGGTGCGGGTCTGCGCGGCATCGCTGGGGTCGATGCCCATTCCGCGCTCCGCGTCGCCCAGCAGGTCCAGCACGAAGACGGTGTTCAGCGCGGTGTATCCGAAGTCCGAAGCAATTCCCAGCCGGTAGCCGCTGCGATAGTAGAAGACCGCTTTTTCCAGGTGGCTTTTGTGGCCGTAGACGTTCCAGCGAAGTTTGTGGACTCCGCCCAGGATGCCCAGGGTTTCCTGGTGTTGGGCCAGCGACAGGCTTTCGGCGCGGGAGAGCACATCGAGCAGTAAGGACTCCGCAGTCTTGGTGCGGTCGTCCACCGGCAGGTCGGGGTCTTTGTAGGTGGCCAGGGCGAGGTTAATTTGAATCTGGTTCCGCAATTCTGGAGGCGCTACGGAAAGGGCCACCAGCAGCACCCGGCGGGCGTAGCCTGTGTGGTTCTCTTCCCGCAGGCTGTAGGCCAGGTCCATCAGTTCCGAAACGGAGAGACTCCGGCTGCCGGCTACGATCTCGCGTGCCAGTTTCAGGGTATCGGTTTCGTGTTGCGCCATAGGCTCCTCCTCACTCCAGGGTGCTCACCTGGAGCACCTTCATGCCGCGCGCTTGGGCTGCATCCGCAAAGCGCTTGGTGAAATCGCCGGGCGGGTGCTCCCTGCCGTCCCACACCACCACGGCGGTGGGGCCTTCGCCGCCACCGGCCGCCAACCGGGCAGCTTCGTCCAGGATCAGGCCGGCAGCGGAGTCGAACGCCCGCTCCACGGCCGGAGACGATCCGATGCGCAGTCCGCCCGACCGCATCGCCTGATCCACGATCTGGTCATACAGGCCGCCCCAATCGCCCGGGCGGTCGGTTACGGATGTTTCGCGAAACCGGTCGCGGTCGAAGGGCAGAATCACCAGCCGTCTCCAGCCCAGTGCGCCGGCCGTTTCGAGCGCCAGAAGGTCCGCGCCACAGGCGGCCGAGCAGATCAGCGTGGCGCCCCGATGGGGTGCGAAGAGAGCTCGCAAGCGGCATCGGACCAGGTCCACATTCCGGAGCGGAAACCGGGCGGCGCCGGCTTCCGGCAAATCGATTCGGCGTCCCGCCAGCGCGAAGATCATTCCACAATGGGTAGAATCATACACCAATCCGCCGCGTAAGCCTTCGCTTTGTTTCCTTTTCGGTGTACGATTTGGAACACGAAAAGGAGCGCCCCTTATGGCAACCGCCGCAATTGGCCTGAAGACATGCACGTTGGACGTCAATCTGTTTTCCGGAGCCAGAACGCCTCTGCCGCCCGGAACACAAGCGCTGCTGACGGTTCGTGACGGAAATCAGCAGAACGTTTCTTTGCCCAACAACGGTTTTGTGACGCAATCCAGCATCCGGATCGACAGCCTTCCGTTCTTCAATAATTTTGGAGATAACTATGCGGTAGTCGCGTCGGCGGACCGGTATCAACAGGCCGGATTTTTCCCGGTGACGGTCAACCCGGCGAATCCTACGGTGGTGGATATCATGCTGGTGGCGAAGGACGCGGCGTTCAATTTCCGGAACGCCATCTGGAGCCGGCTCACGCAGACCTATCCGGCTTATGCGGCTTATGCGGCGCTGCTGCGGGCAGGGTCGGCGGACGATGCCTCGGCCGTGGACCGGTACAGCCAGTTGATGGAGATGCAGCCGGACGTGCTGGCGTGCTATTTCAACCTGGTCACGGCCATGTCGCAAATCCAATTGCCGGTGAAGACGCCGCTCGACTATATCAAAGAGCTCATCTGGGACAAGACCATGGCGCAGGATCGCTTTTTTGCCTGGGCCGATCCCGCGGTGATCGACCAGGTGATTCAGGCGACGGCGCAAGGCCAGTTTTCTCCCGAGGTGGGCACGGCGATGTTCCATACGGGCGCCACCCGCAGTTGGAAGCAGATTCAGTTCGGCGAAGCCAACGTCCAGTTGACCTTTCACGAAAACGACAAGAAGACCATCGACGGAATGAACTGTGTAATGATCGAGCCCGACATCGACTATTACAAGGACTTGATGGCGCACGCTCTGCTGGAAGTGGCGACGAACGCGCTTACGCATTCGCTCACCGATCCGCGCCAGGTCTATGTGCTGCGATGGATCGCGGGGCGCCATGCGGGTGTGCCTAATTTCGAACCGCCCTACACGCTGGAGTAACTTATGACGACGATCAAGTTGACGGACCAGTTCGGGCTGGACCTTGACGCGCAGCCTGCGGAAAGCTCCGCCCTGCTGAAGTATTTTCAGCAACTGCCGTCCCTGCAAATCACGAATCTGGATCTCTCGAAGGTGGGAGGACTGACGCTGGACCAGCCGGCGCTGCGTTCGCTGACGGCCGGCGTCTGCTTGAGCGAACCTGTCAGCCTGGGGGCCGGAGCACCGGCACTTTTGGTGGCCGGGGGCGCGCACGCCAGGCTCGCGGTGATTACCGATACCGACGATCTGCCGGGGCAGGACGATTCCATCAAGAATCCGCCGGATACCTGCTACGTTTCGTTCGGCATGGATGCTTCGGCGTCGGCGGATGTTTCGGTGACATCGGGCGAACTGACTTTCGGCGCCATGCCGGCGAGCAAGGTCGAACTGGTGAGTTACTCGCGCTTCCCCCTCAAGAGCGGCGTCACGCTGGCGCAGGCGGTACAGCAGACCGTAGCCGGATTCGCCATTCCGGCGAGTGCCGCCGACCTGGCGGATCTGCCGGCCGGCCAGATTGCGCGCGTGGCGCTGACCGGCGAGCTGACTGTTTCCGGCACGGCGAATCTGCTGGCCGTCACCAACCCGCTGGCGTCGGCCAGCCTGCCGGCTCCGCTGCCCGTGGTATCGGTGAGCGCGGGAGGTTCGGCAACCGTCGGGGTCTCGTGCGAAATCGAAACGGAATTCGAGATCGTGGCGCGCAAGCTGGATAGCGGCGCCGTCCGTCTGGGCTGGTACCGGAAGAACGGAAGCAGCGTCACTGTGACGGCAGCGGTCAGCGAGGGCATCTCGGCCGGGTTCGGCACGACGGACCTGTTCTCCCAGGTGATCGGCCTGATCAGCGCGGATCCCAAAGCGGACTTGAAGGAATTGGCGAGCGCCGGAGTGCCCAAGGAGCAGGCAGAGGCCATTCAGAGCGCCGTGAAGGCGTGCGCCTGCCGCAAACTCGAGATCGCCGTGAGCAGTGCCTTTACGGTGAGCGATTCGAAAGCGGCGACGTTCCTCTACGAGATCGTCCCCGCGGCGCTCACCGCGGAGTCGCGGACCGCGGTGGACCAGGCGCTCCGCGGCGATCTGACCGGCTTGCACGCGACGGCCCTTCCGGGCGTTTCCTGCGTGCGCAGCATTTGGGACGCCGTCCGCAAGACCAGCGTGGTATTGAACGTCAACCTGCTGGGCATTCTGAACTACCGCTCCG
>JARLGM010000239.1 GCA_031292755.1 Candidatus Sulfopaludibacter sp.
GTTGAATCTACAGCGGTGGTGGCTGGATTCCCTGGCGGGCGGCTGGCAACTCAGCGGCGTGTATACGCTGCAATCGGGGCCGCTGCTGACCTGGGGCAATTATCTTTACTATGGCGGACCGCTGAATCTGCATACCGCCCAGCCGACGGGAACGGCGTTCGACATTACGCGGTTCAACACGATCGCGAACCAGCAACTGGCGAATAACATCCAGACATTCGATCTGCAGTTCAATAACCTGCGGCGCGATCCGACGAACCAGATCGATATGTCTTTGGATAAGGACTTCCGGTTCGGCGAGCGACGGTACATTCAGGTACGGTTCGAGGCGTATAACCTGGAAAACCATGTTACGTTCGGGGCACCAACCACCGCGCCCACGAACCTGGCGTTCGGGATTATCGGCGCGCAGGCGAACACACCGCGCAGGCTGGAGACGGCTCTGCGGCTGGTGTGGTAAAAAGCGGCTCGCTTCGCTCGCCAGGGGTTAGGGATGGGGGTTGGGGATGGGGATTAGCGCGGACGGCACCAATTTAAAGGCAAAGAGGGTGTCGCCAGCGGCGGCGAGAAGATACTGGCTTCCGTTCAGCATGTAAGTGGAAGGGCCGTTACTTACCATGGATCCGGCGTGGAAATGCCAGAGTATGCGGCCCTGGGCGGGATCGAAGGCGATTAAGTTGCCGGACGGATCTCCAGTGAAGAGCAGTTTGCCGGCGGTGGTGAGGATGCCGGGGAACGCATTGCCGAAGCCGCCGCTGGGATACTTGTGTTTCCAGGCAAGGTTGCCGGTTTGATAATCGATGGCTGCCAGGATGGGCTCGGAGAGGCCCGCCCCTCCGCCTCCGCCGTAGCCCTGCGGCTCGGGATCGTCATCGGTTAAGTAAGTGACGCCGTAACCCTCTTTGGCATTGACATAGAACAGACCTGTCTCGGGATCGAAGCTGGGCGGGGGCCAGTTGGTCCCTCCGCCCCCGGGCGTATTGACAAGGGATCCGTCCACCTGTGGTTCTTTGGCCGGGTCGGGAATGGGCTGGCCCCTGGCGTCGATGCCCTTCATCCAATTGACTCCGATGTACCCCTTGGTGACCAGGCTTTCGCCGGTGACGCGATCGAGCAGGGTGAAGATACCGTTGCGGGCGGCCTGGGCCAGCATCCTGCGGGGTTTGCCATTGAAGGCGCCGTCGAAGAGAACGGGCGTTTCGACGTTGTCCCAATCGTGGGTATCGTGCGGGGACGGCTGGTGGTACCAGACCAGTTTGCCGGTATCGGCATTCAACGCGACGATGGAGGCGGTCCAGAGATTCGCGCCCTTGCGGCCCTGGCCGGCGAACACGGGGTTGGGATTTCCGGTGCCCCAGTAAATCAGGTTCAACTCGGGATCGTAAGTGCCGGGCATCCAGGTCATGCCGCCGCCGTGCTCCATGGCCTGCGGGTTGGGCCAGGTATCGGCGCCGGGTTCGCCTTTGCGCGGGGTGGTGTTCCAGCGCCACTGCACATCGCCGGTTTCCGGGTCGCGGGACTCGAGGAAGCCGGGGACATCCATGGCATCGCCACCGACGCCGACCAGCACGTGGTTCTTAACGACCAGGGGGCTCATGGTGCAGAAGTATTGCAGCTTTTCGTCGGCGACTTTTTTGCGCCAGCGCTCCTTGCCGTCTTTGGCATTGAGAGAGAGGAACCAGCAGTCGGGCGTCATGAAGTAGAGCCAGTCGCCATACATGCCGAGGCCGCGATTGCCGACCAGGTGGCCGCCTTTATCCTGCCAGCCGTAGTGCCACAGTTCTTCACCGGTGCGGGCGTCGAGAGCCCAGACGTGGTCGGGGATGGTGAAGTAGAGGACACCGTTGACCATCAGTGGGGTGGACTTGATGGTGGGGTTGCCGACCCCGCGCTGGGGACCGACGTTATTGATGCGGTAGAACCACGCCAGGGCGAGGCTCCCGACGTTCGAGGAATCGATCTGGGTTAGCGGGCTGAAGCGCTTGCCGGAGAAATCGCCGTTGTAAGTGGGCCAGGAGTTGACCGGAGGCGAATCCTGACCGGGCAGCAGGCAAGCAAGAGCGGCGAGTAACAGGGTGCGGCGTTTCATTTCAGGGTCACCAGGTAGGCCGTTAGATTGTGCATGTCGGCGTCGGAGTATTTATCGAGGAGACGGCGGTGGCCGGCGAGACGGTCTTCGAGTTCGATCCTGACGCTGTCGCGGGGCCAGGAATGGTAGACGCCGGCGGAATCTGTCATGGAGATATCGAAGTCGTCGATTTTGCGGATGGTTCCGGCAATGGATTGGCCGTCGGGGAGGGTGACAGTGACTTTCTGGCGGGCGCCGCCACCGCGTCCGCCGGCGGGCCAGATGAAGCGGTTCTGGAGCTGATCGGGTTCGTAGCGGGCGCCGATATGGGCGAGATCGCCGGTGGTGGAGTGGCAGGACTTACAGTTGGCGTTGAAGTAAGCTTCTCCGGCGGGGGCGCTACCGGTCACAACGTTGAGGCGCTTGTAAGTGCCGCGATTGGCGACTAACTCGACCTGTAAGTGGAGGTATTGGGCGATATCGGCGAGCTCGGCGGGAGTGAAGTTGGGAAACGCGGGCATGCCTTTATCGGGGAAGCCTTTGGCGACGGCGGGACCGACAAGCTCGCCTCTCTCATCGTGGAGCACCAGGGCGGAGCGGACGAGGTTGGGGGCGGAAGCGCCGCGGGCTTTTTCACCATGGCAGAAGGCGCAATTGGGAGCGAAGAGCTTTTCGCCCCGCGCGGCGGCGGCGGCGTCGGGTGGGGGGCCGAGACCCAGGAAGTCGCGCGTGCTGCCCCGGCCGCCGCGTCCGGCGCCCCGGCCGGCAGGGGGCATATCTTCCTGAGCGAAAGCTGCGCAGACGAGGAGGAGAGCGGCGAGGTAGCGGGTCCACATGGCTGGCTAATGATTCTATCAAGATCGCGAACAGGCCTTTCGTACAGTTGACTTTTGGCTTAGGTGCATAGTACCTTTGTGCAGTACCAGGGGTACCAAAGGCCCGAGGTCTGACCGATATGCAACCGGAGAATTCCGAACGACTTCCGGCGGAGATCAGGACCCCCGAGGTGGTCCGCGGTGGCGGGTCCAGGCGAGGCAAACGGATCCGGCGGCGGGTGCGTCCGAAGGACGCCTGGGAATCCAGCCAGACATGCAGAAAGTGCGATGGAGGCTCGCTGTCGCGGGTCCATCGGGCGACACTGTTCGATTTCATTTTGTCGGGCTTTGGCTGCTATCCCTTCACTTGCAGCAACTGTCACAGGCGAAGCAGCCGCACCGATCCGGCGCGCCTGGCAGGTGGGATTTGCGTCGGTATTCTGGCTTGCGGTTTCCTGATGCTGGCGATGGTTGATTTGCACTCGCTGTATGTGCAGCGGGAACAAGACTGGAAGGCGACGCAACTGGAGATGCCGCAACCGGCCGTGACGGCGCCGTCTGTTCCTTATAAATACGCGCCGGTTCCGAGTCCTGCCCCCGACCACACGGGAGTATTGACTAATGCGGACATCGTGGACATGGTGAAGGGTGGAATGAGCGACGGCTTCATCCGCAACCTGATGCACGAGGTGGAGAACAACTTCGCCGTCGATTCACAATCGCTGATCGATTTGAAGGATGCTCATGTGCCGGAGAGTGTGATTCTTACGATGGTGGAAGTGGTAAAACGAAAGGAAAACAAGGGCCGAGCCGATTCATCCGCGGGCAACTCACACTGAAACGGGACCTGGCGGCAAAAGCGATATGCTCGCCCGCAACCGGCTCCCGACTCCATTGCCATTCCGGGTTCAGCCGACGATTGGAGTGGGATAAGAGCCGGGCTCGTTGGGATAAACCGGAATGCTCTGAGTGTTATTCCAATCCGCTTGCACCGCCGGTGGAAGCGCGGGAAGCATTTGAGCGACGCGTTGCTGAATGTCGGCCACGACGGCAGGGTTTTGCCCGGAGGCATCCACGGCCTCTTCGGGATCGGACTCGACGTCGTATAACTCGGGATTCAGCAGACGCAGATTGAAGAAGCCCACTTTTGGTTCCGCTGTAAATGCGGGGACGTTCGGGCGAACCATGTGCAGTTTCCAGGGTCCCAGGCGCGCGCATTGTAGACTGTAATTGCAAAAGTAGAGAAATAGCGGGTGAGTTACATCGGCGGCCTGACCTGTGAGCACAGGTCCAATGTCGGCCCCGTCCAGGGGATTTCCAGGCAGGGGCGTATGAGCGAAGCCGGCAATCGTGGGGAGTATATCGAGCGCCGAGGCCGTCGCACTCACGACTCGCGGCCCTGCAATTCTGGGCACTCCGCGCTGTGCGGCGCCGGCCGGGATGCGGCCCGGAAATCGCGCCAGGAAGGGCACACGCATGCCCCCTTCAAAGGTGTCCCCCTTGCGGCCGCGAAGCCGTCCGGGGCTGCCCTGATAAAAAGGTCCGTGATCGCTGGTAAACATCACCAGTGTGTTCTGGTCGAGGCCGCTGTCCTGGAGAGCCCCGAGAACCTGTCCGACGCTCCAATCCATTTCCGCAACCACGTCGCCGTAGAGTCCCAGCCCGGACTGGCCGGTGAAATCCGGTGAGGCCGCGAGGGGGATGTGGGGAAATGTATGCGGCATGTAGAGAAAGAATGGGGCCTGGCTGGATCTACGAATGAAGTCAACCGCCTGCTGGGTGTAGCGCCTGGTAATCGTAGTGAGATCCACGGGCGATTCGATGATGTCGGTGTTGTGCATCAGAATCGACGGGGCCATGTCGTTGCTGTAGGGAATCCCGTAGTATTCATCGAAACCGCGCGTTGTCGGCAGAAATTGTGGCAGGGTCCCCAAGTGCCACTTGCCGATACACATGGTGCTATAACCGGCGGGTTTCAGCATCTGCGCAATGGTCACTTCGGTTGTCGAGAGCCCGCCTGTATCCGTAGGCCAAAACACGGCGGGGACGCCGCAGCGCACGCCATAGCGCCCCGTGAGAATGGAAGCTCGCGACGCCGAACAGACGGGATTTCCGGAATTGAAGTTTTGAAATTGAACGCCCTGCGACGCCATCAGGTTCAGATTCGGCGTTTGAATGTGCGAGCCGTAGCAGCCGAGGTCTCCATAGCCCAGATCGTCAGCCACGATCAGAACGATATTCGGGGGCGCCATCGAGGCAGTCATACCCTTGACCATGGGACTTAAGGCCGCGGCGCCTGTGTTCTTGATAAATGTTCGCCGTTTCATGTTTGGGGGAGTTATCTAATCCGGAGTGTACAGGTCGGTCATTCGAAAGGTCCGATACAGAATAACATTCTGATGCGCTTCGTACTGCATCTGGCCCGAGGAGTCGATTTCGAAGGAGTAAGCGTCGATGGTGTTGTTCTCCGACACGAACCCCGCGTCGAAATGGTAGTTGCCATCGAGCAACAATTGCGCGGATCCGACGGCCTCCGAGTAGACTCCCAAGTCGGCGTTCAGAAGGGGATTCACGATGAAGTTCTGCTCATCGATCTGAAACACCTGGCCTCGACTGTGACCGCCCTGCATGTATGCTACACGGGTATTTCCGTCATCGAACACCAGGAGTTGCGTAGGGTCGCTGGTGGCGAAATTCCCGTCGTGCTGGTGCGAGAACCAGGGAAAAGGATCGCTGGAGTTAATCTGGAAATCTCCGCCCGCCCCCATCCTCCAGAGGATGTGGCCGTCGCCGTTGCCGCCGTCGTAGGAGATTTTGATGAGCCAGTCCTGGTTCCGGGTGGAGTACAGGATGTTCCCATCGGCGGTTTCCTGAAGGGCGTTGCCATGGGTCCAATCGTTCGCCGTGGGCGCCAGGTAGAATGCGGGACAACCGGCAGCAGGGCAGACCTCGCCGAGAATGGCCGGCCGATTGACATTTAGGTTGTCGAAAGCGTCCCAGGTCCAAACGACGTTCAGGTCCTGGTCAAGGACAACAATCATGTCTCCCAGCACGTCGACAGGCCCCGGTCCCTGGGTGTCCGTGAAAATCTGCTCGTCAGCCGCGAGAACCGCCACCCGGCCGCCAGCTATCGGCCGCGCCTCGTGATGGAAGCCTGTGACGGTCCGCTTTCCGAGAGCCGTTAATTGCTCGTTCACGCGCGCCGCATTGGTTTCGAGCAAGGTCATGCCGGTCAGGTCGAACTTCCGCACAACCTGCTGCGAGGGGTCGGCGCCGGCGAGAGACTCGATAATGCCCCAAAATTCGCCACCGGCCTGCGCCCGCGTGAGGAACGTCAGATCGGAGGGCCCATACCAAAGCACGTTGCCAGCAAGGTCATTGGCCACAATGTTCCCTCCCAATGGACCGCCGAGCAGAATCGGATCGGACGTGCTGTTGGCGCCGGGCAAGAGAATCGTGTCGCTGTACAGGTTGGCAGGCGGATTTCCGGTTGTGAACGTGACTGCCGGACCGCTCACGAAAGCAAAGCCGGTATCCACGATATGCTGCGCCGTGTAAGTGGTGCCCGCCAAAAGCCCAGCCAGATAGAAATTCATACTCAAGCCGGAACTGCACCCCTGGAAGGGCGTATTCTGAACCGTTCCGCCGGGCGTCTGGAACTGCACGCGCATACGCGATCCCGCGTCGCAGGGCGGAGCGCTATAAAGAAAAACCAGTGAGTTGCCGGTGGGTGAAACCACGGGTTGCCCGGACGTTACGGCGGACACGAACTGAAAGAGCAACGCGGCCGTCGATTCATCGCCCGTATCCAGATCGCGGGCGGAGACCTCCAATTCGTAGCCACCTTCGTGCCTGGACGCGGTCCAGTTGAGGGAACTGAGAGGGCCATAATCCCGGACCGTCTGATAGGCGCCGCCCTGAGGGCGAACGCGGAACCGGTACCAAAGGTTCGGGCTTGGCGCGTCCGGGACAGATGCAGTAAAGGTTATCATCGTGCCGACCGGCTGCGGCGGCTGTAATGATGGCGCTACGGTCGCGGTCATTGCAGTTGCGCCGGCCGCGGTAAAAAGAGCAAGTCCGGCGAAAGGCAGTGTGCTTCTCAAAATGTTCGACATTTGTATCTCTCTCTGACCCGAGATAGCGGCCACTGGCTACCGGCTACCGGCTACCGGGAGTCATCCAACTCATTGACAGGCTGTAAATGTTTCACGGGGCCCATACCCATGGCAATTGGGCGAACCGGGCGTGTATCGCTGATCGACAGGCTGATTCAGTAACTGATCCTGTTGGGTCGGACACGCGGCCGTGAATCGTTCTGTGCGCTCGCCTTTGGGGCGTTGGTTGCCCGCCAGCGGTTACAGGCGGGATTCATCGATTCTCACTCCTATGGCGGAGTGAAAACTTGTTTCGTTGTGGGCGCAAACATACGGAGTCTCTCTCTAAACCGGCTTAACACCTGAGACGCATCGCAACTCTACTAAGTGCACAAGTTTGTAAATTGGGCGGTATGGCACAGTTATCGGGCAGACGATAGCGATTAGTCCGGCGTTTAGGTGAGTTGATTCGGGAAACCTCATAGAGGTGTCTCTCACTCGTTTCGCAAACGAAGCGTTCGGTCTGTTATCTGTTATTCGCAAATTAATCGGTTACAGTTCCAATTTGTGGCATTGCGCTAAATTCGACAATCCCATGAGTGGGAACGACTGAACGCCATGTACCGGGATGGGGATCGATTCGCTTGCGGGCTTAAGGCTTCATGAGTTGGGGCGATTCCGTTCGACCTGGAACCCCCTGCCCGGACGCGATCTGGCTCCCGTGCCCGAGCTGGTGCGGCGGAAAAAGCAGGAACGGCCGCCGGCGTACACGACTGGCCTGTCCGCTGAGTCTCAACCGACGCTGGAAGAATTTGAACTGGGTTCGGCTCTTTCGCGTTTGACGCTAGAGCGCCATTTTTCAGTCGGATAGCTGGCTGGCGGAGTGCTCACGCTGCGGGGATGAGGGGGATATCGACACGGCGAGGGGATATCCGGTGAGCGCACGGTAGGTACGA
>JARLGM010000240.1 GCA_031292755.1 Candidatus Sulfopaludibacter sp.
CGTGGGCACGGTGCTCACCATGGGCATCCTGGGCAACGGACTGTGGGGCGCGGGTATGCGCGCCGTGCAGGAGCGCGAGCAAAACATTCTGCGCCGCTACAAGGTGACGCCCATTTCGCCGCTGCCCATCCTGATTGCCTCCATGGTGAGCGGCTGGCTGCTGTATCTGCCGGTGATGGTGCTGCTGATTCTGGTGGGCCATTTCGGCTATGCCATGCCGATGCCGCGGAACTGGGTATCGCTATTCCTGATGACGTCGCTCGGAGTTTGCGCCTTTCGCGCCATTGGGCTGATTCTGGCCGCGGTGACCAACACCATGCAGGAAGCCAACATCCTGATCCAGTTGCTGTACATGCCCATGCTGTTTTTGAGCGGCACCACGATTCCCGCGGCAATGCTGCCCAACTGGGCGCAGACGGTGGCGGAGTTTCTGCCGGCAAGTTACCTGGTGACGGGCTTCCAGGGTATCTTTTTCCGCAACCAGACACTGCTGGACAATCCTTTGCCGGTGGGCGCCCTGCTGCTGACGATGGCGGTGGGCCTGTTCTTCGCGGTGCAACTGTTCCGGTGGGAGAAGGAAGAGAAGCTGCCCGCGCGCAAGAAGCTGTGGGTGCTGGCCGTGCTCGCCCCGTTCCTGGCGATGGGATGTTACCGGGCGTACAGCCGCGAGCACATCGGCGAAAACCAGGCCATGTTCCGCGACTTGCAGCGCTCCGGTACGTTTCTGATCCGCAACGCGCGGTTGATTATCGGCGACGGCAACGTGATCGAAACCGGCTCGGTGGTGGTGCACGATGGCAAAATCCAGGACGTCTTCCAAGGCGCGGGGCCAGACCCGGAGAAGCTGAAGGCCGACGTGATCGAAGGCGCCGGAAAGACGCTGCTGCCGGGATTGATCGATGTGCATGTCCACCTGGGCGGACCCGCGGGAATCTCCACGGACTCCGCCGACTATGACCCGCAACAGACTATGCCGCGCGCCGATGCCGCCCTGCTCTATAGCGGCGTGACCGCGGCTCGCAGTGTCGGCGATGCGCTGGATGCTTCTCTGGCGTTGCGCGCCAAGGTGGCGAACGGCGCCCGCCTGGGCGCGCAGCTATTCGTCTGCGGCCCCATGTTCACCGCGGAAGGCGGTCACGGCACCGAATTCACACGGCATGTTCCCGAGGCCATGCGGGAAAGCGTGAAGGCGCAACTGGTACGCACGCCGAAGACTCCGGAAGAGGCTCGCAAAGACGTGCGCGAGCTGAAGAAGGCCGGAGTAGATGGCATCAAGACCATCCTGGAAGCGGGATGGGGCGACGGCATGCTGTTCGACCGCATGGACCTTCTCATCGCGCGCAGCGTAGCCGAGGAGGCCCATGCGCAGAATCTGCCGCTGGCGGTGCACACCGGCGATGCGCGGGACGTGACCGACGCGGTGGAAATAGGCGCCGCCAGTGTGGAGCATGGCTCCTGGCGCGACGAGCTTCCCGATAATCTGCTGGCCCGCATGGCGGGGCAGGGTGTTTATCTGGACCCGACGCTGGCCGTGGCCGAAGCCTACTCCCAGTATTTCAGCGGCAGAGCCGACGCGCTCAACAACTCGCTGGTGCAGCAGGTATTGCCCGCCCGCATGCTGAAAGGCACGCGCGACTTCATGCAATCCGGCAAAAGCGTGGACGCCGCCAAGGCGGAGATCTTCACTCACGCGCTGGAACAGGCCCGCAACAACCTGCTGCGCGCCTGGAAGGCCGGCGTGCCGCTGGTAATGGGCACCGACGCCGGCAATCCGCTGGTGTTCCACGGACCTTCCCTGCACCGCGAGCTGCAACTGTGGATCGATGCCGGCATTCCCGCGTGGGTGGCCCTCGAAGCCGCCACCGGCAACGCCGCCAAACTGCTGCGCGCGGACAGGCAGATGGGCACACTCCGGAAAGGGTTGGACGCCAACCTGCTGCTGATCGACGGCAATCCGCTGATCGATATTACGGCCACCGAGCGCATCTCGCTGGTGGTCTTTAAGGGCGAGCGGCTCCACCGTCCGGATTTGTTCGACCAGAAGTGAGCAAGCGCGGAGTTCACCACGGAGGACACGGAGGAAACACAGAGGAACTCATCGCGGAGGCGCGGAGGAAGGCGCGGAGAAAAGATGAATGGAATCTTTTCCTCATCGATCGATCTCGCCCGTTTTCAAAGGCGCGCGGCCCCGTCCGTGGACGAGTTGCGCGATCTCCCCGGCGACCCACTCGGGAATCTCCATGGGGAATTTGTTCGACCAGAAGTGAAGTGAGCAAGCGCGGAGTTCACCACGGAAGGAACTCATCGCGGAGGACGACGCGGAGAAAAACAAGATGGGATTCTCCTTCGCGTCTTCCTCAGCGCCTCCGCGGCTCCGCGATGAGTTGCTCGATCTCCCCGGCGACCCACTCGGGAATCTCCATGGGGATGAAGTGCGAGCGTCCGGGGAGCGGGACATCGCGGCCATTTGGAAAGAACGAAGCCAGCTCGGGATCGGTGGGCGACGAGTTCAGGTTGAACTTTTCCGGCGTCCACGGAATGCCTCCGCGCACCACCACGACCGGCTGCGCGAGCGTCTCGAGTTCGCCGTGCAGGTTCGATTCCGGAGCCACCGAGAGCGGATAGATCGACGCCTCCACCAGGGGCGGGCAGGCCAATTCGAATTCCGCGCCGGCGGGCAGCAGGCCGAATTCGCAGTAATCCCGAAGCACCTCGGGCTGCCATTGCGCGAAGGGAGAGCGCCCGCTGAAATTCTCGAACATCTCCGCCGGAGAGCTCCAGTAGCGGCGCCGGCGGAGGATGAAAGAAGAATCGAACGGCGCCGACCCGTAGCGTTGGGCCGGAAAGATGGTGGGATCGATGAGGTACAGCGCGGCGTAAGTCTCCGGCCGCAGCACCGCCGAGGAAACGATGGAGTGGCCGCCCATGGAGTGGCCGATTCCGACGGCGGACCGCACGTCCAGAAGGGCGGCGATTTCAGCCAAGTCCTGGCCGAAGGCGCGCCAGGGGTAGGGCGGGTCGGGCTTGGCGCTGCGGCCGTGACCGCGCAGGTCCACCGCGATGGCGCGACGGCCCGGCAGGCGGCGAATTACCGCGTCCCAACAACGCGCGTGGAAGCCCGTGGCATGGGCGAAGAGCAGCGGCGGGTCTTCGCCCGGCCACTCCCAGACGGCGAGATCGATACCGCGAATGGGGGTGATTCGGAGAACAGGTTCAGCCACACCAAATTGTGACATAGTGTTTTCATGCGCGCGGCTCTGTTGGGATATGGATTTGCCGGAAAGACGATTCACGCTCCGTTGATTCGCGGCGTCGAAGGGCTGGAGTTGGTGCAGGTGATGAGCGGCAACGCCCCGCGCGTTCACGCGGACCTTCCCGGAATGGCCGTCACCGCCTCGGCGGACGAGGTGTTCGGGAATCCGGCGGTGGACCTGGTGGTGGTCGCCACGCCCAACAGCACGCACTGTGACCTGGCGCGCCGCGCCCTGGTGGCCGGCAAACGCGTGGTGGTGGACAAGCCGTTCACCGTCACATCCGAAGAGGCGTGGCAGTTGATGGCGCTGGCTCACGCACGCGGGCTGTTCCTTTCGGTGTTTCACAGCCGCCGCTTCGACGCCGACTTCCTCACCGTGCGCGCGCTGCTGGAGCGGGGAGAACTGGGCGAGCTCGTGCAGTTCGAATCGCATTACGATCGCTACCGGCCCACGGTGCAGAATCGGTGGCGCGAGCAAGCCGTGCCCGGCAGCGGCATCTGGTACGACCTGGGCTCGCATCTGGTGGACCAGGCGTTGCTGCTCTTCGGGCCGCCGGAGTCCATGTACGCCGACCTGGGCGTGCAGCGGGAAGGCGGCGCCGCGGTGGATTATTTTCACGTGCTGCTGCGTTATGGCAAGCTGCGGGTGATTCTTCACGGCAGCAACCTGGCGGTGGCGGAAACACCGCGCTTCGTGCTACACGGCACTGTGGGGAGCTTCGTGAAATACGGCATGGACACGCAGGAGCCGGCGCTGCGCCGCGGAGAATTGCCGGGGTCCGGCGATTGGGGCTCGGACGGACGCCACGGCACGCTGACCACACCCGCCGGCTCGCGGACGATAGAGACGCTGCCGGGCGATTATCGCGCGTATTACGAGGCGGTCCGGGATGGGCGCAACCCGGTGCCCGCCGGGGAGGCGGCACTGGTGGTGGAGGTGCTGGAAACGCTGGCAGCCGTCCGCCCCTCCGAAACAGCTCTGCTACACTCGGTGCATGGGCGCCCGCGGTAATCCATTCCCTATTCTCGAGGCGCCGCAAGGGGACGCCGGGTGGAGCGGACCGGTTCCGCGCATCAGCTCGCTGCTGATCAAGCCCGCTTCGGCCGTCTGCAACCTGGATTGCTCGTACTGCTTTTACCTGGACCGCGAGGCCGATCCGTACAAGGCCCTGCCGGCGCGCCGCATGACCAACGACACGCTGGAGCGGCTGGTGGATTCGTATCTTTTTTACTCGTACCCCACCAGCATTTTCGCCTTTCAGGGCGGCGAACCCACGCTCGCCGGGCTGCCGTTTTTCCAGCAACTGATCAAATTCCAGCAGAATTACGGGCGCAATGGCCAGTCCGTCAGCAATGCGCTGCAAACCAACGGCGTGCTGATCGACCAGGACTGGTGCGACCTGTTCCGCGCCTGCAACTGGCTGCTGGGCGTTTCGCTGGACGGCCCGGAAGAGGTCAACGACCTGTACCGCTTCAACAAAGAAGGGCGCGGCACCTGGAAGCGCGTGATGCAAAGCATCGAGCTGCTGCAGAAAAATAAGGTGGAGTTCAACATCCTGTGCGTGCTGAGCCAGGCCAACGTGGGCAAGGCCCGCGAGTTGTACCGCTTTTACCGCTCGCTGGGCATCGATAACCTGCAGTACATTCCGCTGGCGGAGTTCGATGCCGAGGGCAAGCCTCTGCCGTTCACCATCAGCGCGGAGCAATACGGCCGCTTCCTGTGCGAGACGTTCGACCTGTGGTGGCCGGAGCGCCGCAAGATGCGGATCCGGTTTTTCGACAACATCGCCGAGGCGTTCGCGGGACAGAAGCCCGGCACCTGCACCATGCACGAAACCTGCGACAGCTACGTGGTGGTGGAGTACAACGGCGACGTGTATCCGTGCGATTTCTTCGTGGAAGGGTCGTGGAAGCTGGGCAATGTGACGCTGGATTCCTGGCCGGAAATCGCCCGGCGCACCCGGCGATACAGCTTCGCCTCGAAGAAGACGCTGGCGCATGCGGATTGCCAGGTGTGCGAATACCAATCCATCTGCCATGGCGGGTGCCCGAAATTCCGGCACGGTCCGCACGGCCGCTTCGACGATCTGGATTACTTTTGCCAGGCGTATAAGATGATTTACGCCCGCTCGGAAGCGCCGCTGCGGGCGGAATTGAAGCGCCTGGGCTTTTTAGGCAATTCACACATTCCGAACGCCGGCCGATAAGATGCACATGGACATATCCGCGATCGCTTCGGCGGGCCTGGATGTCGCGCAGAGCCGCCTCGACAAAGCGGCGACAGGTATTGCTTCGGCCAGTTCCAGCACCGGTGCGACGCAGGCCGGCGACACAGTAAGCCTCAGCCAGCAGGCGGTATCCCTGCTCTCCGCCACGAACGAATTCAAGACGGACCTTCAACTGGCTCACGTGGCCGATGAAATGCGCAAGACCACGCTGAATCTGCTGGGCTGACGTTACCGCCGGCCGGGGCGGAGATTGAGATTGGTGGATCCGGCGTTCGGCCCACCCGGTTGGCCTCCACCGAGGGTCATGCCGCCTTGGGTGGGCTGGCCCGTTTGCCCTGGTTGGGCGGATGGAGAGGACTGGCCGAACGACGTGATCGCCTGGCCGCCACCGAACGAACTACCCGGTTGGCTGCCGCCGAACGAACTCCCAGCCGGGGAGCCAGCGGGGGAGCCGATGGGGGAGCCGATGGGCGATCCGGGTGGACTGCTGCCGGCCATGTTGCCAATCTGGCCTGCCGGCGTCCCGCCGTTCCCCTGCCGCGGATCGGGCGGCGGCTGGAACTTACCGTCGTAAACAAACTCCCAAAGCGAGTAGTTAGTTTGATCGGCGTAGACCATGATGGCATCTTCATCCACACTGCTGGCCACCCCGGCGATGCCCGTTCCACCCATGCCGGCGGCCCCCGCCTGAATCCCCGCCAAGCCTCCGGGGCGAGGCGAGGTCAGAATGTTGTTGATCATGTTGACGGCCTGATTCGGTTGGCCCGGGGCCGACCCGGGAAATCCGAGACCGGTCGCTCCGGGCGCACCCGGCATCCCGGGGGCACCGGGCGTTTGTCCGGGGTAAACCGGCGCGCCGCCCGCGGGGTTGTTGGGCTGCGAACCCACGCCGGAGCCGCCGCCTACGAAAGAACCTCCGCCGCCCACGAAACCACCGCCGGCGGGGGCAGATGCGCCGCCGGGCTGAGGATTTGTAGGAGCTCCCGGCATGCCGGGATAGCCGGCTCCCGGAGAGCCTGGGACGGCAGGGTTATCGGGAGCGCCGGTGGATGGCGACGTCGCGCCGCCGATCTGCGAGAAATCCGCACCCCCGCCTTCGCTGGCACGCCGCCGTGTGGCGAGATTGGCGCCCTGGCCATTCACAGGCATGCTCCCCAGGCCGGGCATATCCGCGACAAACGTGCCGGCGTTGGGGTTGGTCTCCTTCTTGTCACCCTTCTTGCCGAGCTTGGAATCGGTCAGCACACCGCCTGTGGAGTGGATGAGGCGCCATTCATCCTTGCCCGTCATGGGATCTTTGTAGCGGCGCCGCAGGAAATGGCGGTTGTTCAGCTTCTCGAGTTCGTCCAGGTTGGCGGGCAGGCGGCTGTTGACCTGCATGAAGCGGCGGATACCCAGCTTGTACTGTTCGCCGCGCTCCATCAGCATCTGTTCCTTGGCCCGCTGGGACTGAAACGCGACGCGTGGAATCTCCGTATACAGGGCGATGGCGACGATGGCCGCCATCAGGAAGACCAGCAGCAGCGCGAATCCGGATTCGGAGCGGCGGGGGCGTGCCATAGTTAATCCGAAGCGTCCGCCACGATTTGGAGCGTCTTGGTTCGTTTGGAATCGGTGTCTTCCACGGTCACCGAGCCCGATTCCAGCTTGATGATTTTATAGTGCCCCGTCAGGATTTCGCCTTCAGCCTTGATCAGGATGATCTGCTCATCGGACGGAGGACCGGCGGCACCGGGGGGAGCGGGACCGTGCTCCGGAGGCATCATAAAGAATCCCCTGCGGTGGTTCGAGCTGGATGGCGCGGCAAACCCGTAATAGAGCGCATTGAGGGGCGGCAGCGGCCCAAGAGGCGGAGCCACATAGGGACCGGGCGGCGGTGGCGGGGGCGGCAGCGGCGGCGGACCCATAGGCTTGGGTCCGGTGATTTTCGGTTCATTCTTGGCCAGCAGCGCGGGTGTGGGCACCGTGGACAGCTTGGCAGCGCCGAACTCGAACAGGTTCCGCGCGCCTCCAGCCGGCTTGGAGGCCAGCACCTTCGTCAGCAGATCCAGGTGCAGCGTGGGATCGATCTTATCGGTAGGAACCTGCTCATCTTTGTTTTTGGAATGCACCACCGGGTGCCATTCTTCATTGCGGCGGCGCGCCCGCGGCGGGGCGGGCTGGTCGGAATCCGCGGCGGACGATCCGATGGTAGGCGGCGCCACGGCCGTAGCCGCGGGAACCGACGGCGACGAACCGGACGAAGAATCCGAAAAATTGGAATAGACGCCGTACAGCGCGCCCAGCCCGAGCACGGAAAGCAGGATGACGTTGCGCTTGTTTTCGACCCCCAGCTTCACGACGCCGCTCCTTCGTC
>JARLGM010000241.1 GCA_031292755.1 Candidatus Sulfopaludibacter sp.
CTCGCCACGGCGTCAAAACCGGCGAAAACGCTGCTCTTTTAAACCGGCGCTAACAGCCAGGGCTGCGGCATAGATCAAGAAAGCGGCGATCGCCCACTCCGGCGGCCGTACGGCGCCCGCGCGGCGGCGCTCGCGAACAACCGGCCGGGTAAACCGTAAGCCCGGATCAACGAGCGCGGCCGGCATGCAGAGAATGCTCCTCTGGAGCGGCGCACGAGACGAACCGCCCGGGCTCTTCCTCCAGCGACTCAACCGCCTCGCGGGTTTGCCGCAGCGAAGTGGTCAGGGAATCGATCGAGAGATGATTTACCACCGGACTGACGAGCCAGCGCAGCGACAGCGGGATGTCGCGCGTCAAAGCAATGGCTTCCAGTTCGAGATAGACTCCGCCGTCGCGCTCCTCGTATCTGGCGATGCTGTGCATCCGCCAGATGAACCCGCTCCCATGTCCGGGCGCCAGAAGATGCTCTCCGCTCTCTCCGTAGGCCTGAATTTCGCGCACCTCGGTGGTGTCGCCGATGTTGTACCCGCGGGTTTGTCCGGCTATGAACTCGCGGGCGCTGTATTGACCCTCAATCGCCGCACTGACGAACAGCACCTTATGCTGCCAGACCATGGAAAATCGCTGGTCCGCTTCCGTACAGGCGAGCGCCTTCGATTCGGCGACGGCCGGCTTGTAGACGTCTTTGTACCGGTCATAGTCGTGGAGCACCGCGAGCAACGATCGAATGCTGGCGTGAGGGATAAAGACGGCGCCGATCCAGTCATGAATCAATCCGTTCGGTACGGGGCGGATTCCGTGCCCGGCGAGCGGCCCGATCAGGATTTTCCCATGTTGCAGGCCGGAAGCCCGGCCGGGCACTTCGTCCGTCCATAAGAACGGTTCCCGGCCATCCAACCGCGCCTGCATACCGGAGTCGGCGCCTTCGGTATAGTCATTCCACACGTGCAGGGTGTTCACCCGCAGATCCAGAGCATGGAGTAATCCGGGGAGCCCCGCTGTCAGGAACGTAAGATCGAGAATTATTTGTCCGGCTTTCATCGCTTGTCTCCCCGGACTGGAAAAGGCAAGTAGAATGCCGCCCGCCTCTAGTGACAACACGGCAGTTAGCAGAGAACCATCTGCTGACATACCGGCAAATGCCGAGAGGCCGACATCAGATTACCGCCGCAACCCGCTCTCAGGGTCTACGCCAGGAACCAGGTCTGCCGCCCGGTCTCATCGATTCAGTTATCAATCTTCCTCGTTGTTGTCCCGCAGGCGCTGATGGCGCGCAATCTCGCCGGTCATGGCGAAGATCCGGACGGCGGGCGCAGCGCTTCAGACTTACTGCGCCGCGGCGGCCAGAAGTGCCGCGCCGGTGAGAACCTGCGCCAATTCCTGAGGCAGAGCGTGGCGTGCTTGCAGGTACTCGGCGCTGTTATAGGAAATCTGGACTTTCCCCTCGCTATTTTCCCAGACCAGGATCTTCAGAGGCAGGTCGAGGGCGATTTCCGGCGAAGCCAGCATGAGCGGCGTGCCCGCTTTCGGACTGCCGAAGATCAGCAGTTTGGTAGGCCGCATGGACAAGCCGGCGTGTTCGGCTTCCCCGCTGTGATCGATCACCGTGAACAGCTTGATCCCCTTCGCCTGAAGCGTCTCCTCGATCTTCCGCACGGTTTGTTCCACCGAAAGATGGCCGGTCAGGGTGACGATGCCGGAATCTGGACTGTTCATTTCAAGCTGCCTCTTCGCGCACCGTCGCGCTGGACCACACCGGCTGGAGGTGCGCGCGCATCCGCGTTTGCGCGCGAAACAGCCGCGTTTTCGCGGCGGGCAGGGTGAGACCGGTCACCTTTGCGACTTCACGAATCGTCAGGCCGGAAAATGCGTAGAGCTTGAATACTTCGCACAACCGCTCCGGAAGCCGGGCGGCGGCTTCCGAAAGAGCCGAAGCGAGTTCGCCGGAAAGCGCGGACTTCTCGGGGCTCAACCCCGCCGCGACAGGCTGCCCAGAGGGTCCGCTCCCGGCCAGTTCATCGAAATTGATCCAGCGGAACCGGAACCTGGGCTGGCGCAGGAGCATGAGGCAGTGGTTCGTCACGATGCGCGTGATCCACGTTTTGAAAGCGGAATCACCCCGGAAACTGTCCAGGCGGCGGAAGGCCGTCAGATACGCGGATTGCACGGCATCCTGCGAATCCTCCTCGGAGCGCAGGATTGCCCGCGCCACCCGAAGGGAGGCTGGATAATGACGCTGGAACAATTCGCCGAGGGCGGCTTCGTCTCCACGCTTGCACGCGGCGATCAGTTCGAGTTCGCGAGTCTCCGGCATGCCTATTCTGGAGCAAGTCTTACGCCAAACGCTGCGAGCAGCCTAAACCGCACATCCATTGGACTTTAGCAGAGCGCGAGAGTGCCGAAGCCGGCAGCAACTGCCGAAAGGCCGTCACCCGCGGTCACTTGGGCAAGGAAGCCTGCACGAACTTCACCAGGTCCGTATGATACTTGGCCGCCGCGGGCTGATCGATATACACCATGTGGCCCGATTCGTAATAGCCGAACGAAATGTTGTTCTTCTTGATCTCGTCCGACGCCTTCAGGTGGGCGATGGTCCACTCCACGGGGTAGAAAGGGCAGGCGAAATCGTAATAGCCCATTCCCACGAAGAGATGCATGTGAGGATTTTTGGCGAACCCGTCCTCCAGGTTCACCACGGTGTTGTATTCTCCGGACCAGGGCGGCGCATTGCCCGCGACGTAATACAGGCCGTCGTTTTTGTAATTCAGGTCGTTGCGGACGTAGGCCTCGAAGGCCGTGAGGAAGCAGTCCTCGATATTGGCGTTGCTGTAATCGAAGCTGGTATTGGTGGCGCCGGCATCGAGCTGGTAGCCGGCGAAGCGCGAATCCAGGCGCGAGGTCATCAGATGCCGGTCGCGTAGCAGTTCGGTACTGAAGGGCCCCAGGGGAACGCGCAGGTCGAGCCCGTCGATGAACGTTTTGGAAAGGCCGGTGTACCGCGCCATGTCGGTCAACACCTTTTCGCGTTGGGCCTGGGTGGAGCGGGCGCCGTCGAACAGGTACTCCAGGTATTCGCCTGACGCAAAGTCGCGCGCCTGTTTGGCAATCTGCTCCACCGAAAGCTTTTGCAGATCGGGCGGCAGCTTCTTGTGAAAGTGAGCCGTCATAATTTCGGTCGGCAGCGTTTGCAACTGGCGCTGTTCGCCCGCACTGGCATTGGAATCGATGACGGCCGAGAGCAGCATCACGCCGTTGATGGGAATATCGTGGTCCGTCAGGTAGCCGGCCAGTCCGGCCGCGCGCGTGGTGCCGTAGCTTTCGCCGCCGACGAACAGCGGCGAACCCCAGAGGTTGTACTCGTTCAGGAAGCTGCGGATGAACTCACCGAACGCGGCCAGGTCGTTCTCCACACCGCCGAACTCGGGGCCGAATTGGGGCTGGTCCGGGCGGCTGAAGCCGGTGCCCATGGCATCGATGAAGACCAGGTCGCCGGTGTCCAGCAGGCAGTTGGGGTTGTCGACGTAGGTGTACGGCGGCGGCGTAGCGAGACCGTTCGGGGCCATTTTCACCATCTTGGGACCGAAGGCGCCCATGTGCAGCCACACGGTAGCCGCGCCCGGCCCACCGTTGAACAGGAACCAGACGGGCCGCTTGGATTTATCGGTGACGCCGTTCCTGGAGTAGTAAATGTAGAACAGATGGCCCCTGGTTACGCCGCTGGTGGCCTGCTTGATGGGCATGAAGCCGACATGAGCAGTGTACTGGATGGTCTCCCCGTGCAGCGTGATCTGGTGCTGCGTAGTGATGGGCTGCGCCGGGTAGTTGATCGGCTGCATGGCTTCCGTGGAACCGTAATTGAAACGGTAGAAGTCGTTGGTTGCGGCGGCGCCGCCCCTCCCGCGGCCGCCCTGCGCGAAGGCTCCCGCACTGGCGGCAGCGATGAGGGTTACGAAAAAACAAAGTTTGTGGATTCTCATGGCATTGCTCCTATTTGCGTGAAGTTGCTTCGCTGATAAACCGGGCCAGGTCGGCCTGCAGCCTGACGGAGGCTTTGCTATCGGCATAGGCCATTTGGCCCGCCTCGAAATGACTGACGGTGATGTTGTGGGCGCGCACCTCCGGCGACACGTTCAAGTGGGCCAGGGTGTACTCGGTGGCGTAGAACGGTGCGCTGAGGTCGAAATAGTTCACACCCACGAAGAGGCGCAGATGGGGATCGCGGGCGAAGGCGCCGGCAAGGCTCGCTTCGTCGTTGCCCGTGGAAGTGAACGCGCCCACGCCGCCGCTGGAGAGATAGAAGACGCCATTGGAATTGCCGTTGAAGGTGAGATCGCGGCGGAGGTAAGCCTCATAGGCGGTCTGGAAACCGCCGGCGAGATTGCTCAGGTTGAAGTCGATGGCCATGGCCGGGACGCCGAAGCCGCCGCGTCCACCACGCCCGCCGCCGGCGGCCGGCGGCACGAATCCGCCGACGCGCGAATCCGAATTGGAAAGGCCGCGCCGGGGGTCGCGCAGCAACTCGCCGCTGAAGCGGTCCAGCGTGACGCGCAGATTATTGTTCACCAGGAACGGCTTGGAAAGCCCGGTGAGGCGCGACATATCCGCCAGCACCTTGGCGCGCTCGTCCGCACTCATGCGGTCGCCATTGTAGAGGGCATGCAGATATTCGCGCGAAGCGAACTGGCGGGCCTGTCCGGAAATCTGTTCGGCGCTCATGGCGCTCAACTCCGGCGCGAGTTTCTTGTGATACCAGGCGGCCATGACCAGGCTGGGGAGCAGCGTGATGTACTGCGCATCGCCGGCGGCGGCATCGGGGCCCATGGTCATGGAGAGCAGCACTACGCCTTGCACTGGGATCTGGTGCTCGTTGAGGAAGGCGGCGAGGCCGGCGACGCGGCCGGTGCCGGAGTCTTCACCCGCGAGAAACAGCGGCGAATTGCGGCGATTGTTGGCGTTGACGAAGCCGCGCACGAATTCCGCGAGCGAAGCGATATCGGCGGCGGTATTCCAAAAGCCGGCGCCGCGGCCGGGTTGGTCGGGCCGGCTGAATGCGGTGCCTACGGGATTCACAAATACCAGGTCCGCCTGGGCGAGCGGAGTATTCGGATTATCGACCCAGCCGTAGGGAGGCTCGCCCGCGCTGCCGTCACTGGCCCATTTCATGCGCTTCGGGCCGAAGCCGCCAAACTCCTGCCAGGTCGCGGCCACGCCTGGCGCGCCGCCCAGGAAGAACACCAGCGGGCGCGACGATTCGTCGCTGACGCCGTCTTTGGCGTAGCTGGTATAAAACATGTGGGCCACCGTCTGTCCTGTGGTGGCGTTGCGCAGGGGCTGGTAGCCGGCTCGCGCGGTGTACGCCAGCGGCTCGCCATTGGCCGTGATCTTCTGATGGGTTTCGGTGGGCGGCGCATCGGGGATGGCCATGCCCGTGCCCGCCGTTGTGTCGTAGACGAAGAAGTCGCCTGCCGCGCCGGTGGGGGCTGCGGGGGCCGCTCCGGGTCCAGTGGGATTCGCCGGTGGGGCGGCCTGTTGCGCCGCCGCGGCGGCTGCCCTCCCGGCCCGGCCGCCCTGGCCCCAGACAGCGGCCGGCAGGCACAGCATGGCCACGAACAAGAATTGTGGGTTCCGAAGATATCGCATTGGTGAAATGGTACTACACGATACCGAAAGCCTGGCGGACCGCGTTCCCCACGCCGGGCGCGCAGGCGATGGCGTTCTTGCGATCGATGCGCCGAGAGCCATCCAGGGCGAAAAACAGGCCGCCCGCTTCTTCGATGATCAGCTTGAGCGCGGAGAGGTCCCAGACTTCGACCTTGGGCTCAAACCAGACGTCCGTTTTGCCCGCGGCCAACATGCAGCCATCCAGCGCTCCGCCATACGACCGCACCGCCCAGCAGCGCTGCATCAGGTCCATCACCCGCGGCAGGTGGGGAGCGGCCTGCGCCAGTTGCAGGCCATTGGGGCAGAACACGGCGCTTTCGATGGATGCGACGGCGGACACGTGAAGGCGCTCGCCGTTACGGTAGGAGCCGCCGCCGCGCGAGGCCCAATACGTCTCTGCGAGCATAGGAAAATGCGCGACCCCGGCGAGCGACTCATCGGCTTCCTCCAGCGCGACCAGGACGCACCAGAAGCGATTGTCACGGACGAAGTCGCGGGTGCCATCGATGGGGTCGATGATCCAGCGGCGGCCGGAGGTTCCCGGCTTGCTCGATCCCTCTTCTCCCAGGACGCCGTCGCCGGGAAACTCGCGTTCGATGGCTTCGCGGATGAGGCGTTCGTTATCCTTGTCGGCGATGGTGACGGGCGAATCGTCCGGCTTAATTTCGGCGGAGATGCCCCCGGCTCGCAGGCGTTTGGCGTTTTCACCGGCCTCGACGGCGATGCGGCGAGCGAATTCCAGTTCCAGGTTGTAGGTCATGATTAACGCGCCAGGGCCACGGCGAGGAGGATGGCGCGCTGGGTGCCGCGCCAGGCGTCCTTGCCGTCAAACGATTCGTTGAGAGAATGCGCGCCCATACCAATTCCGCCGCCGGAGATGGTGATGGCGGGAATCCCCAGGTTCATGGGCACGTTCGAATCCGTGGAGCCCTCGCGCAACACCTCATCGATCTGCATGGCGCGCGATACCGCCATCGCGGTCTGCACGATGGGGCTGTCTTTGGGAGTCTGGCCGGCGGGACGCATGCCCACCAGTTCCGCCGATGCGGTGACCGCTCCACGGCCGTCCCAGCGCGCGTTCTCCTCCTCCGCCGCTTCTTTGATGGCGGCGTGGAACTTGTTGTCGAGTTCCTTGAGGGCCGCCACGTCGGCGGAGCGCATGTCCACCTCCATCCAGGCCTCGAAGGGAATGGCATTCACGCTGGTGCCGCCGCCCACGCGGCCCACGTTGAAGGTGGTTTTGGGCTGGGCGGGCACCTGAAAGGCGTCGATTTTCGCGATGGCGCGGCCCATGGCCTGAATCGGATTGGCCATGCCAAAGGCCCCGTAACTGTGACCGCCCGGCCCTTTGAAGGTGACCTTATAGCGATTGCTGCCCACTCCGATATGAGTGATCCCGAGGCCTGTGCCGTCCACCGATATGAATTTATCGATCTGGCCCTTGAGGCTGTCGAAGAAGAGGCTCTTCATACCGCGCAGATCGCCGAGGCCTTCTTCGCCGACATCGGCTACGAAAGTGATGGTCCCGGGAGTTTCGACGTGCCCTTCGTCCAGGGAGCGAATCACCGAAAGCATCAAGGCGAGGCCGCGGCAATCGTCGCCGATTCCGGGTCCCTTCATCAGGTCGCCGGTGCGCGTGACTTTGACGTTTGTGCCCTCCGGAAATACGGTGTCGAGGTGCGCGCTGAAGACCAGGTTCGGATGGGCGGATTTCCCGGGCCGCACGCCGATCACGTTGCCGGCTTTATCGATGCGGACGTCGTGGAGATGCAGGTCTTCAAAGAGGCGCTTCAGTTCCAGGCCGCGCTGCTCTTCATGGAAGGGCGGGGCCGGAATCTCGCACACCTGGACCTGCAAATCCAGCGTATGCGGCCCATCGGCACGGGCGGCTTCCATGGCGGCCCGGACCGCGGGTTCCTTCATGAGTTCTTCGGGAGGTTGAGCCAGCGCTGGTGCCGCTAGAGAGAGTATGATGGCAAAGCTTGCATATTGCATTTTTGACAAGCTTACCACTCCGGGTTGTGTCGGCGCCGGAAGCAGAAAATACTCACTTTTTCCCTTCGAAAATACCCTGGTATCTGTATTGGGAACAGACTCGCGGCACATCAGATTGTGTACAGGGGGTCGCTCTCGCCATGCCGGCTCGTGGAC
>JARLGM010000242.1 GCA_031292755.1 Candidatus Sulfopaludibacter sp.
TTTCACCGTGTCCGCGGGCCTTGAATGTCAATGTCCAGTATGAGATCCACACCCTTACGCTCACCGATCCGGATATCTTCACCAACGCCGCGTACCGTCCGTTTCATCTGTTGGGCCGCCTGGCGCCGGGAATCGCAGCGGAACAACTGGCGGCTCGCTTGCAGCCCGCATTCCACCGTCATCAGGAGAGCCGCATCGGCTCGGGAACCGCCATGCCCGCATCGATTCAGAAGGAACTGCGCGAGATGAAACTGTTCGCGCGTCCGGGAGCAAGCGGCATCTCCGCGTTCCGCCGGGCGTTCGCGCGGCCCTTGTGGATTCTGCTGGGCGTTTCGGTGTGCATCCTTCTGATTGCCTGCGCCAACACGGCGAGCCTGCTGCTGGCACGCTCCGCGGCGCGGTCCGGCGAGATGGCGCTGCGCGTTTCGCTGGGAGCGCGCCGCGCCCGGCTCATGCGCCAACTGCTCACCGAAAGCCTGCTGATCTCGCTGCTGGCCGGCTTCTGCGGGTGGCTGCTGGCCGGCTCGGCCGCTCCGTGGCTGGTGGCCATGGTCTCGAAAAAGGCGGATCCGGTGCGGCTCGATCTGGCGCTGGATACGCGTGTGCTGTTGTTCAGCGCCGGCGTCTGCGCGGTTTCCGCCCTGTTTTTTGGCCTGCTGCCGGCGTGGCAGGCTACCGGAACGGCGCCGCAGTTTGCGCTGCGCCATGCCGGCGGGCAGGCCGGCCGTCTGCGCGTGGGCCGCCTTTTCGTGGGAGTGCAAGTGGCATTTGCCTTTTGCCTGGTGACGGGCGGCGCGGGATTCCTGTTCAGCCTGCGCAACCTGGCAGCCGTGAATCCCGGCTTCGAGCCGAAGGGCGTCACCGTGCTGACCATCACCACCAGCAGTCAGGATCGCGATCGCCAGCTTGCCATCTTGCAGCAATTGCAGATGCGCGCCGCGGCACTGCCGCAGGTGCAAGGCGCGGCGACAGGTTGGATGGCCATCTTCTCCGGCGCGCGCCGCGCGGATCGCCTGACCCTTCCCGGGAAAGCGATATCGGAGCGCGCGGAAACCTCCTACCGCGTCTCGCCGGGCTATTTTGCCACGCTCCGCACGCCCCTGCTGGCGGGGCGCGATTTCACCTTCCGCGATAACGAGAACGAGCCGGTGCCGACGGTGGTCAATCGTGCCTTCGCCCGGCTGTATTTCGGCGGCGATGCCGCGCTCGGCAGGGAGTTCCGGCGCGACGACGGGGTGCGCCACCGGATTGTGGGACTGGCCGCCGATTCGCACTTTGGCGATCTGCGCGGCGGGCCGGAGCCCATCGTCTACTTCCCCATGAAACCTCCGCGAGCCTTCACGCTGTACGTGCGCTCGACGCTCGACGCCGGGTCGGTCGCCAGGATGGTGGAGCGCGAGGCGCAAGCGCTGGGCTCGGAAACCCGCGTCCGGGACGCGATCCCGCTGGACGCGCTGGTGGGCAGCACGATTTTGACGGAGAAGCTGCTGGCCGGCATTGGCGGGGCGTTCGCGTTCCTGGGCCTGGTGCTGGCCGCGACCGGATTATTCGGGCTGCTGAATTACTCCGTGACGCGGCGCACCAGGGAGATCGGCATTCGTGCCGCACTGGGCGCGCGCCGCCTGCCGCTGTTCGGCCTGGTGCTGAAGGACCTGTTGGGAATGATGGCTGGCGGACTGGCGGCGGGGCTGGCCGGTTCGCTCGCGCTGATGCGGCTCACCCGCTCGCTGCTGTTCGGGGTCCGGCCCGCCGACCCGCTGGTCATCGGCACGGCGGTTGCCCTGTTCCTCACGGTGGCACTGATCGCCGGTGGACTGCCCGCGCGCCGCGCCGTACGGATCGATCCACTGGCGGCACTGCGGCAAGAGTAGTCCGCCACCTCGTCCCTGTTACCCTAAAGCTAGGAGAGAGGGATGCAACTGGGAATGATCGGCCTCGGCCGAATGGGTTCGAACATGGTGCGGCGGCTCATGCGCGCCGGCCATGAATGCGTGGTCTTCGACAGAAACTATGCCAGCGTGAATGAACTGGCGGGGAAGGGCGCAAACGGCGCCGCGTCCTTGCAGGATCTGGTGAAAGCGCTCAAGCCGCCGCGCGCGGTGTGGTTGATGGTTCCGGCCGGTGCGGTGGATAGCGCACTGCACGATCTGGCGCCGCTGCTGGAATCCGGAGACACGGTAATCGACGGCGGCAATTCGTATTACGTAGACGATATTCGCCGTGCGGGCGAACTGAAAGCGAGCGGCCTTCATTATGTGGATGTCGGCGTCAGCGGCGGCGTGTGGGGCCTGGAGCGCGGGTACTGCCAGATGATCGGCGGTGAGACGGACGTGGTCCGGCGCCTCGATCCCATTTTCAAAACGCTGGCGCCGGGGCGCGGCACCATCGATCGCACACCGGGGCGCGAGCACGCCGGAGGCACCAGTGAAGACGGCTACCTGCATTGCGGCCCTTCGGGCGCGGGTCATTTCGTCAAGATGGTGCACAACGGCATTGAATACGGAATGATGGCCTCCTACGCCGAGGGCATGAATATTTTGAAACATGCCAACGCGGGCAAGGAGGAACAGAGGGCGGCCAATGCCGAAAACACACCGTTGCGGCATCCCGAACACTACCAGTACGATTTGAACCTGCCGGACATCGCCGAGGTCTGGCGGCGCGGCAGCGTGGTAGCTTCCTGGCTGCTGGACCTGACGGCAATCGCCCTGCTGGAGCAGCCCAACCTGTCCAAATACTCAGGCCGCGTGTCCGATTCCGGCGAAGGCCGCTGGACGGTTACGGCGGCTATCGACGAATCCGCGCCCGCGCCCGTGCTCAGCGCGGCGCTGTACCAGCGCTTCACTTCGCGCGCCGAGGCCGATTTCGCGGACAAACTGCTCTCGGCGCTGCGCTTTCAGTTCGGCGGCCATCTGGAAGAGACCTCTGGAGGCGGAAAGTCGTGACCCAGGAATCACTCGATCAGCAAACCGATCAGACTCCGGATCAACAACAGCAGATCCGTCCCGCGGACCCGTGTGTCATGGTGATCTTCGGAGCGTCGGGCGATCTGACCAAGCGCATGCTGCTGCCGTCGCTTTACCATCTGGCGAAGAAGAAACTCCTGCCCAAGGAATTCGCCCTGCTTGGGTGTGCCATCGACAACTTGAGCCAGGACGATTTCCGGAACAAAGTGAAGAGCGACCTGAGGGAGTTCGGCGGCGCCCCCGAAAACTGCAAGTTCTGCGACTGGCTGGTGGAGCGCCTGTACTATATTTCCGGCGACTTTCAACAACCGGAGAGCTACCAGCGCATCAAGGCGCTGCTGGCCGATGTGGACAAGCAGCACGGCACCAATGGCAGTTACTTTTACTATCTGGCTACCAGTCCCACGTTGATCGGAAGTATCGTCGAGCAACTGGGCGCCGCTGGTCTGGCCGAGGAGGGCGACGGGCGCTGGCGCAGAGTGGTGATCGAAAAGCCCTTCGGCCACGACGTGGATTCGGCGCGCGCGCTCAACGTGGAAATCGGCAAGGTGCTGGACGAACGCCAGATCTATCGCATCGATCATTACCTGGGTAAGGAAACGGTGCAGAATATTTTGGTGTTTCGCTTTTCCAACGGCATCTTCGAGCCCATTTGGAATCGCCGCTACATCGATCACGTGCAGATCACCGTGGCGGAGACGCTGGGCGTGGAGCAGCGGGGCGGCTACTACGACCATGCCGGAGCGCTCCGCGATATGGTGCCGAACCATATTCTGCAACTGGTGACCCTGACTGCGATGGAGCCGCCCATTTCGTTCCGGGCGGACGCGGTGCGCGATGAGCAGGCGAAGATTCTGCACGCCATCCAGCCGCCCTCCCCGGAAGATGTGCTCACGCGCGCCGTGCGCGGTCAGTACGGCGACGGCACCATCGACGGCGCTGGCGTGCAGGCTTATCGCCGGGAGCCGAACGTGGCGCCCGACTCCACCACTGAGACTTTCGTGGCGCTCAAACTGGCCATCGACAACTGGCGGTGGGCGGACGTGCCTTTCTACATTCGTACGGGCAAGCGGCTGGCGAATCGCGTCACGGAGGTGGCGATTCAGTTCCGCCGCGCTCCCTTTGTGCTGTTTCGCGATACGCCCGTGGAGCGCCTGACGCCCAACCTGCTGGTGCTGCACATCCAGCCCAATGAAGGCATTTCGTTGCGCTTCGGCGCTAAGGTGCCCGGCATTCAGGTGGATGTGGGCGCCGTCAACATGGATTTCCGCTATCAGGATTATTTCGGCAACGAGCCGAGCACGGGCTACGAACGGCTGCTTTACGATTGCATGACCGGTGACGCCACGCTGTTCCAGCGCGCCGACATGGTAGAGGCCGGATGGCGCGTGGTGCAACCGCTCCTGGACGTGTGGAAGGCCCTGCCGCCGCGCAACTTCCCCAATTACAAGTCCGGCACCTGGGGCCCGAAAGAGGCCGACGAACTGATGGCGCGCGATAAACGCCAGTGGCGCGGGATATGAAAGGCGGGGGTTGGGGGTAGGGATTGGGGGTGGGGGAAAGATGGCGCTTCGCGCCCATTCCCCGTGCTGGGAAGGGGATTTCGCGGCGGGAAGATTGACCGAGAGCGGAGACGATGCGAGCGAAGTGACGATCGCCGAAGTTGCCAGCTTACTCTAGTTAAGGCGATATCGACTTAGGCGAGATCACTTTCCTCCAAGCATGTCGAGGAGGTAGGATTCCGCGAACGGAGAGTCTTGGAGACAGTGGCCCAGTTCATGTAAAGCTCGTGCGCCCGGAGGATGAGGTTCTCAACTTCCGTGTTCGACCATACCCGGGAATTATCGTAATCAGCACTGTTCCGATCTTGCTGGAGGGCCACAAATTCTTTTGCAATAGCGCCCAGTGTATCGGCGGTCTTCTGATCGTCTGGTGACGCATTGTTTCCCAAGCGCTCTTTGAGTTTGCCGGGCAGCGCCAGGGAGGCGGTCCTAAGTCTGCCGTGCTCAAACAGTCGAGCAAATCGATGCCTTTCCCTGCCGCCCGCCCACGATTCTGCTGCCGTCATCGTCAAGAGATGGAACACAGCATAATAGGCAGCGGACACCGCTCGGCGAAAATCAATCTGTTCCGTGCCGCTGGGTTCTCTGGGGGCGGCGAGCTTCACTGCATGGGTAAAGAAATCATCGATGAGATCCATTCAACTAGGCGTAGACCTCGTCCTTTAGGATTGCCTGCTCTGATTCGCTACGGAAATTGAAATAGGGGATCAGATCCCAATCGTTTTGAAAATCGATGCGCCTACCGAGCTCATTCCTGAAGGCCTCGGTGGCTTTTGACAAATTATCTTTCTTGCTCGCCTCGTCGGTAAGCGTCACCCAAAAGAAGATTGCTGGATCGCCGGTCCAATCGTTGCCGAAGGTGTGACGCCATTTCACAACGCCAGGGCTCGGCTGGGGCATAATGCCGTTAAGCTTTTTCTGCAACTGAGCGGCCTGCGCAACTCCTCGTGCTCGCGGCATGGCAGTTTCAGAATACCACTTGACAGCCAACTCACGCGTGATCTCTGGCAGTACAACCCCTTATTTCGGAGCGGGCGTGAATAGCGCGAACGTCGCACCTTGCGGGTCGGCGATCACGGACATGTCACCTACCTTTTCAATCGCCATCGGTCCCATCAGCACCGTGGCGCCGATTTGTTTCGCCTTGGCGGTGGAATCGGCGACGTTGCTGACGTAAAAGTACAGCATCCAGTGCGGCGGCACGTTGGGGTTCTGATGTTCGGCGGGCGGTATACCGCCGATGAAGGTGTCGCCGTTTTTGATGTGCAGGTAGCCGGAGCTGTCGTGTTCGCCCGGCGCGATCTGCCAGCCGAACACGTCGCGGTAGAATGTTGCCGCCGCTTCCACGTTCTTTGTGCACAGGTCCGCCCAGCAGAACGTGCCGGGCACTCCGTCGATTCCCACTCCGTGATGGCGCTTATCCTGCCACAGGCAAAAGGCGGCGCCGGTGGGGTCCAGCACAGGGGCCATGCGCCCCACATCGAAAACGTCGAACGGGGGAGCCAGCACCTGGCCTCCGGCCTGGCCCGCCTTGGCGGCGGAGTCGTCGGCGTTGGCCACGGCAATATAAATGGCCCAATTCGGCGGGATTCCCTGGGCTTTCATTTCCGGCCGCAGGGTGTAAGCGGCGCCGGCGTCCCGGCCTTCGAGCCGGAACATGGTATAAAACTCGCCCGGCCCCATGGGCATGTCGGCGGCGTCCCAACCGAAGAGGGAACCGTAGAAGCTCTTGGCGGCATTCTGGTCCGAAGTCGCGAGTTCGAACCAGCAGAAGGAGCCTGGCGCGTGCTGATCGATGTTGGCCATGTGCGGCAGTATAGCAGGCGTCATGATATTCTGTTCTTGGTTTCAACCACTATATTTAAGGAGACTTCCGTGAGAGTCGGCGTATTCACCCCGTTGTTGTCGCAACTATCCCTGGAAGATGTACTGAAGAAGCTGAAGAGCAACAATATCGATACGGTGGAACTCGGCACCGGAAATTATCCCGGCGACGCGCACTGCAAGCTTTCGATGCTCGACAGTAAAACGGAGCTCAATGATTTCAAGGCGAAGCTGAGCGATTACGGCTTCTCCATCAGTGCCTTGAGCTGCCATGGCAACCCTCTGCATCCGGATAAAGACCGCGCCAAGCGGGATCAGGAGACTAGCCGGAAGACCATCCGGCTGGCCGAGAAACTGGGGGTTAAGGTGGTGGTCGATTTCTCCGGCTGCCCCGGCGATTCACCGAATGCGAAGTGGCCGAACTGGGTGACCTGCCCGTGGCCGCCGGACTATCTCGAGATTCTCAAGTGGCAATGGGAGAAGGTGGTGGAACCCTACTGGGTGAAGCATGCCAAATTCGCCGAAGACCACGGCGTGAAAGTCGCCATCGAAATGCACCCCGGCTTCGTGGTCTACAGTCCGGAGACCATGCTCAAGCTGCGCAAGATCGCCGGCAAGACCATCGGCTGCAATTATGACCCCAGCCATATGTTCTGGCAGGGCATCGACCCCATCGCCGCCATCCGCATACTGGGCGACTGCATCTTCCACGTGCACGCCAAGGACACCCAGATTTACGAGCGCAATCTGCCGCTCACCGGCGTGCTGGATACCAAGAGTTACACCGACGAGCGCAATCGCGCGTGGATTTTCCGCACCTGCGGTTACGGCCACGGCGAGGAGTGGTGGCGCGAGTTCGCGTCAACGCTGCGGATGTTCGGGTACGACTATGTGCTTTCCATCGAGCACGAGGACAGCCTCCTCTCGCCCGAGGAAGGTCTGATGAAGGCTGCGTCGTTCCTCAACGGCATCGTGATGAAGCAACAACCCGCCGCGGCTTGGTGGGTGTAGCGGCGCGAGACCGGCGCGGGGGAAGGGCCGGAGCCCTATCCTGCCGCGCCTTCCTTGAGGACCAGGTCCAGGGCGGCGTTGAATTTGCCCATCTCTTCGTAGGTCCCCACGGTCACGCGGACCATTTCGGGCCACTCCTGCCATACGCGGCCGATCATGACTTTGTGCTTCGCCATGGCGGCGTTGACCTGCTGCCCTGTCATGCCCTTTACCTGGATCATGAAGAAATTGGTGCCTGACGGAATGTAACGCACGCCGGCTTTCTCCAGGTGCTCGAACGCCAGGTCGCGATTCTTCTTATTGATCGCCTGCCGTTCCTTGATGAGGCTGGCGCCCACCTTCATGCTCGCGGCCGCGCATGCCGTCGCGGTAACAGGCATAAAGCCGCCACCGCCGAATTCGCGGACTTTCGCGATCAGGTCCGGACGCCCGTACGCCGCG
>JARLGM010000243.1 GCA_031292755.1 Candidatus Sulfopaludibacter sp.
CCTCTCTGAGAAAGCTAGCCTTTCGGGCAGATTGTCGGATTCCTGCGCAGAGCCCATTTTTCCAGGCCCAGTCTGTTGCCGATCGATCGGAATTCGGTGGCCGCCAGCGACCTCAACACCACCGTCAAGCTGGGACCGGACCCCTTCGAGGCGTGGCTGAAACTCGCCCGGCCGTACTTCGCATCGATGCCCGTGCTGCGCGCGCTCGACACCGATCGCGATTTTACGCTCTCGCCGTGGGAGATCGCCGGCGCCTCAGCGGCGGTTCGCAAACTGGACATCAACCACGAGGGCAAGGTGACAGCCGAGGAATGCGGCCTGCACATCGATCCGAATTCCGTGCCCCCGGCGATGCTGGCGCAACTGCGTCAGCGTTTCATGAGCTTCCATCCGGTGCTGGCCGCTCTCGACGCCAACCATGACGGCGAGATCTCGGCTTGGGAGATCGATCACGCTGCCGCGGCGCTGAAGAAGCTCGATCGCAACCATGACGGCTACCTGACCGCCGACGAGTTGGTTCCGTTCGAAATGGCGGTCCACGCGGGCCTGCGGTGAGCGGGGGAGATTGGCATGAAGGCTACGCTCTTAATCGCTGCGCTATCCAGTGTCTGGTTGCAAGCTCAACCCGTGTCGTCGGCAGCCACGCCCAAATTCGATGTTGTCTCGGTCAAGACATGTAAGCCGGGCGTTATGGTGGCCGGCGGCTCATCGCCGGGAAGGCTGCACATCGGATGTGGGATTCTGGCCAACGTCGATAATACCGGCCTGATTCAGCTCGCGTACAACAGGTATGCAGGCGGCCAATTGACTTCCTTTGGAATAATCCCCATCGAGGGCGGCCCGGATTGGATCCATTCGGCAACGTTCGAAATCGACGCCAAATCGGACGGGCACCCGAGTTTCCAGATGATGGAAGGCCCCATGATGCAAGCAATTTTTGAAGACAGGTTTAAGCTGAAGATTCATCGCCAGACCAGGCAAGGACCTGTTTATGAACTCGCATTGGGCAAAGGCCCTCCAAAGTTGAAACCCCTCCAGGAAGGAACCTGCACCCCCGTGCTCGTAGGTCGTTCCTTGCCCCCGCTGGCCTCCGGCCAGCACTATTGTAGGAACCTGGTGTCTCCGCGCTCGGTCGAGTTCGAGGGTGGCTCGCTCTCGATGCTCGCCGGCTTGCTGGCCCTTATCCTGGATCGTCCCGTTATCGACAAGACCGGCATTACGGATTACTTCGCGATACAGCTCAAATTTTCGCCCGACGATTCCGCTCCGGCTCGACCATCCACCACTGATCCTGGCGCGCCCGCCGCCGCCAGGGCGCCAGACGCTCCCGGCATATTTCAGGCCATTCAGGAACAACTCGGCTTAAGACTTGTGCCGGCCAAGGGGCTCGTGGACGTGTTGGTGATCGACCATATAGAGAGGCCTTCCGAAAACTGAAACGACCGCCGGGCTCTTGTCCTTATGATGCGTCCAAGCAAGCGACTCTCGATCCTGTAACCAAGACGGAACTTAAGTTAATTGAGTCCGGGCCACGGCGCAGTTTCCGGTTTGCCCGTAATCGATCTGGATTTCCAAGGCACCACCTCGGTTCATTCGATATTGCGTCTGACGCGGGTCAGTCTTCCGGAAGCAGTTGCTGCGTGAAGCCGAGCGCCTTGAACTCGCGGTAAGCCTCCATCACCTCGGGCGGGACAATTTGGGGGGCGGACCATCCGCGCCGGCCGTAGATCCAGACGCGCTGCAAGTCGCCTAGCATGATGGGGATCACCTTTTCAGGGGGCAGGTCCCCGGTGAAGTATTCGTCGAGGGTCATGGGTTCCGAGGCGAGAGAGGCGGGAATCCCGGGCCACTCGACCGCCATGGTCGCCCAGACGCGGCGCTGCATAAAGGGCTTGGTGGCGAGGACGAGGCCGCGAGGGTGACTACCGTTGCGGCACAGTACTTCGCGGGTGAAGCGGACGTTCTCGGCCGTGTTGGTAGCCCGCCGCTCGAGCAGAATCCGGTCGCGGGGGACGCCGAGGGCGATGGCCTCGTCCGCGTACATTTCGGCTTCGGTTCTGTGCCAGTTGGTGGCCAGAAGGTCCCCCTGGTGGGCCATGCCGCCGGTGCATACGAGCCTGCTCCCGAAGCCTTCGCGATAGAGGCGGGCAGCAAAGCGGGCAACCCGTAGGTCGTTGGTCCCGAAGGCGACGATGACGTCGGCAGGGACGGGCTCGTGCTTGAGCTGTAGGTAATCCCAGACGATGCGGGCGGGCCGCAGGGCGGTCTCGTGCATTTGTTTCATTGTCGCAGGATGAGCCCAAGAATCGTTTCTCGGGTTTGGTGCGGATCGGACGTCGCTTGCCCGTGCGTTTGGCCCGGCTATGCCGCGCGCTTTTCACGGACGTCGACAATCACCGAAGTGGTGATGGGCTGCCGCTGCGGGTGGCCGAATTCCAGGTGCATGCCGCGCCCGATATACCGTTCCTTGAGCATGGAACCACCCCAGGTGGACCCGTGAATGCTCACCAGCACCGGTTCCGGACAGAAGACCGGATGGCCGGAAATCAAGGCCTGCCCGCGTCCCTGGTACTCGATGGTGTAAGCGCGATTCTGCGTAGTCACTTCCAGCACCGTGCCGGGCAGGACATCGTGCAGATGGACGCCGCCTTCGATTTCCGACTGAACGATGCGCCCGTTAACCGTATCGTCCAAGTGATCGTTCGGCAAAAACAGCTGCGTCGTAGTAGCATCCATGTTCATTACAAAATGCGCTGATCTCATTTTAGCCCACGGCTACCCATCCGGGCCACCGAACGTCAAAACCCCTATGGACGGACTGCTGAACGACCTGCGCTACACTTTTCGCACGCTGCGCCGCGATGCCGGATTCGCGACGTTTGCCATTCTGATTGTGGGTTTGGGAATCGGCGCCAGTTCCACCCTCTTCAGCGTGGTGAACGCCATGCTGATTCAGCCGCTGCCCTTCCACGGGCCGCAACGGCTGGCGTGGATCACGAATCACGAAACCGGCGGACTTTCCGGCGCGACCACGCAGGTGAACTATCTCCTGGATTTGCAACAGCAGGCCCGCTCCTTTTCCGGCGTAGCCGGCTATTTTGCCTTCTATGGCGTGGGCGATGTCACGCTCAAGGGCGAGGGCACGGCCGAGCGTTTGAGCGAGGTCCCGGTCACTGGCAATTTTTTCCCGGTGCTCGGGATTCAGCCGGTCATGGGGCGCAATTTCAACGCCGAAGAGTGCAAATGGCACGGTCCGGATGCGGTGATTCTCAGCTACGGGTTCTGGCAGCGCCGGTTTGCCGGCGATCCGGCGATCGTAGGCCGCAAGCTGACCCTGGATGAGAAGCCCGTCAGCGTCGTCGGGGTGCTGCCGGCGTCCTTCGATTTCGGTTCCGTCTTTCATCCCGGCAGCCACATCGATCTGTTCTCGGCCTTCCCACTCACTCCGGAAACCAACCGCTGGGGCAACACCATGGCGATTGTCGCCCGCCTGAAACCCGGGGTCTCCGCGGGCACGGCCAACGCGGAAGTGCGGACACTGGCGCCGCAATTGATGGCGGCGCATCCGAATCAAAACGACTTTGACGGCAGAGTGGCGCCGCTGGCCGAACACGTGCGAGGCCGCATTCGCCTGGCGTTGTATGTGCTGGCCGGAGCGGTGGGCGTGGTGATGCTGATTGTCTGCGCCAATCTCTCCAACCTGCTGCTGGCGCGCACGGCGTCGCGCTCCAAAGAGATTGCGATTCGGACGGCGGTGGGCGCCGGACGCATCCGCCTGCTGCGCCAGATGCTCACCGAAGGAGTCGCGCTCTCCTGCTGCGGCGCCGCCCTGGGCGTGATCCTGGCGATTGCCGGGACGCGCGCAGTGTCCGGTTTGGACTCCTTCAATCTGCCACTGCTGCGCGACGTCCACACCGATGCCGCTGCACTCGCGTTCACGCTGGCCATGGCAGTGCTCACCGGCGTCGTCTTTGGCCTGGCGCCGGCTTTGCAGGTGAAGGCGACGGCGCTGCACGACGCGCTGAAGGATACCGGCCGCGGTTCCACCGAAGGAAAGCGCCGGCAGTGGGTCCGCGGCGCGCTGGTGATTTCGGAGATCGCGTTTGCCTGCGTCCTGCTTGTTGGCGCGGGCCTGCTGATCCGCAGTTTTCTGCACGTGCTGGACGTGAACCTGGGCTTCCATCCCGAAAGCGCCGCGCATGTGCGAGTCGACCCGGAGCGCCGGCCCACCACGGCTGAAGCCCAGAATTCCTATTTCGACGATGTGCTCCGCCGCGCCCGCGCCGTTCCCCGCGTGACAGCGGCCGGTTTGTCCGATGCCCTGCCCTTGGGCCGTAACCGGTCCTGGGGTGTGGGGGCCAAGGGTGTGCAGTACGCCAAAGGTCGTTATCCGAACGCGTTCGTGCGCATTGTCACCGATGGCTATATCGGCGCCATGGGCATTCCGCTGATTGCCGGCCGCGATCTTTCGCCGCGCGACAACGAGCACGGCGAGCACGTGATGCTGATTAACGAGACCATGGCGCGGACGCTGTTTCCCGGCCATAACGCCGTGGGACAGACCGTGACGGTAGGGGGCAGTCGCGTGGTGGGCGTGGTGAGCGATGTAAGGCACCTGGCGCTGGAAGAGGGATCCGGGAATGAGATGTATCTGCCCATTCGCCAAACCGGCGACTGGTCCAGCGTAGACCTGGTGGTCCGCAGTTCTCTGCCGCCCGCTTCACTGGCCTCCGCCGTGCGTTCCGCGCTCCTGCCTATCGTCCCCGCCATCGCGGGCAGCGAATTCCGCCCCATGCAGCAATTGGTGGATAAAGCCGTTTCGCCGCGCCGCTTCGTGGTGCTGCTGCTGGGAGGCTTCGCGCTGTTCGCCCTGGTGCTGGCATCGCTGGGAATCTATGGCGTGATTTCGTATTCGGTGGGCCAGCGCACGCAGGAAATCGGAATCCGCATGGCGCTGGGCGCCTCGGCTGGCCATTTGCAGATGCGCATTATTTCGCAAACGCTGGCCCTGGCCGGCGCCGGGATTCTGCTTGGCACCGCGGCATCCTGGATGCTCGCTCGCGCGTTGAGTGGCATGTTGTTCGGGGTCACCACCAGCGATCCGGTCACGTTTTTCGGAATGGTGGCCGTGCTGACCGGCGTGGCCGCCATCGCCGGCTATCTACCCGCGCGCCGCGCCTCGCGCATCGATCCATCGGTGGCATTGCGGGCGAATTAAGGCCTGAGTTACGTTCTAAAGATGACTCCCGAGGATTTTCGCCGCCTGGCTTTGAGCTTTCCCGAAACCACCGAGCAGGAACACATGCATCATCCGGATTTCCGGGTGCGGGGCAAGATTTTCGCCACGCTGGGGTATCCACACGACAATTGGGCCATGGTCAAACTTCCGCCCGAACAGCAGGCGAATTTTGTGGGAGCGGCGCCCCAAGCCAAACCGCGGCGCAGAAACTAAATGCCGGCCAACAGTTCCGCCACGGTGGCGCACAACTGATCGGGCAGTATCGGCTTGGTCAGGGTGGCATCGGCGCCCAGCAGTTTGGCCATCCTCAGAAATTTCCCGCCGAACGCGCCGGAGATGGCGATGATCCTCACGGTGGGGAATTGCTGGCGGATCGCGCGAATCGTCTCAATGCCCTCCTGGTTGGGCATCACCAGGTCCGTGATCACCAGGTCGAGATTCATCCCCTGGCGTAGCATGTCGCACGCCTGCCGCCCGTCTGACGCTACCACTACACGGTAGCCCTCAGCGGTCAGCAGTTCGCGAAACAGCCCACGAATCGAATCTTCGTCGTCCACGACCAGGATCGTTCGCGACCTGGACGCCAGCCCATGAATTTGCATCTGAATTAGATTATCGTTTAAAATCGAGCGCCATTTCCTGCACCGAAAGGTTAACAACGCGCCTTTTTTCGTCTTTTCCCCAACGAGGGGGATCACGCACCGCGAGAGACCGCCGGGTACGCCCCTGGCAGCCTGCCTGGTGCCCTCGCTTGCTACAGTAGGAGCTTGCAGGTTTTCTCCAGAGAAGCCGGGATAGCTCTGCCCCTGTTGGCCACCGCGGTCGGTATTTCCGGCGCGGCATTGGGCCTTTGGCTCAGGTCGATGCGGCAACTCGCCCGCGTGGTGGTGCCGCTGAGCGCGGGTGTCCTGTTGGGGGTCGCCTGCTTCGGTCTGCTGCCGGAACTGGCGGCGGAGGGCGGATGGTCCGTGAGCCTGCTGCTCTTCGCCGTGGGATATGGCGTGCTGTACTCGGTCAGTCGATACGGGTACGCCGTGTGTCCCACCTGCGCGCACGACCACGATCACAACGCCTGTGCGACCGAGCTTCACGGGTTCGCGGGCCCGTTGATTGCCGCCGCAGCGCTCCACAGCTTCCTGGATGGTTGGGGTATCACCACGTCGCAGCTTTCCACCGCGCTGGGGTTGCGGATCGCCGTGCCGCTGGCGGTGGGCCTCCATAAACTGCCCGAGGGAATCGCGCTGGGGGGCATTCTGCGCGCATCGGTTCGTTCGCGCGCCGCGGCGTTGGCATGGTGCTTCGTGGCGGAAGGTACTACGCTGGCCGGAGGAGCCGCAGGCCTGTGGATGGCACCTCATCTGGGCACGCACTGGATCGTCTATCCGCTGGGCCTCACGGGTGGCTGGCTGTTTTATCTGGGCTATCACGCCATCCACGAGGAGTGGAAGCGCCGCGGCGCCGGCCCGGCCTTTCTATCCGCCGCCGCCGGAGTGGCCGGAGCAGCCGCCATTCAACGAGGCGTCGAACTGTTCCTGCGCTGAGATATCCTTCCAGCGGTACGGGCCGGACGCCACGCCGCCATTCAACGAGGCGTCGAACTGTTCCTGCGCTAGCCGCCGGAATGCTATAATCTTTTTTGGCGCGCAGTCGGCGCCGTGTTCCAGCCAAATACCTCAGAGGGCGCGTAGCTCAATTGGCAGAGCAACTGACTCTTAATCAGTAGGTTGTAGGTTCGATTCCTACCGCGCTCACCAGCAAAATCAATGGCTTACAGTCACTGAATTGTGCCGGAGTTCAATGTTGTGGGGACTTTTGTGGGGACGCCATCTGAAACCGCTTCTTTTGTCATTCCGGCCGGTGGTGTTTGCTCTCGATTTAGCATCAGAGAGTCCATTGCTGTTCGCTTCGCCGCCATGCGGATATGAGAGTAGCGTTCCAGCATCGCGCGGCTCATGTGGCCCATGAGTGCAAGCATGGTTGATTCAGGAACACCCGCCTCTGCCATTTTCGTGGCTGCGGTGTGCCTGAGATCATGAAGACGGCATTGGACACCCGCCGCCTTCCTCAACGCCTTCCAGGCCCCCGTAACGTCCGTTATGGGCTTGCATGGATCGTTCGGTGTTGGCTTGCCAAAGGGAAACAGGTAGTGCCACGGCTCGGCTTGCCCGAATCGTTTGGTGAACCATGCGGAATGAACCGAGAACACCGCGAACAAGTCACTGTTCATGGGGATCTGCCGGCCCGTACCGGCCGCGCTCTTGGCCTTCCCAACCGTGATGACTTGCCGCTCGAAGTCCACTTGTGCCCAGGTCAGAGACGTAATTTCGCCCGCCCGCATTCCGGTCAGTAGCGCGACTCGGATGAACGTCGCAAGTGTCTGTGAGCGGTTCGGTGAAGATTGCGCGCCAACCACGTCCAACAGTCGCTTCTCCTCTGCCGGTGATAACGCCCTGCCTACCTCTTTTCGCTCTTCCAGTTTGCTGTAACGGGTCGCAATTCTTCCCCGCATAGCGAGCAGTTTTTCTCAGATTAGT
>JARLGM010000244.1 GCA_031292755.1 Candidatus Sulfopaludibacter sp.
GCCAGACTATTCTGGAATATTCATCTCAATTTGTCCAGGATGAGAGCCACACCCTCCGGATAATAGGTGGGCGCCCAGACCGCAGGCGCGTCTTCCGTGGATGGCGGCGGAGGCAAGTCCTTCAGCGGCACCGCTCGCAAAACGAAGTCCCGCGAAGGCAACTCGTTCTGGCATACAAAGCGGCCGTCCTTGCCGGGCGCCACGCTCACGATCCAGTTGCCCCGGGCACCGATCAGTTCCACGCGCACCTGTTGCGCCGGATGGCCATCGGCATCCACCACTCGCCCGCGAAACTGGGTGTGCGGCTTCAGTTCCACATTCAGCCGGACTGTCCCGGTGGCCGCGGCCACGCGAAACGGACGGAGCGCCGGATCGTCGGGTCGCGGCTGCCGGTATCCGCTTTTCGCGAAATAAGCTCTATATTCGCCATCCTGGTCGATGGTTGCAATGCGAAAGGCGCCGCCGGCATCCGTGACTGCATTGTAGGTGACGTGGCGGCCGCTAGTGCTTTCCACCGTTACGCCCACACCGGCAAGCCCCGTATGCGTGGCGCTGCTGGTGACCACGCCCTCCACGGGAGCGCCGCCTTGCGCCAGAAGAACCGCGGCAAAAGGAAGGCCAATAAGAAGACGCATTTGCGTTAACACTCAGTGGGTCATCCCGTAGATCACATAGTTCACGCCGATGCGAATTCCCATCGCCGAGAACTTCTGTGGATATTCCGGATTATCGGCATGTTCCCAGGAATCGCCCAGGTCCATGTCGTGACAGATGGCCACTACCAGGCGGCCTTTTTCGTCGTAGATTCCGCGCCAGTGCGGATCGTACCCATCGTATTCGTAAGTCCGGCCCGACCGCACATACTGTTCGCCGGGCACCTGGTACTTATCGTCCAGATCGTACACTGTGTGGAAGATCGGGTCGTCGGGCGGGATGTCCACGATCTGCCGGTCCGGAAATACCTTCTGCATACTGTTCACGAAAACGGCCCATTCTTCGGTGCCGTGAAAGTCGTCGCACATAAAAAAGCCGCCGCGATCCAGAAACTCGCGGAACGCCTTCACCTGTGAGTTTGTAAGATTCCAATGCCCCACCTCGACGGCGTACATCCACGGCCAATCGAACTGATCGCCCTCATCCAGGTTGATTGGCTGCTCCACGCTGCGCGCGTGAATCCGGGTAAGCCGGCGGACCGCCTGCGAAAAATGGCGGTCGCTGCGCGGATAATCCATGGTCCAGAAAACGCCGCGTCCGCCCACGCGCCAGTCCGCGGCGAACCGCCCGCGCCGGCCGTATCCGAAACCGCCGCGGGCGTGCACTCCATCCATATTGGGATACATCAGGCGCGCGAATGCCCACTCGGTCTTTTCCTGGTAGTCGGGGGGAATCGGAAAGTCGTTATATTCGAAGGCCGGATATTCGCGCCAGGTGTGGACGTGCTGCTGTTCTACGGCAAACAGGATTCCCGCCGCCAGCAACAGCCACAGTCCCTTCCGCATCGCCATACAGCCTTGCCCTAGAGCATACCACCGGCGGATCCCGTCAATGAGTCATCGCATAAGTCACGTAATTCACCCCGATCCGAATGCCCATGGCGGAAAACTTCTGCGGGTATTCGGGATTGTCGGCATGCTCCCAGGAATCGCCCAGATCCATGTCGTGACAGATGGCCACCACCAGACGGCCCTTCGCATCGTAGATGCCGCGCCAGTGCGGGTCGTAGCCGTCGTACTCATAGGTGCGCCGGGAACGGATCCACTGCGCGCCCGGCACCTGGTACTTGTCATCCAGGTCGTACACCGTGTGAAAGATCGGGTCGTCGGGCGGGATGTCCACGATGGGCCGGTCGGGAAACACCCTTTGCATGCTGTTGATGAACACGGCCCACTCTTCGGTGCCGTGGAAATCGTCGCACATGAAGAAGCCGCCGCGGTCCAGATACTCGCGCATTGCCTTGGCTTGGGCATCGGTGAGATTCCAATGGCCCACCTCCACGGCGTACAGCCACGGCCAATCGTACTGATCGCCTTCATCCAGATTGATGGACTGCTCCACGCTGCGCGTGTGAATGCGCGTCAAGCGGCGGAGGGCCTGCGAGAAATGGCGATCGCTGCGAGGGTAATCGGTAGTCCAGGAGATGCCGCGCCCGCCCTCGCGCCAGTCGTTCGAAAACCAGCGGCGCCGCCCATGAACGCCAACCATATTGGGGTACATCAGGCGCGCAAAAGCCCATTCCGTTTTTTCCTGGTAGTCGGGTGGAATGGGGAAGTCGTTGTACTCGGTGCCGGGATACTCTCTCCACGTGTGCACGTGCGGCTGCTGAAACGCCAATACCAACCCCGCGGCGATCAGGACCCACAAGCCCATGCGGACCATTCCTGTATTGTGTCACATGGACATGCCGTTCGCCCGGCGGCTTCTTAGACTCTCGCGATGACCTGCAGCATGCCTTTGAGCGAAGTCTCCGTGGAGTAGCGGGCCACGTGCGGATCACCCTTGTATTTGGGATCGCGCCAGTGTGTTTCCAGCGTGAAGGTTCCGTTGTAGCCGTCCTTGCGGAGCGCGCGGATCTGGCCCACGTTGTCGAATTCGCCGGTGCCTACGGCGGCCCATGCCACTTTGCCGTCCGGCTGGTGAATGTAGTCGCGCAGATGCACGTGGAAGATGCGGGCCGGGTCGAGCTTGCGATATCCCTCGGGGAACGACTTTTCGCCGGACTGGCCGGCATTGTTGGGGTCCCAGGTGATGCCCACGTTGTCTTCCTTCACGCGCCTCAGCAGTGCGCCTGCCTGCTCACCGGTAGCCACGTGGCCGCCCCCAATGTTCTCTACGGCAAGCCGGAATCCGCCCGTTTTGGCGCGTCGCGCTGCATCGCGGAGCAATTCGTCGATACGCGCGTAGCTTCTCTCGCTGAGCGTTTCACCGCGCGCCAGCATGAAGGTAAAGATACGCAGCTTGTCGGTGCCGAAAGCCTTGGCGCGCTCCATACTCCGGTCGAGGAGCGCCCACTGCTCTTCCAACTTCTTCTGCCCTTCGGCCGTATCGGGAGGCAGCGGCACCTTGAAGAATCCCGTACCCTCGATCGACACTTTGATGCCGTGCTCATCGAAAAGCGAGCGGGCTTCGCGCACCCGTGCGATGGGCTGCTCGGTGTTGTACTTGCCCCAGATATTGCGCACCTCCGCCCATTTCAGATTGTGCTCGGCCAGGAATTTCGCGGCGGACTCCACGTCCTCATCGATTTCGTCGGAGGTGATGCCGAGTTCGATATCGGCAAGGGGCAGCGCTCCCAGACGTCGGGCGAACAGTGCCAGGGCAGAAGCGGCCAGCGCCTCGCGGCGGGTGAAACGACTCATGAGTCCGATTATAACGTGCCGCCCCACCGCACACTGTCGTCCCACGGCCACAGAGGGGAGCATGTTAACTTACGAACAGGAATTGTATTGTGAAATTGCACCAACTGTTTGTATGCGCCTGGGCCCTGGCTGGGCTGGGCGTGGCTCAGACGGCGGCTCCCAATCTCAAGATTGCCTTGGTCAACATGCAGGACGCCGTCGCGGGCACCGCCGATGGGAAAAATGCCGAAAAGCAACTGGACGACGAGTTCGCCCCCCGGAAAGCCAACCTGGATGCGCAGGAAAAAGAGATTGCCGGCTTACAGGCGAAAATGGATGCGGGCGGGCTGACCGCCGATGCAAAGGAAGAGTTGGGACTGGAAATCGACCACAAAACGCTGCTCTTCAATATCGCCACCCAGGATGCCGACGGCGACCTGCGCACCGCCCAGAAGAAGGTACTGCGGAACCTGGGATCCAAGATGATCGCCTGCATCGCCCAGTACGCCAAAGCCAAAGGCTATACCATGGTCTTCGACATCAGCGATTCCGAAGTTCCCAAGCTCTATCCGAACGCCACCGACATCACTCAGGAGGTGATTGCGGAGTACGAAAAGGGCAATCAGTCGGTCAAATCCAAGACCTCAAAATGAAACCGCTCAGGCGGGAACATCGCCGGTCCGCGCGGCGTCAGGTGCGACCAGGTCTGGTACGCCGTATCCGCTACCGTGGCGTTCAGGTAAAACAGGAACTGGTTGGAAAAGCAATCGATCGGCGGCGGCTGGCGGAATGTGAGGCGCAAGCCCACGGCCTTTTCCAGTGCCACTCCGTGCGTCGGAACATGTTTCTCCATCAGCAGCGCCACAAAACTGGCGCGGCTGGCATGGGGCCACACGTCCGGATGCAGCAGTTTGCGCAGGGTGTCTTCGCATTCGAAGGTGATCTCGCACTGTCGAATCCACTCCAGAACCGAATCGCCCCACAGCCAGTGCGAGAGCAGACCGCGATATTGCTCGGTCAGTTTGAGCGCCAGTTCGAATTTGCGCTGCTCGATAACCTCCGGTGTGGCGTCGGACACACCCAGCATGTCCTCGGCTTCCAGCATCACCGATGATAATTCGGACTGTTCCTGGCTGGAGTTATGTTCGCTACCGTGAACCAGCAGCGGAGGGAGTTCATGAGTTTTACTTCCCGGGATTTCAATATACATTATGTCCCCCATCGCGAGCCTCCTGGTTATATAGACGTATCAACCGGACGCTGTTGTTTCATGTTGTAGCACACACCGCGCCAGTGTGAATTAAAAATCTTTCAATACCGCCGATTGAGAATGCTTATGCAAGCGTTAGCAGACAAAGGCGTTTGCTGCCAACGGCGGGCTTTCCTCCCGTGTTATTCTTCCGGTTGCATGGTGCAATATTCAATCGGTCTGGACCTGGGCGGAACCAATCTCCGCGCGGCAGCAATTGACTCCACCGGCAAGATGCTCGACAAGATTGCCGGCGCCACCAACTTCGTCGAGGGGCGTGAAGCGGTGCTCGGGGACATGGTGGCGGCGATCGAAAAGCTGCGCGAGAAGCACGGCGCCGAGGGCCTGGCTGGAATTGGCGCAGGCGTGCCCGGCTTCATCCGCTTTAAAGAGGGTTACATTACCAATTCCAACAATCTGCCTTATTTCGAAAACTACCCGGTACGCGACGAGATGGAGAAGCGACTGGGCGCCAAGGTGATTCTGGAGAATGATGCGAACGCCGCAGCACTCGGCGAAAAATGGATCGGCGCGGGACGCGAGCACGACGATCTGGTGCTGCTCACGCTCGGTACCGGCATCGGCGGCGGAATCATTTACGGTGGCAAGATCGTCCGCGGCTTCGTGGGCATGGCCGGGGAATTGGGGCACATTACCGTGGTCCCCAACGGCAATCCGTGCGGCTGCGGCAACCGGGGATGCCTGGAGAAGCACGCGTCGGCGACCGCCGTGATTGCCATGGCCCACATGCTGCATCTGGGCGAGAATCTGACGGCGAAAGACGTAAACGACATTGCCAAACAGCAGGACGAGCCCGGCGAAAAGGCTCGCGCCATTTGGGCTGCCATGGGAGAAGCGCTCGGCATCGCTCTGGCGACCCTGGTCAATACGTTCAATTTTCCGCTGTACCTGCTCAGTGGAGGTCCGCTGCCGGCCTGGGATTTCTTCGCGCCGCGCATGATGGAAGTGGTGAAGCAGCGCAGCTACACCTTCCGCGCCACCGGCACCAAGATCGAAAAGGCAACCTTAGGCGGCGAAGCGGGATTGTACGGGGCTGCGTACCTGCCGTGGGAAAAATAGAGATCGGACGTCAAGCGCTGCCGATACGGGCACTGATGTAGCGGAGGCCAGCGTCGAATCGGCCAAAGAACCTGCAACGGTATTCTTCCAGCATCTGCCGGACGTTCGGATCGTCGAAGTCCTTCGTATTCCGATTCAGAAAACAACTCTCCACCGGCTTTGTTTCGGCGAGATGCCGAACCACCGATGCCAGCACGATGGCGTCCTGAGCCGGCATACCAAAGTCAGTCTGCATTCTGCCAGCCTCACCGAAGACCTCGGCGTCGAGTGCAATCACCGTCGCTGCTCTGACTTCGTCGAAACTGCCCGTAGCGTCGCGGTGGACCGGCCCAATTCAGAGAGCTTTTGAAGCTCCGCGCCCAACCGGGATCGTTCGCTTCCCTTTCGCATGAGCACCTGCAGAGGCGAGCTGGATTAATGCCTCGCAACTTTCGCACATTGGATTCCACCTAGACAGTCACTGTGCCGCGCTCATTTCGATGTGAGAGCTAGCCAGCGCGTCAAGCAAACCTGACTCGGACAGCCATCGCAGCGAGGGATCCTCTTTGGCTCTCGTCAGTCTGGGCCCAGCCAGGTCAACCAGCCAGTAAAACAGGATCAACACTAACGATTGCTCGCTAACTTTCTCGCGAGTCTGATTGAACCTTTCAAAATAGGGTCTCAATTCACCGGCGGCGTCCAAGGTGAACCGCGGTGGGTCGTCTTCCGGGACGGAATCGTCCTGCCGCCAGAAATACATGCTGTCCGGCGTCGCAATCAGAAAAAAAGGCGCTCCCGGCAGAGTGCCGTGCGCGAGTAGGTTTCTGCGGAATTGAGCAGCCCAGAGTTCTGAAGTCTGACGGCTTCTCTTCACCTCAACCAGCAACAACGGTTGCTGATGCGTATCGTATGCGATGAAATCGCCGCCTCCTACAGTTTGCCACTTCCCAGCGTCCTCGGTTGGTTCCCCGACCCTTACTGAAACGCCTTCACCCGCTTCTCCACGTCGGTCCGGAACCGGTCGATCGCTGCCAGCACATAGTCCGTTATCGGTAAGCTCGCATCCAGCACCAGCGGCGTCAAATCCATGGCGAAATTAACGGCGGTCTCCTGATCGGTGCCGTGCGACGCGAAATAAGTCGCGTGGGCCAGACGGCGGCCGGCGGTTGCCAGGTCGTAGCGCTTCCCGCCGCTGACTTGCGAATCGAACACGCCCACCAGCGCGGCCGCAATGTTCGGACGCGCCGAGGAAGCCAGCACCTGCTTTTCGCTGTCACCCAGCCAATCCAGATCGCGCCACACCTCGCAGCCGTACACCTTTTTGGGCTTGTGCTCCATCGCGCGGAGAGCCGCCAGGGCGCGCAACACCGTTCCAATGTGCGTGTCGTGCTTGTCCGCCAGGTTATGCAGGTAGACATACTCAGGCTGCGCCGCACGCAGGATCTGCGCCAGATCTTCCACCACGGCGGTTTCGGTGGGACTCTTCACCTGGGAACTGGTGAACCCGAGCTGAATCTGGCAGGCGTAATCGCCCACGTAGGCGGCCTTGCGCTGCTCGATCAGCCGCACCTTCTGCATCTCTTCATCGGTGTAATCGCCGTAGATGCCGGTGCGCGGGCTGCCGGCGCCGTTGGTCACCACCACGCCGGTGAACCACTGATCCTTCCGCCCAAAGCATTCGGAGACACCGTGGTACGCCATGATTTCGATATCGTCCTGGTGCGCCGAGATGCACAGGTGCGTGGTGCGGGACAGGGCGGCCGCTTCTTCGGCACCGTCCGGAACGTAGAAGTCCGCGTTTGAATTATGAAATCTCATTACTTTTTCTCCTGAACCGGAATCGCCGGCAGACTGGCGGCCGCAATGGCCTGCCCATGCCGCTTTTCCTTCTCGTCTGGAATGTGAAAGCGAATTCGTTCGGCCACTTCCGGGAACTCCTGTTGCAGGACTTGGCGCGCTGCGGAAAGAATCAGGTCGCCGCCTTCACCGGTGAGCACGCGGCCCAATACCAGCAGGTTGCGGACCTCGTAGAAATCCGTGTAGTGCGCGATGTTGTACCCGAAAAAGGTGCCGATGG
>JARLGM010000245.1 GCA_031292755.1 Candidatus Sulfopaludibacter sp.
GCTGAGGACGCCAGCATGGACGGCCAGGAAGAATATGTTCGCCAGGTGCTGGAGGCGTACCGCAAGACGCCGGGCACGATGGGGACGGCGCGTCGTGCCGACCGGCTGCTGGCGGCGCAACTGTATCTACGCTGCCTTTCGCTGAAGGTCATCGAAAATGCATTGGTGCTGGCCGCCACGCGTCGCCTGATTCGGCCGTCCGAAGCGCCGCCTCTGGGCACGATTCGCTCGCTGCCCTATTTCCTGCAAGTCATCGAGGAAGTGCTGGCGTCGCACGTCAGCCCGGAGTACTTCGAATATCTCCGGCACAAGCTCGCACGCACCGCGCCACCTCGGTGAACGCGCCTCCGGCGCGGATGATGGAAAACCACCCCGCACGCCTGCGGCGTGGATGATACTGCTCGTCCTTCCAGCCTAACCAACGAACACGCCTTCGGCGTAGATGATGCCTCGTATCTCTTTTCCCAGTCCAGTTCCCGGCCTGGGTCACTTCAACCAAGCCCTAATGGGTCACTCTTGCCAAGCACCGAAGTTTCTCGGGCGCACGTATCCGCGATTTGTCGGGTGTTTCACAAGGCATCATTGCGGCAGGTAACGCCCTAAAGGCCGGATCGATTGTAATAGAAGCTCACCCAACTTACGGAAGCGTTGCATCATCTACCTGCCGAAAGTGTGGCAAGAATTTTAGGGCAGGTGAGGTCCAGGGGGATCTATGCCAAGACTGCAGGAAATAACGCACATCGAATAATATCGTCGCCGCGCGGCGAAAATTTCGTGGCACCCGTGCGGGAGCGCGGCCCGACTGTGGCCAAAAGCAAGGTCCCGCGCGGCCTTGGAAATAGAAACTCTTGCTGTTACTGAATTGGCTCGGAATTTTGCGGTTCTGGCGATTCCGCCTGGATTCGGCTCGTTCGGTGCTTCTGCCGGTCTCCGTTCCCGATTCAGTATCAGAGAATCCATGGCGGTGAGCTTCGCCGCCATCCGGATGTTCCAACTCGTTCCAGGCGGGTCTGCGGTTCGACAATGCGTCGGTGATTGGAGAGGACCCCCGGATCCTCAGTTGCAGCAAATCGTGGACCGGCTACGGGTGTGGCAGAAGCAGGCCGGTTCGGCCCATTGAACGGCGGGGGGCGGCCGCTACATAGCGCCAAGTCCGTGTAACGCCCCGAGGTAAGCTCCAAATCGGATGGAGATGTCTGGTATATTGACCTGCTGAGGAGTTCCCGGTGATTCACAACGGTCGTTTCACCCTCGCTGCGTGCACCTGCCTGGCGATGTGGTCAGGTCCGAGTTTGCAAGGGCAAGTGGACCGGCCGCCCGGCCTGTTGAACGACGTGGTGGATATCAGCGCGGACTTCCGGGAGTACCGGAACACCTACTTCGTCGCGGACAAACTCGCGGGTTTCGATCCGGCGAGCGGCGCCGGCTCCCTCACATGGGCCCGCCATCAACTGGCGCCACGAATCGCGTTCAGCAACATGGAGAACGTGCTCAAACCCTTCGATGGCATCACGTTTCCGGAGCACGAGTACGAAATCAACCCATCCCTGCCGTTTTCCATTCAATTCGTCTCGCCGAGGACCGTCCGCCTCCGCATTTCGACCGGGACGCGGGTCGGACCGGCGGCGCCATCGCCGATGCTGGTGGGTGAGCCGCCGCGGGATACCTCGTGGAAACTTGCCGGAATTGCGGGAGGCTACCGGTATACCAGCCTGCATGGTTCTGTGACCATTCTGGAAAACCCGTGGCATCTCGAATTCCGGGATGCGCAAGGCAAGTTGCTCACGCGGACCGACCACCCCACGGATAACGCCGCGCAACTGGACCCGGTGCTGCCCTTCTCGTTCATCCGGCGGACGTCCGACTATTCGCGCAGCTTGGCTGCCGTGTTCTCGCTGTCGCCCGGCGAAAAACTCTTCGGAGGCGGGGAAAGCTTCACGCGCCTCGACAAGCGCGGCCAGAAGATGGTGCTGTGGGCTAACGATGCCAACGGCGTCGAGACCGGACGGATGTACAAACCCATCCCGTTCTTTATGAGCAGCCGCGGGTACGGCATGTTCGTCCACACGTCCGCGCCGGTCACCTTCGATTTCGGCGCGTCGTTCGGCAATACCAACGAGCTGCTGTTGGGGGACGATGAACTCGACCTGTTCGTGTTCCTGGGCGCACCCAAAGAGATTCTCGGCGAATACACCGCGCTCACCGGGCGGGCGTCCATGCCGCCGCTCTGGTCGTTCGGCCTGTGGATGAGCCGCATCACATACTTCTCCGAAGAGGAGACGCGCACTGTGGCCGCCAAACTCCGCCAGAACCGCATCCCCAGCGACGTCATCCACCTGGATACCGGCTGGTTTGAAAACGACTGGCGCTGCGATTACAAATTTTCCACCACGCGCTTCAGGGACCCGGCGAAGATGATCGCCGATCTCAAACGCGACGGCTTCCACATTTCGCTGTGGCAGCTTCCCTATTTCGTCCCGAAGAACTCGCTATTCCCGGAGATTCTTGCGAAAGGGCTGGCGGTGAAAGATGCCAAAGGCAACCTGCCTTATGAAGACGCCGTGCTGGACTTCACCAATCCCGCCGCGGTGCGGTGGTACCAGGACAAGATTGCCGGCCTTCTGAAACTGGGAGTAGGCGCCATCAAGGTGGATTTCGGAGAGGCCGCGCCGCTCACCGGAGTGTACGCCAACGGTCGCACCGGTTTCTACGAACACAATCTCTATCCCCTGCGCTACAGCCAGGCGGTGGCGGAAATCACCAGGCAGGTCACCGGCGAAAACATCATGTGGGCGCGCAGCGCCTGGGCCGGCAGCCAGCGCTACCCGCTGCATTGGGGCGGCGACTCGGGGGCGCAGGATTCCGGCATGGCGGAGACTCTCCGCGGCGGCCTTTCGCTGGGGCTGAGCGGCTTCACCTTCTGGAGTCACGACATCGGCGGCTTCGCGGCGAAAACTCCCGAGGAACTCTACCGGCGCTGGATGCCGTTCGGCATGCTCACGTCGCACAGCCGCTGCCACGGTACGCCACCCAAAGAGCCATGGGAATACAGCGCCGCCTTCATGGACGATTTCCGCCGCGCCGATGAGATGAAGTACCGGCTCATGCCGTACGTTTACGCTCAGGCGAAGGATTCGAGCGAGCGCGGTTTGCCCATGGTCCGGGCGCTATTCATCGAGTATCCGGGCGACCCCGGCTCGTGGCAGGTGGAGGATGAGTACCTGTTCGGCGCGGACATCCTGGTAGCGCCTCTGATGGAGGCTGGAACATCCGCGCGCGACGTTTACCTGCCGCCCGGACAATGGATCGACTACCAGAATCGCAAGGTCTACTCCGGCGGCTGGCACAATATTCAGGCGGGCCGGATCCCGGTGGTGATGCTGGTGCGGGACGGCGCGGTGATTCCGCACATCAAGCTGGCGCAATCCACCGCGCAGATGGATTGGTCGAATATCGAAATGGTGGTGTTCGCCGACAAGGCGCAGACCGCGCAGGGCCTCGTCTGCAAGCCCGCGGACAATGTGCTGCATCGCGTGGACGCCGTGCTGCGCAACGGCGCCTTCGTATCTACGGTGAGGGAAAAATGAAGAAGATCGTTCTGGTGGCCCTGTGCGCCGCTGTTGCGCTGCCGGCCCAGGTGAAGGATCGCCCGCTTCCTCAAATCGTGAAGAAAGATGGGCGCTACGCTCTCTTCGTGGACGGCGCGCCGTATCTCATGTTGGGCGCGCAGGCGCACAATTCCAGTGGCTGGCCCGCCATGCTTCCCAAGGTGTGGCCCGCCATGGAGGCTCTGCACGTCAACACGCTCGAGATCCCGGTCTATTGGGAACAGTTGGAACCGCGGCAGGGGCAATTCGACTACACGGTGGTCGACGCGCTGCTGGCCGGCGCGCGCCAGCACGATCTCCGTCTCGTGCTGCTCTGGTTCGGAACGTGGAAAAACGGCAGCCAGCATTACATGCCGGAATGGATGAAACTCGCTCCCGAGCGCTATCCGCACATGGTGGATAAAAACGGACGCGCGGTGGATTCGCCATCGCCCTACGCCGCGGCTTCTCTGGAAGCGGACAAGAAAGCGTTCACTGCGTTCATGCGCCATCTGAAAGAAGCGGACCCGCAGCGCACCGTAATCATGGTTCAGGTGGAAAACGAGCCTGGAACGTGGGGCAGCGTCCGCGACTATTCTCCGGTGGCCCAAAAGCTCTTCGAATCGCCCGTGCCGGCCGATGTTGTCAGCGTCATGCGCGCGTCACCCGGCAACTGGCAGGAGGCTTTCGGCCCCGAGGCTGAAGTCTGCTTCCACGCGTGGTCGGTGGCCAAGTACGTGGGCCAGGTGGCCGCGGCCGGGAAGGCTGTCTACCCGCTGCCGATGTATGCCAATGCGGCGCTGCGCGATCCTCTCAAGCCGGGAGCGCCCGGCAGTTACGAAAGCGGCGGCCCCACGGACAATGTGATTCCTATCTGGAAAGTGGCGGCGCCGGCGTTGGACGTTGTGGCGCCCGACATCTATCAGAACGACCCCGCCGCGTATCTCAAGGTTTTGGAACTGTACCACCGCGACGATAATCCTCTCTTCGTGCCCGAAACCAGCAGCGGCCCGGGCAACACCCGCTTCTTCTTCTCCGCGTTGGGGCTTCAGGCGATCGGATACTCGCCGTTCGGCATGGATTACACGACCACGCGCAACACTCCGGAATCCCTCGCGCCCACGGCACTGAACTATCGCCTGATCGGACCGATGGCGCGCGACGTGGCCCGCCTCAATTTCGAAGGCAAGCTGCAGGCGGTAGCCGAAGAGAAGGGCAAAGTGACGCAGAACCTTGCGTTCGGCGCGTGGAATGCCGTGGTCTCTTATGGCGCGGCGCGCAACAATCGCGCCGCCGGCAACCCTGAGCCCATCGGGCGCGTTCTGGTCGCACAGTTGAAGAACAACCAATTTCTGGTGACGGGCCTGCATTGCCGCGTGGACTTTCGCCCGGCCGATACCGACAAGCACCGCCAGTTTCTGCGCGTCGAAGAAGGCGCGTACGAGAATGGCGCTTTTCAGTTTCTCCGCATCTGGAACGGCGACGAGACCGACTGGGGCCTCAATTTCGGCGCCGAGCCTTTGGTGCTGCGCGTCTCGGTGGCGACTTACTGACTCGACAGTTGCTTCGATTTCATTTCTCTTTCACTTCGATGGTTCTCTCCAGGCGCACGTCCGCGGAAGAGGCACCCACCAGGAGGCTGACTTTGCCGGGTTCCACCACGAAAGTTTGCTTGCCCGCGTCCCAGTAGGTCAGGTCGGCGCCGTGCAGCGGCATCCGGACGGTCCGCGTCTCGTTCGGCCCGAGCGTGATGCGCTGAAATCCGCGCAGTTCCTTTAGGGGCCGATCCACCGCCGAATTGAGCCGCTTGACATACAGTTGCACCACCTCATCGCCGGCGCGGCTACCCGTATTCCTGACATCCACACTGACCGCGATCTCACCCGTGGAACTGACCGAATCGCCGGAAGTGCGCAGGTTCGAATACGCGAACGTCGTGTAGCTCAGACCAAATCCGAACGGGTACAAGGGCTGCCCTTTGAAGTACAGATAAGTGCGGCCTTTGCGGATGTCGTAGTCCATCATGGGCGGCAAATCGTCCACCGACTTGACCCACGTGGCCACCAGCCTCCCGGCCGGATTGTAGTCGCCAAACAGCACATCGGCCAACGCATTGCCTTCTTCCTGGCTGGAGTGCGCCATATGCAGAATCGCGGGGACGTTGTCCTGAACCCAACCGATGGCGTAAGGGAAGCTTGAAATCAGCACCACAATGGTCCTGGCGTTGGCCGCCTTCACCCGCCGGATCAGGTTGAGTTGCGCCGGGTCCAGGTCAATGGCCTTGCGATCCACGGCTTCCTTGCCCTCGCCAGGCAGCGCGCATTGCCCGAACCGCGCGTTGCAGGTGGGATGATTGCCCGCGAAGACGATTGCCACGTCGGATTCCGCAGCGAGATTGGCGGCGTTGCCATTGTTGTCGTCGGGTGTAAAGCGCACCCGGACACTGGATCCGACCTTGTTGCGGATTCCTTCCAGCGGGGTCACGGTATAGGGCGGCATCCCGGCGTACCAGTCGATCAGAACGTCGTTGGCGAGAGGGCCGATCACCGCGACGGAGTGGAGTTTGCTTTTGTCCAGCGGCAGGAGCGTGCCGTTGTTCTTGAGCAGAACGATGGATTCCTGCGTGACCTTGCGGGCCAGCGCCATATTCTTCTCCCCGTACCAGGGCTCTTCGGTCCCGGCAATCTTGTTATAGGGAGACAGTTCGGGAGGGTCGAATTCGCCCAGCCGGATGCGCATCCGGATATTGCCCCGGATGTTGCGGTCGATATCCGCTTCGGTAAGCAGTTTCTTTTCCAGGGCGTCCCTCAGCGGTGTGGAATATTGATCGAGAAACACGGTGATGCCCGCTTTGATGCAGCCCACTACGGCGGCGGTGGCGTCCGGGTAATAGTGGAACTGGCGCGTGAGGTTGGGAAGCGAGCCGGCATCCGTGCACACCATGCCGTCGAATTTCCATTCCTTTTCGGCGATCTCTCTGATGAACGGAGATACGGTGTCCGGGATTTTGTTGACGGCATTGTACGACGCCATGAACGATTGCGCATTCCCTTCAACGATGCCCATCTGGAAGGGCACCAGGTAGTATTCCCGAAGGTTCCGTTCGTCGAAATCTGACGAGGATCGTGTCCGGCCATCCTCATTGCTGTTGGCGAGAAAATGCTTCATGGTGGAGGCGGAAAGCAGGTACCTCGGGTCGTCGCCCTGCAACCCCTTGATGTAACCAACACTCATCTTCCCGACGAAGTAGGGGTCTTCTCCGAACGACTCTTCGGTGCGGCCCCACCGTGGATCCCTTGCCAGGTCCACGTTGGGCGCGCGGATGGCCAGGCCTACGCGAACACCATCGTACTTCTTGAAATAGACGCGGGCTTCATAACCTTCAACGGCTCCCGCCTGGCGAAGGATCTCGGGGTTCCACGTTCCGCCTAGCCCTACTGACTGCGGAAAGGTGGTGGCTGTGACGCTGCCGCCCCGCACCCAACCCAAACCGTGCAGTCCTTCGGTCCAATTCGTGAAGGACTTGATCCCCAACCGCGGGAGGGCGGGCTGGACTTGCCCCAGCATCCCGATCTTCTCGTCCAAGGTCATCAGGGAAATCAGGTTATCGACCCTCTGTTCGACGGGCAGATTCGGGTTCTGGAATCGATAAGGCTGCTGCTGCGCGCGGAGTGTCGCCGCGGCAAGCACCGCGGCCAATGCCGTAAATGCGATCGGCTTCAGCATGGTAGGTTCCTTTCTTGCAGGAGCGGAGTATCTCGCGCCCGGTCAATGTTGCGAATCGCCCGGCTTTTCCGGAACGCCGGGGTCGTCCAGAATCTGCACGGCGGTTGCCGGACCGAAGTTCGCCCAGTCCCGAAGGACCCAGACAACCTTCTTGTCCGGCGTGACTTCAACCAATTGGGGGCCTTTCCCGTCGCCGCCTCGGGAGCAGATGATGGTGTTGCCGTTTGCCAGGCGGGTGCAACTCTGTGTGTTGATAAACCGGTACGCCTCCGGAAGGTCGCCCGGTTTGAGTTCCCAGACGGTCTCCTTCCTTGGATTGACCTCCCGCGTGAGAATATCTTTTTCGTCGGTAATCAGGGTGTTGCCGTTCTTGAGGCGGATCGCGGCCCAGGGCGTGGCA
>JARLGM010000246.1 GCA_031292755.1 Candidatus Sulfopaludibacter sp.
GCCATCGGGCAGGATCTTGCCGTCCAGGTCTTGCAGCAGGCCGCGAAAATCGCCGATGGTTTGCGCGCGGCGGCCCAGCCGGGCGAAGCGTCCGGCGGCGGCGGTGAGGACGCTTTTGGCGTCGGCGGCGCGATCCAGAATCTGGAAAAGGTCGAAGATCTCCTTGGGCTCCAGGCTGGCGCCTTCGATGTGCAGTTTGTTGACGGCGGCTTCGAGGTCGGGAAGGCCGCCGAAGTCCACACGGATGGCGGCGCCGCGCGTGGCGGGCTGGGGACGGGTAGCCAGGCGCAGATACTCCACCGCTTCCCCGGCCTCTTCCAGGTCTTCGGTAAGCCGAGCCAGGTCGGCATGGGGCGCGAGTTTCTCCAACTCGCGGCGGCCCGCGGGGCTGGAAACGTAACGGCCTAACAGCCGCCGCAGCGGTTCGAATTCCAAGACCTCGGCACTGGTTCTCAAGTTATTTATATTGTCGGCGCTGGCGGAAGGCTTTTTCAATCACGCCGAGAGTTCCTTCGGTGATCTGCAAGTTGGGGAGGTCGGCGCGGCGCACCCAGTCGACCGCGCAGACGTCGTCACCCGGGAAGAGCGTGCCCCCGGTGACGCGGCACACATAATCGATGAGGACATAGTGATACTCGGGCGTGCCATCCTGGTCGCGCAGGATGCGCTCGAAGATTTCCAGTACACCGAGGGGCTCAATTTCGAGGCCGGTCTCTTCGCGGACTTCGCGGCGGACTCCATCGGCCAGCGATTCGCCGGTTTCCAGCGCACCGCCGGGCAGGGACCACCAGCCCTTCAGCGGTTCCTTGCCGCGCTGCGCCATCAGAATGCGGTCGCGCCGCAACATGATGGCGCCCACGCCCACCAGCGGGTGCCTGGGGTAGCGGCGATCGTCCGTCTCACCGCTCACTTAGCTTCCTTTTCTTCGAAGCGGGCGCGGTACAGATTGCCGCGAGCGGTAATCAAGAGGCTCTTCATATCGGCCTCGCCGAAGACGCAACTGGAAACGAAATCCTTGGTCTGGAAGCCGGGAAGGGGCTTGCCCTCCGGGCTGTAGATGGAAACGCTTCTGGCGGCGATGAACAGGTAGCCTTTCTCGTCCACCGTAATGGCGCCGGGCACCGCTGCGATTCCGGAGATGAGCACACGCTCGCCAGTGGTATCGCCGTTGTGGTCCAGATCATAGGCGCGGACGTTGTGCTCGTCGGAATTGCTGACGTAGAGAATCTTGCCGCTGGGCGAGAGCGCGATGCCATTGGGGCGAGTCGCAAGTTTGGCCGCCAGTTTCATCGGGCCTTTTGGCGGGATGTGATAGACGCCGTAGAAATCCAGATCGCGGTGGTCGCTCTGCGCGCCGAAGGCGGGGTCGGTGAAGTAAACGTGATCGTTGCGACTCACCACCACGTGGGCAGGCGCGTTCAGCTTCCTGCCTTCCCAGTCTTCCGCCAGCACTTCAATCTTGCCGTTCTTATCGGTGCGGGTCACGCGGCGGGTCCGGGTCTCGCAGGTGTAGAGGCGCGCCTGGGTGTCGAACGCATTGCCGCAGGGTCCGTGCGCATCCGTACGGTACACTTCCACGTCGTGTCCGGGAATCCACTTCAGGAGCCTGTCGGTGGGCGTGTCACTGAAGATCAGGTAGCCTTCTTTGGCATTCCATGCGGCGCCTTCCGTGAAGGTATATCCGCGCGCCGCCAGTTCGACCTTATCCAGCTTGTATTCCTGAGCGCCAAGCAGGAGCACCAGCGCCATGCCGGTGCAGCAGAATCGGAAAGCCCGGTTCATTTACCCGATTTCTTATCGCCGATAGTGAGGTTGTTGATCACCTGCTTCACACCCTTCACTTTCTTGGTGACCAGGGTGGCGCGGTCCCTCTGCTGGTTGTTTTCGGCCTTGCCCTCAATGGTTACGACGCCATTCTTGCAGTCCACCGAGAATGCCCCGCCCTTGGCGATGGGATCGCCGGAGAGTTTAAGGCGCACCTGATCGACAAGGGTGTCGTCGCTGATTTGTTTTGACGCCGCAAAACACACCCCTGCGAACAGCAAGAGTGCCAGGATAAGAGCGCTAATTTTATTACTCATCTTCTTCGGCCATTGTACGCCAGTCCAGGGTATTGAGGAAGGCGGCCTTGTCGCGCCAACCGGGCTGCACACGGACATGCAGATCCAGATAGATCCTGATTCCGAACAGACGTTCCATTTCCTGGCGCGCCAGCGTGCCGATTCTTTTCAGCATGGCGCCCTTGCTGCCGATGACGATGGCTTTCTGCCCGTCGCGCTCCACCCGGATGGTGGCGAAGATGCGCGTGAGGTTTGGTGTTGCTTCCCACTTGTCCACCGCCACGGCGACCGAATGGGGCACTTCCTGCCGGGTAGCCAGCAGAATTTTCTCGCGGATCAATTCGGCCGCAAGGAATCGCTCCGGCTGATCGGTAACGTAGTCTTCGGGAAAGTAGGCAGGCCCTTCCGGCAGGTGCGCCAGGATCACGCGCCGCAGGTCATCCAGGCCATTGTTCCGCGCCGCGGAAACGGGCACGTACTCGGCGAACGTGAAATGGCGTTGATACTCTTCGATGATGGGGAGGAGTTTGGCCTTGTCTTTCACCAGGTCGATCTTGTTGAGCACCAGGATTACGGGCGTTCCGGTCTTGCCGGCCAAGTCCAGCGCGCGGCGGTCCTGTTCGCCGAACGGCAGCGCGGCGTCGGCAACGAACAACAGCAGGTCGCGCTCTTCGAGCGAATTGCGCACCGTCTGCATGAGCCGTTTGTTCAGCGGCGTATCCGCCTTATGAATGCCGGGTGTATCGACAAAGACAATCTGGGCGTCCGGCAGGGTGACCACGCCCTGAATGGAGGTGCGGGTGGTTTGCGGCTTATCCGCGACGATTGCGACCTTCTGGCCCACCAGCGCATTGAGCAGCGTGGATTTTCCGGCGTTCGGCAGGCCGATCAGCGATACGAATCCCGACTTGAATTTTTCACTCATGAGCAACCGTCTGCGACTTACTGATGCGCACCTTCTCCACTCTTAATTCATCGCTGGCCAGCACTTCGACGCGGATGCCGTCGCGGTCCACGAATTCGCCGGACTTCGGCACGCGTCCCAGCCACTCGCTGACCAGGCCGCCCACGGTGGTGGATTCGATGTCCTCTTCACGGTGGAAATTCCGGACCAGGCCGGCGACGCGATCCAGGTCAAAATTGCCGGAGACGATATAGCCGCCGTGGCCGTCCTCGGTCACGTCGCTGGAGGGCTCGTGCTCGTCGCGAATTTCGCCGATGATGACCTCCAGCAGGTCTTCCATGGTGGCCAATCCCGCGGTGTTGCCATACTCATCGACCACGATCACCATGTGGGTGTTCTCCTGCTGCATCTGGCGCATCAGGTCGTTGACCGGTTTGGTCTCGGGGACGAACAGCATGGGGCGCACCAGTTCGCGAACGGTGCGGCTGGCGCGCTCATCCTCTTCCAGCTCGAACATATCGCGCACGTGAACAAAGCCCAGCACCTGGTCGATGGACCTTTCGTAGACGGGAATGCGCGAGTACTGTTCAGTAATGACCATCTGTCGCAGTTCTTCCAGCGTGGCATCCACGGAGATGGCCACGATATTGGGCCGCGGCGTCATGACTTCGCGCACCACTTTGTCGCCGAACTCGACTACGCCCTGGATCAACTCGCGGTCTTCCTCTTCGATGAGCCCCTCTTCGGTGCCGGCGGAAATGAGGGCTTCGATGTTCTCGGCGCTGGTGGGCTCCTCTTCGGCGTCGCCCTGATCGTCAGCCAAGTCGATGAGCGACTGGAAAAAGGACATCGTCGCTACCAGGGGCCGCGCCAGCAGGGCCAGGCCGCGCAGCAGCGGAACCAGCGGCAAAAGCCAGCGGCCGGCGGTGCGGCGGTACAGAACCTGCGGCAGAGCGTAGGAGATGGCGACCATGGAGAGCCAGGCGGCCAGTACGGCTTGCCAGAAACTGGCGGCATTCCACGGATTGCCGTCGGCCATCCATGCCAGGTAGAAGACGCCCATGAGCACCATGATGGTGTGCTTGATGAGAGAAAACGTGCCGGCGCCGTCCTCGGTCTTCAGGCCGAGTTTGTCTTCCAGGGTGTCTTTGAAAAACTTGAGCGCGGGCAAGTCTCGCGTGCGCAGGCGGAGGCTTTCCAGGTAGAGCAACTGCACGAAAGTGGCGAGCCCCAGAAGAGGCACGGCCAGCAGCGCCGCGAGTGTGACGGCCAGCATCATTTCCGAACCCGCTCGATGAGGCCGCCGGGCAGGCCCAAACGGGTGCGCCACCGCTTTTCCGCGCGGGCCATGCGTCCGTTATCGGTCTCGTGATCGAAGCCTAAAAGGTGAAGCAGGCCATGCAGCATCAGGATCTGGATTTCCTGTTCGGTGGAATGGCCGAACTGGCGGGCTTGCGCGCGGGCGCGGGCCAGGGAGATGGCCAGGTCGCCGAGAGAAGGGAGTTCGGTCAGGGACAGACCGCTCTGTCCACGCGGCGCAAAAGCGGCGCCTTGGGACAGAGTAGTCTGTCCCGGCGATGGTTCTGCTTTCGGGAACGAGAGTACGTCGGTGGCGTAGTCGTGGCCCAGGAAATTGCGATTCAGGCGCCGCAATTCGGCATCCCCGGTGATGAGGATGTCGAACGGCCGGTTGCGGGCGACATCCACTTCGAGCTTGCGCGCAAAATTCTCAATGGAGCGGCGGCGCAGACTCGCCGGAACGCGGCGAAATGTGACCGTACTGCCTTCTGGAGAGGACATGGCGCCGGCTCAGGCCTGCGGAGCAGTTTCCGATGCCGCCGGAACGGGTGCCGCCACCGGTTCCGGATCGTTTAATTTCAGAGTCAACTGCCGGGCCGCGCCGGTGGCTTCGTTGTACCGCTCATAGGCTTTAACAATGCGCTGTACCAGGCTGTGACGCACCACGTCTTTTTCGTCGAACTGCACGAAGCTGATGCCTTCCACACCCTTGAGCACTTCCACCGCATCCATCAGGCCGCTGCGGCGTCCGGTGGGCAGATCGATCTGCGTAATGTCACCATTCACCACCATCTTGGAATTGAAGCCCTGGCGCGTGAGCACCATCTTCATCTGCTCGGCCGTGCTGTTCTGGGCTTCGTCCAGAATGATGAAGCTGTCATTCAGCGTACGTCCGCGCATGAAGGCGATAGGCGCGACTTCAATCACGTTGCGCTCCAGCAGTTTCTCCACGCGTTCATTGTCGAGCATATCGTAGAGGGCGTCGTACAGCGGGCGCAGATACGGATCCACCTTCTCCTGCAAAGTGCCGGGCAGAAAGCCGAGGCGCTCGCCGGCTTCCACCGCGGGACGCGTGAGGATGATGCGCGCCACCTGCTTGTTGATCAGCGCACTGATAGCCATGGCGACAGCGAGGTAGGTCTTGCCGGTTCCGGCGGGCCCGATGCCGAATACCATGTCATTACGCTCGATGGCTTCCAGGTAGCGGCGCTGATTGACGGATTTCGGCGCCAGTATCTTTTTGCCGAAATTACGGGACTTGCCGCTATTCACCAGTGCGCGCAGCGACACTTCGGGATCGTTGGTGACGACGCGCAGGTAACTGTTCAGATCGCCGTTGTTGAAGACGTGGCCTTCGCGGACCAGGGTGTTATAGTCTTCCAGGATATTCTCCGCCCGGGAGACCCGGTCCGCTTCGCCTTCGATTTCCAGGTTGTTATCGACCAGTTGCGTGTGGACACACAGGCCGGATTCGATCAACCGGATATTCTCGTCTCGGGTGCCAAACAGGCTTTCGACGCCTCGGTTAATACGCACGCTAGCTTTCATTGAGTGGGTGCTGGGTACCTCCGGTAAAACAGGGACAAAAAAGTTCGTTTGGATGGGGACGAAGCGTTACTTCGACAACCCGCTTGCGCGGGCGGGGCAAAAACCATCTGTTTGATATTATAGCAGCCCTGTAAAAGGGCGATGACAATCGCCATGAACCCGCTTACTTCTTAATTTGAGTGTCAAAGTTGATTCCCGCGTCCGCGGAGAATTTGCGGTAATCGCGGAACTCGATTTCGTTTTTCGAACCCAAAACGCCGGCCTGCATTTCCACCAGCGCGGAGTGAGGCACCAGGAAAGAACGGCCGCCGATGCCGGTGACGTCGTAGTCCAGGGTGGCATGGAGTTTGTTGATGGGGAAGCTGTCAGGCAGGTTGTCCGCTTCCGAAGTGATGCGCAGGATCTGGCCGCCGGCCGCAACGTAGACCTGGCCGTGGCGCCCGGCGGCGGCGGAGTAGCGCCGGTCGTTGGAGTTGAAGCTCAACTGGTAGTTGGCTTTGGCCGCGCTCACCGAGTAGCGGAACACCTGGACCTCGCGCCCTCGCAAGGTGCTGCTGCTACCCCAGGCAAACGAGGCTTCGGCGGCGGGGGCGAACACTTCCTGCAACATGCTGCCGAATTCACCCTGGGAAACCGATCCGCCGGCTTCGTCAAAGCGCAGCTTGGTTTTCTGGCCATTCACCTGGAGCAGTTTGTACTCCTCGCGATGGTCGTAGTAGGAGAGCTGGACGGTGAGGGTGTCCATGAGGGTCCACTCGGGGACGCTGGTGGAGTTGCGATAGCGCCTCACGGTTTCGGCGCAGAGGAAATCGGGCAGTCCCGCGGAGTAGCTGATGGCGGCTTTGCGAACATTTTCGATGGCCTGCTTCTGTGCCTCGGCGGTGGGAGCCTGGGCCCGGAGAGGCGAAGCGAGAAGGACAACGGCGGAAATCGCGGCCAGCGTCACGGCTTCAGTTTCGCACGTCCGGCGGCGGACGGTCCGGTCGCACCGGCGAAGGCGAGGAAATCCCGATCTCGCGTGAGGAGAGGAAGCCCTGGATCGATGCAACTCGGGGCGATGAGGGCTTCGCCCAGGCGCGCCTTGCGGCGTCTCGCCAGTGCTTTTGCCCGCAGTTCTGAAGGCTATGGGAAAGACCTCTGGGACGCCCTAATTTTGCGCTTTGGGGTAACTTGGCAGGTTCGGCTGAATGCCGAGGTGGCGCGTGCCCCAGGCGCAGAGGACACTCATGGGCTCGATGAGTTCCCTGCCGGCACGGGTTAGCGAGTAGGTGACTTGGGGCGGCGACGAGTTCGTAATCTCGCGGCTGACGATGCCGTCGGCTTCGAGCTGACGAAGCTGAGCAGTCAGGACTTTTTCGCTGACGCCGGGCAGAAGGTGGCGAAGTTGGGCAAAGCGTTGTGGACTGAAGCCCAAATGCCAGATGGCCAGGATTTTCCATTTGCCGCTGACGGCATTGATGGTTCCCTGCACGGGGCAACCGTGATGGTTCTTCAAGAGCCCTCCGGCCTTACAAAAATGTGCGTACTTCCAGAAGGTACCAGATGGATATACGCCTCCTCAGCAGAATCTGTGGGTAGATTCTGGTTCGGGGAGTCGGCCAAGGTTGTGATACAGGGCGATTTCCATGGCGTCGAAGGTGCGAAAGCCGTAGGATCGTCTGGTCACCACTCGGATCTTGTTATTGAGGCCCTCGA
>JARLGM010000024.1 GCA_031292755.1 Candidatus Sulfopaludibacter sp.
GACCGTGCGCGACCTTCAGACCGCCCATGTCCCACGGATCGGGAGGCAGCAGCGGACCGTGCGCCACTTTCAGACCGCCCATGTCCCACGGATCGGGAGGCAGCAGCGGACCGTGCGCGACCTTCAGACCGCCCATGTCCCACGGATCGGGAGGCAGCAGCGGGCCGTGAGCAACCTTCAGGCCGCCCATGTCCCACGGGTCGGGAGGCAGCAGCGGGCCGTGAGCCACAGCAACAACATCCTGAGGCAGCAGGGCGGGGCCCGCTACGGGAGCGGCTCCGCTGACTGCGTTCCAGGCGGAAGCCAGCAGGAAGAGGGAGAGGATCGCGGCGACGGCGAGTTTGTTTTCGAAGAATCTTCGCATTTTGATTTGTAAACTCCTTTTTTTATCGGACTCAAACGGGGTCTAGACAAGATGGAACCTTGCCTCATCGGCCCGAGACAGCTTAAACCTTGGTCCTAGCTTCTCTAATCCCGAAGTTTATCCTATTGACGCCCGCAAAAATAGCCAGACGTCAGGGAACAGCTAGTACTATTGGGTGATGAATCGTCCGTTCGCGGGTAGAGGTAAAGACCCTATACAGATGCTATGCAAATGGTTATGGAACTCTGGTACGCCGAAAACTGCGTCCGGCAAATCCGTCATCCACCGGAAATGCAGGCTCTTGCGAGTAGTCGAGCCGCATATCGCCGGTCACTTCATCGAGCATCTCCAGGCTGGCGGTCTTCGTCTCCATGGCGAAAGCAGTCAGCAGGAGGTTATCGCAGATTGCATTGATCAATCGAGGGATTCCCTGAGAACGACGCTGGATTTCCTTGATAATCGGCACGGGAATGATGGTCTGCTCCCTGGTGCCGGCTCCGGCTCGTGCCATGCGCGAATTGATGTACGCGGCTGTTTCGGCGAAATCGAAACCGCGAAGGGTGCATCGCAGCGCAATGCGCTGTTTCAGTTGGCGGAATTCCGGAGCTTCCATCTTACGATCAAGTTCCTGCTGGCCGGCCAGTATGATCTGCAGCAGTTTGCCGCGCCGGTTTTCCATGTTGCCCAGGAGCCGAATTTCTTCCAGGACATCCCATTCCAGGTTGTGGGCCTCGTCTACAATCAGGACCGTTGTGCGGCCGGCCGAGGCACGTTCCAGCAACATTCCATTCAGGGAAAGAAGCACCTCGGTCTTGGAGTGGCGATTACAACGAAGGTCCAGATCGTACGAGAGCATCTCAAAGAATTGATCCACGCTGAGGCGGGAATTAAACAGCGATGCGAAGGCAATTTGTTGCGCGCTCAAAAAATCCCGGAGGCATTCCAGCATGGTGGTTTTGCCGGTACCGACTTCCCCCGTCAGGAGGATAAAACCCTTGCGGCTCTGCACCCCGTAGATCAGGTTGGCCAGCGCCTCTTCGTGCTGCACGCTCCGGTAGAGAAACGCCGGATCCGGGCTCATGTTGAACGGGTTTTGGGTAAAGCCGAAGAAAGCGTTATACATATTCAGCGGCAACCGGCAGGACTTCTCGCATGTTAGCACGCGCCGTGCATACGCAGCGATTGCACAGTTTCCGGTACTGTATGGGAAGTCCCACAGCTTTACGACGCAGAGTGGGGCGGCGCCGGCGGGGCTTTTTCGCCCGCAACGGGCTTGCCGGCGGCTTTTACGGGACTGATCAGAATGTGGGCGTTGCGGCCTTCCAGCCGGGGCTGACTTTCCACGCTGCCATAAGTAGTCAGATCGGCGGCGAAGCGCATGAGAAGTTTTTTGCCAAGGTCGGCGTGAGCGATTTCGCGGCCGCGGAACTGGACAACGGCCTTAACGCGGTTGCCCTCCTGGAGAAAACGGATCGCATGAGCCTTTTTGAAGTCGTAGTCGTGATCGTCTGTGTTGGGGCGGAACTTCAGTTCCTTCACCTGGACCACGTGCTGTTTCTTCTTGGCATCATGCTGTTTCTTCTTCATCTCGTAGGTGTAATGGCCGAAATCCACGGCTTTGGCCACCGGCGGGACGGCCGTAGGCGCCACCAATACGAGATCCAGCCCCAATTCCTGCGCGCGGCGCAGGGCGGCGGCAGTGGGCATGACTTCCGTAGTTCCGTCGGGAAACACCGCGCGCACTTCCCGCGCACGAATGCTCTCGTTCACGTTCTCTCGGCGATTCTGCCTGCGAGGAGGAAAGTTTCTACCTGGATACATTTTTGATTTTGCGTTGAGAAGAAAAATTGCGTGGGTGGACAGGCCAAGGCCGGATGACCGCGAAAGATCTCGCGTCGGGAATCGGAATGAAGATCAGAGACAATCGCAATATACGTCAGTTTCAGTGTACAACAAACCTACGCCGGTTTGGCAAACACAAATTGGGGTAAGCCGTACGACTGGGGGGAATTCTTCGTACTCCAGTGCCGCTGGGGAATACTCCTTTTGGGGGTCGCCCTCCTGGACAGGCCGGAAGCCCTGGCCTACAATGTGTCAATCCTCATGGTGCGTTGCCCTTCCTGCTCGCGGGAATCGGACCAGAACGGCCGGTTCTGTTCGTGGTGCGCGGCCGCTCTGGACGCCACGTCCGCCGAAACTGTGGCAATCGTAGCGGCAGCGCCGGCCTCAGTTCCGCGCCTGACCTCGTCCAGCGCCGTTGATGAGGGCCGCTTCCTTCCGGGCACTATGATTGCCGGGAGGTACCGGGTAGCCGGACTGCTGGGCCGCGGGGGCATGGGCGAAGTTTACCGCGCCACCGATTTGACGTTGGGACAGGCGGTGGCCCTGAAATTCCTCCCCGAGGCCGCCGCTCGCGACGATCGCGCGCTGGCCCGCTTTTATAACGAAGTGCGCATGGCCCGGCAGGTGACGCATCCCAATGTGTGCCGGGTATACGACATCGGCCAGATCGACGGACTGCACTTCATTTCCATGGAATATGTGGACGGAGAGGATCTGTCTTCCCTGCTCCGCCGCATTGGACGCCTGCCTGCCGATAAGGCCGTCGAGATTGCGCGCAAGCTGTGCGCGGGTCTGGGGGCGGCGCACGAGAAGAACGTTTTGCATCGCGACCTGAAGCCGGCCAATGTGATGGTGGACAGCCGCGGCCAAGTCATCATCATGGATTTCGGGCTCGCCGGGCTCACGGAGCAGTTGCAGGGCGACGCGCGCAGCGGCACCCCGGCCTACATGTCTCCGGAGCAACTGGCGGGCACCGGGGTGACGCCGCGGAGCGACCTCTACGCGCTGGGACTGGTGCTATATGAGCTGTTCACCGGCAGGCGAGCCTTCGAAGCTGCTTCGCTGGTGGAGTTGATGGAAATGCAGGAGCGCGCCGCGCCGGCCAGCATCACCTCGGTAGCGAAGGATCTGGACCCGGCCGTGGAGCGGATCGTACTGCGCTGCCTACAGAGCGATCCGCGCCTGCGGCCTGCTTCCGCCATGGCCATTGCCGCCGCGCTGCCAGGCGGAGATCCCCTGGAGGCTGCTCTGGCCGCGGGCGAAACGCCGTCCCCGGAACTGGTGGCGGCCGCCGGCGAAACGGAAGGCATGAATCCGGTGCGCGCCGTCGCTCTGCTGGCGGCCGCGCTGCTTGGAACGGGGCTCATCGCCATCTTCGGCGTGCGATTTTTCATAACCGAGAAGGTTCCAATGGACGTTCCGCCGGACGCCCTGGCGGTAAACGCGCGGAACCTGCTGCGCGGCCTGGGTTATACGGCGAAGCCCGGCGGCACGGCCTGGGGACTGGATTACAACGGCGAATATCTCCGGTATTTGAATCGCCGGAAGGACGGGGCGGCGCGATGGCAGGGCGCCGCTTTGCGAGAGGCTCCACTGATCGTGTTCTGGTACCGGCAAAGCCCCGACTCGCTGCAGGCGGTTTATCGCACGAATACGGCGGTAACGGAATGGGATCCGCCGCTGGTGCGATCGGGGATGCTGCGGATTTTTACCGACGCACAAGGGCGGCTCGAAAAATTGGAAGCCGTGCCCCGACAGGTGGAGGCGGATTCCGGGGCAGCGCCGGCGTTCGATTGGGCGCGCCTGTTTCAGGCAGCGGGATTGGACCAGGGAACCTTCCGGGAGGCCAAACCGGAGTGGAGTCCGCTGGCGCCTTTCGACTCCCGGGCCGCGTGGACGGGGACCGACTCGCAGAGTGGAGCAAGGCTGCGCGTGGAAGCCGCGGCGTGGCGCGGGCGACCGGTGTTTTTTCAGATTGTGGGGCCGTGGAGCGCTGCCGTGCGCGACTCTTCCTCTACCGGGGGAGAGGCGCTTGCCCTGGTGTTTGTGAAGTTTCTGGCGTTCGCAGTGGCCTGCGTGTTTGCGTGGCACAATGTGCGGACGGCGAAAGGCGATATCCGCGGCGCCACCAAACTGGGGTTGATCTATTTTATGTGTTCGTCCGCGGCATCGCTGTTGCAGGCGAATCATTCCGCGACGAGCGCGGAGTTTACGGTGGTGTGGGTCATCACGGCGAACTGCTTCCTGAACGCGATCGCCCTGGGGGCTTTTTATCTGGCGCTGGAACCGTGGGTGCGCAAGCGCTGGCCGCAGACAATGATTAGCTGGAGCCGGCTCACGACTCACGGAATTCGCGACCCGCTGGTGGGACAGTCGATTCTGGTGGGGGTGATTTTCGCCTGCCTGCTGGCCGCCATGAAACTGCTGCAACTGGCGTTGCACGGGCCCGGCGGTGAGCCGGTCTTCGCATATCTATATCCCCTGCTGGGAATTCGCCAGGCGATGGCGGGCGCTTTGACCTCTTTCACCGGATCGCTGTTCGATCCGATCTTCGGTCTGCTGTTGCTTTTTCTGATTCGCATTGTGCTGCGGAATCAATGGCTGTCGATGGGGGTCTTTATTGCGCTGTTGGCCGCCCTGAACAGCAGCGGCACAGGTTATCCGCGCACGGACATCCCTCTGTACGCGCTGATGGCGGCGATCAACGCATTCCTGCTGATGCGCTACGGGCTGCTAGTGGGCATGGTGTCCGACCTGCTCTACGACTTCATCATCGGGATTCCGCGCACGCTGGATTTCAGCCTGTGGTACGCCAGCACGGGAATGCTGCCGCTGGTGCTGACGGGGCTGATCGCAATCTACGGGTTCCGGGTGGCGCTCGGCGGGCGAAAGCTGCTCACGATGGCGGCTCCGTAGGATACCAGACCGGCTTCTGGCCTTTGCGGATGAGGGCGGCGGATTCCAGCAATTGCGCGCGATCCACCGATGAAGTTTTGGCGAACTGCTCCAGGAACCGAATGACGGAGTCGCGTTCGCCGTCTTTCAGGAGCCAGGACAGCAAGGGGTAGGTGATGGGCTGATCAAAGTAGGCCAGGTCCTCGGTAACCGGCGCGCCGGCGGCATCCTGCAAATATTTCAGCGCGGCTTTGCGATCGTGATCGCGCGCGGCGAGTAGCCCGAGCAGCATGTCGGCCTGGTAGAGCGCGGTCCCGGCGTCGGAATCCTTGTCCATGCCTGGCGCCTTGCGGGTGACTTCCAGGGCGCTCTTGCGGGCTGTATCGAAACCGGCCGGGTCACCCTGACTATAGGAGACGATGGCCTGTTGAGCCAGCGCTTCGATGGAGCCATCGGCGGGCTTGCGATGGTGGACGTTGGCCAGCAACTCCGGGTCTATGGCGGCCGCCACCGCCTGGCGAACGTGGTCGGCATAGGCCGCGCTGGTGTCCGTCAGGGCACTGGCGTAGAGCGCACCCAGGCGGGCGCCCCAGGGGCCTTGGGGATCGCGCTCCCGCGCCTGCTGGAGGAACTTTTCGGCCAGAGGCTTATCGGAGGCAGCCAGAAATGCGGCGGCGTTGCCGAGCACGGGGAGAGGCGCGTCGGGCTTCGCGGCGAGCGCGAGCCATTCCTTTTTGATCTGCGCGTAGCCCTGCGGATCGGCAAGTTGATCGATGGGCAGATCGATGAGGCCGGGCCGTTGGCCGAGCAGCGGCAACTCCGGGTGATGTTCGATCAGCCAGAGGATGTGCTTGCGGCGCGCGGCGATCACAAAGGCGGGGTCATAGAAACGCGTCCCGTTCCCGGCGTAAAACAGGAGCAGCATTTGGCGGCCGGTGAGATCGTCGGGAGCCTCGGCGAGGTGGCGCTCCACGTCTTCGGCCTGGGCTCTGCCCAGTGCCTTCCCGGAGGCTTCGAACTGTTGGGCCTTCTGCGCCGCGAGCCACTGCGGGCTATCGGTCAGCGGCGCTACCGGCTTCTGCCCGCAGGAGGCCAGCAGGAGCACGGCGGAAGATGGAATCCAGGACCATCGAATCACGTTTCAAGTGTAGTGGATTCGGTGAGGAAAGGTCGTAGTAAAGAGACATGCAGCGAAGTGTCCTGAACCTCGCGCCCTCCGTATACTACAAGACATGGCATCCGCCGCGCGCTACAAGTACGTGCTGTCGCTACCGGAGCGGGTCCTGCGGTCGCTGGGGGCTCTCTCGGGCGGATTGTTGCGCGAGATCGGCAACGTGGCGCTACCGGCATCGGTGCGACGGACTACGGTATATCGCACCATGGTGGATGTGACGCTGCGCTTCCTGATTCAGGAGGTGGGACAGGTGGAGGGGGTGTATCCGTCGGAAGGGCGGCTGGCGCAGGATTTCCTGCTCCAGCGGACGGCCAGCCACGGCATCGAACTGCTGGGGATCCTGGCGTTCCATGCCTCGCCGATCTGGGTTCTGGCGGCACTGGCGGACGCCACCGGCGGCGGACGCAAACTGATTGGCGAAATTTCGCAGGCGCTTCAGGAAGAGGGACTGCTGGAGGGCGGGTCCTCTTTCGCGACCATGGAGCAGGTGCTGGATGGACTGGAGAAGACCAGCGAACATCTGGCGGTCTCGCTCAATCTTCCACCCGTAAACATCGGCGGTTTGAGGCAGGAATGGGTTCAGCTTAAAACCGAGATGGCGTCGATTCCACCCCGGAATGTTCCGCCGCTGGCGCGCGTGGAAGGAGTCTGGAGAGAGCTGCAGGAGGCCTCGAAGAGGCAGGGGCGTTCGGTATTCATGCTGTCCTCCCTGATGGCGGTTTCGACGGTCTCGCACCTGCCGGCGAATGTGTTCTGGCTCTCGAAGGCGGCGCGGTCGGCCGCGCGGCGCACCGGAAAAGTGCTGGGCGAGGCGATTCTGGACCATTACACGGATACCCTGTCGGAGATTGCGCGGACGGGCTTTTTGGCTTACTGGACGCGGGAATTCCGGCCGTACCTGCGCGGGGCGGCGGAGCAGTTCGCACCCGGGCACGAATCGCTCACCGAACGATTGCTTCAGCGCGGCAGAGGTCCTCGAAATCGGCTTCCGCCTGCCTGACCAGAGGTTCCAGTTCGGGGCAGGATGTTGCCGGAGCCTCCAGTTCGATGCGCTGGCACAGAACCGCGAGCGAATCGGCGCCCACCTGAATCGCGCTGCCTTTGATGGCGTGGGCCTCCTGTTTGACCCGCGCGCCATCCTTGTGAACCAGGGCCTCGCGCAGTAACAGCAGGCGGCGGGCGGTATCGCTCTTGAACAGATCGATAATCTCCACGACCAGTTCGGCATCGCCGCTGGCCGCCAGGAGCTGAAGGGTTTCGGGCAGGGCCCAATTCGGTTGCACAGTCATCCCCGATAGAAGTCTTACGGAGAATCCCCGAAACCAACAAGTTGTCTTTCGTTAACAGGGGGAGGCAACCGGGTACTCCGTCCGGTCAACAGGACCGGATTAACCAAAGAGGCTCTTGTTCGCCTTTCAGCATTTTGTGACACTCATTTAGAAATACTAACCGGGTGCGGGATGTCTGTTCTGCCTGTTTCGAAAACTCCGGATGAGATGAGTGCATTGGCTAAAATCTCAAGCTTGTACCGGAGAGCGTGCCGCAATCTCGTCCCGCGCCGGCGCGCCGTGGCGTGGAGCTTGGCGCTGGCACTCCCGGCTCTGGCTGGCATCTATTGGCTGCTTGTCCATGCTCCCATTACCCGCACGGTGACGATCGGCTTCCAGAATTCTCCTCCTTACCACTATCCGGACGCACAGGGAAACCCCACCGGCGCCGCGGTAGACGTGATCAAAGCGGCCGCGGTTCGCAGCCACATCCACCTGAAATGGGTTTGGGCGCCGGGCAACCTGGAACAGACCCTGCAGAGCGGCAAGGTAGACCTGTGGCCGGTGGTGGTGAATCTGCCCGAACGCCGCGGCATGCTGCACGTGACGGCGCCCTGGGGACGGCTGTGGTACAGCATGCTGTTGCCGGAGTCATCGCGGATCGCGAGTCCCGGCGAGGTAAACGGAAGGACGCTGGCGGTGACGGGGAATATCGGCAGCGACGCGCGCATGGCCCGCAAGAGTTTTCCGGGCGCCGCGGTACTGAGCCGGTCGAGCCCGGGCGAAGTGGTGGCGGCGGTGTGCAACGGGCAGGCGGAAGTGGGGCTGATCCAATCCAACGCGTTGAGCAGCCCGAAACAGGCCGATTGCGCCGGACGGCAACTGAAGCTCGTACCGATCGAAGGGGCGACCTTCTGGTGGGGCGTCGGCGCCACCCTGGAGCGGCGTGACGCACGCCGCGCCGCGGACCGTCTGCTGGCGGCGATCGGCGAGATGGCCAATGATGGAACGCTCAGCAGCATCGATTTTCACTGGAATACCCGGATCAGCTCGGAAGCCAGCACGGTATTCGCTTACGGCAATGCGGAAACCCTGGAGGACATTCTACTGGTTGCCCTGGGTGTGCTCGTGCCCAGCCTGCTGATCACGGCATGGCTGGCGCGCCGCCTGCGATTCGCGCAGCAGCAGGCCGAAGCGGCCAGCCGGGCCAAGAGTGAATTCGTGGCCAATATGAGCCACGAAATCCGCACACCGATGAACGGCGTGATCGGCATGACGGGCCTTCTGCTGGATACCGAACTCTCCGAAGATCAACGCGACTATGCGGAAACAGTTCGCAAATCCGCGGAGTCTCTGCTTTCGGTCATCAACGACATTCTGGATTTCTCCAAGATCGAAGCCGGCGGGCTGGTCATCGAATGCAATAATTTCGATCTGCGCCAGGTCATCGAAGAGGTGGCCGAGATGCTGGAGACCAAAGCCGAAACCAACGGCATCGAGCTGATCGTGCAATATGCGCCCAATATGCCGCGATATTTTTCGGGCGATGCCGGGCGCGTTCGCCAGGTGATCACGAACCTGGTGGCGAACGGTGTCAAATTCACGCATCAAGGGTACGTCCTGGTTTCGGTGCAATGCGAAGATGCCAATCTGAACCACGCCATGATGAAAATCACGGTAGCGGATACGGGCATCGGCATCGCGCCGGACAAACTGGGGATCCTGTTCGACAAATTCACCCAGGCCGATACTTCGACCACGCGCCGCTACGGCGGGACGGGACTGGGGCTGACCATCTCCAAGCAACTGATCGAACTGATGGGTGGAAGCATTCACGTGGAAAGCATCCTGGGCAAGGGCTCGCAGTTCATTTGCAGGCTGCCCCTGGAGGTGGATTTCGCTCCTCCGGTCCAACCCCTGCCGCCGGCCGATCTGAGTGGATTGCGCGTCCTGATTGTGGACGACAACGATGTGAACCGCCGCGTGGTGCACGAGCAGATTATCAGTTGGGGAATGCGCAACGGCAGCTTCGAGACTGCGTTACACGCCTTGCAGGCCGTGCGCGCAGCGAAAACCGAAGGCGACCCGTACCACTTTGTGATCGCCGATTTTCAGATGCCCGGGATGGACGGCGCCAGCCTGGCGGCGGAGATCAAAAAAGATCCGGCGATTGCGGACACGGTAGTGGTGATGCTCTCCTCAATTGGCGACTGGCGGCAGGTGAAAGGGCTGGAAGGCAACGCGGTGGATGCGTGCCTGGTGAAGCCGGTGCGGCATTCGCAACTGTTCAATATGCTGGCGACAGCGTGGGCGCGCCGGTTGCAGGCGGCCAAGGCCCATCCGCACACGCTCTTCGATGCCAAAATAGGCGCCAGGCCGGCCTTGTTCGACCAGTTCCAGGGAAATCATTTGCGCGTGCTGGTGGCGGAAGATAACGTGGTGAATCAGAAGGTCGCCACGCGCATGCTGGAGCGGATGGGGATGCGCGCGGACGTGGCGGGCAACGGGCGCGAAGCGGTGGAGATGACCCGCATGATTCCGTACGACCTGATTTTTATGGACTGCCAGATGCCGGAAATGAACGGCTACGAAGCGGCTTCGGAGATCCGCCGCCGCGAGGGCGCCGACAGGCGCGCGGTGATCATCGCGATGACCGCCGAGGCGCTGGATGGCAGCCGGGAGCAGTGCCTGGCAAGCGGTATGGATGATTTTGTGCCCAAGCCGGTCAAGCTGGAGAGCCTGGTCGAGGCTCTGAAGCGATGGGCGCCGTTGGCGTCCAAAACAGCGTAATGCGGCCGGTGAAGTACAGCAAGGAAGATGCACAGTATGGCTGGCGAACCGATTCTGGTGGTGGATGATGCCCCGGTGAATTTGAAGCTGGCGGACATTCTGTTGCGTAAGGAGGGATACCAGGTTCATGCAGTGGCGGACGCCGAAGAGGCGCTCCGCGTGTTGCGCAACTTCATTCCCAAAATCATGCTGGTGGACATTCAGTTGCCGGGCATCGATGGTCTGGAATTAACCCGGCGCGTCAAACAGGACCCGCGCACGCAGGATGTGACGGTGATCGCGCTGACCGCCTGCGCCATGAAAGGCGACGAGGAGCGCGCGCTGGCAGCCGGCTGCGACGGATACATCACCAAGCCGATCGACACGCAAACGCTGGGCCGCCGCATTCGCGAATATGCGGACCGGCAGAGCCATCCCGCGCCTGCCGCCCCGCCCCCGCCGCAGATTCCGGCGCCTTCCCTGCCGGGAGGCCTCGCGCTGAACGACCTGGAACTCGAAAGCATCCGCCGGCGCTTCCTGGAAGAAGGCACCCTGCAGAGCCGGCAACTGCTGATGGACATCGGAGGGGGTTTCGATGCCGCCAAGGCGTCCCGCCTGGCGCACCGGTGGATCGGAGCGGCCGGAGCTTTGGGCTATGTGGACATCGCGGCTCATTCGCGCATCGTCGAAGATCTGCTGGCAGGGCGGCAGCCGGACGAAAGGAGCCTGCGCGAATCGGTGTCGGAACTGGTGCTGGCGTTCGCCGACCCACGGGAAGGCGCGCTGGACGCGCTGCCGGATTCGGTGATCGCCCAATTGCTGGAGAAACGCATCGGCCTAGTGGGGTTTGCGGCGGACGAAGCCGAGCGGCTCTGCACAGTGCTTGAACTGCTCGGCGCGCGGCCCCGCCTCTTCGAACCCGAGGAACAGACGGATTCCGATTCCATCCGCCTTTGCGAGGCCGTGATGGTGCACGTCCGCGAAGAAACGAAGCACACGGCCTGGCTCGACCCCATGGGCCCTGGCATTGCCGGCGGTGCGTTGGTGTTCGTCGGCGGCCGCGACCGTATTTTGGCGCTCCATCCGGTGGTGCAGCACCGTGCGCAGGAATTCCTGATCGATGGTTGGCAGCCGGAGGAGGCGCTGATGCGCCTGGCGTTCGCTCTTTCGCGCACGCCCGCGCCTACGCCCGCCCTGATGCTGGAACCACCGCGCGTGCTGCTGGTCGATGACGACGAGACCGTGCGGGCGGTGTTGGAAAAGACGCTGCGGGAACACCAACTGGATTGCCGCACCGCCAGCAGCGGCGATGAAGCGCTGCGGATGATTGAAGAATACCGGCCTCATGCCGCCGTGCTGGATGTAAACATGCCGGGCATGAGCGGATTCGACGTGCTGGAGGCGGTGCGCAAGCGGAATTCCGGAGTGCGCGTGGTAATGCTGACCGCGCGGCGCCAGGAACAGGACATTATCCGCGGCTTCCATCTTGGCGCGGACGATTACATCGTGAAGCCGTTCAGCCCCATGGAACTGATTTTCCGGCTGAAAAGGCTGGTATCGTAGCGGCCGCCCTCACTTCGCCAGCGCGACCTGCTGTACCTTATACCCGCGCTTTTCCAGCAGACTGACCACACCTTGTTTGCCCACCAGATGGGCGGCGCCGACTACCAGGAAGGCTTGATCCTTCCCCTTGAGATACTGTTCGGCCACCTCCGCCATGTGGGGATTGCGATCGTAGAGCAAAACCTTTTCTACTTCCGGCGGGCCGGCGTCTTCGTGCAGGGCGGCTTCCACTTTGGCGGCATCGCCGCGGATCCACAGGTCCTGAATCTTCTTGCTTTGATCGATGGATTTGCCGGCCTGCTTGACGGACGACGCCAGCAGCTTAGCCTGCACGTCATCGGAAAATCCGGACAGCAGATTCATTTGCCAGTCGGCGGATTCGATCTCGACCACGTTCTTTTTGCTTCCCTCCTCCGCGGCCTTGTCCAGGAAGTATTTGTCGATGCCGAGATTGGGGTCCATGCCGTTTTTGATCATGGGAATGGTGGCCACCGTGATTGAAACCAGCCAGGGTTTCATCTGGCCGAGCACCATGGCCGGCATCTGGTACTGATCGCAGAACTCCTCGAGTTGTTGGCGCACGTCCGAATCGACATGGTTCCAGAGGGTATCGCCGGCTCCGTACATACCGCGCGAGAGCACCATGGCCTGCAACTTCTGCATGTCCACCTTGCCGATGTCCACCTCGACGATCAGCGTTTTGGAGGCGGCGAAGGCGTCTTCGAACTCCTTGGGCAGAGGATACATGTCCTTGGACCCGATATGGATCGACCCGAGCAGGTAGAGAGTGTTGGCGCCGGAAGTAGCTTTCCAGAAGAGCCCTTTTTTGACTGCTGACGGGGAGTCCTGCGCCGCCAGGCGCGGCACGGTCACAAGCCCGGCCAGCAGGAGCGCGGTCAGAAGTCTGTGCTGTTTGCGCATATGTTTTATGGTGGCAGATCCCGGCTCCGGCGGCAGCAATTATCTGGTATTTGTCACAAATTCGAGTTGCCAATCGTTAACCTCGTATGCGCATCGCGGTAGTGTTTTTGTTGGCGGGACTGACTGCGGCGGCACAGGCTCCGGTGTTCGACGTGGCTTCGGTGAAAGTGAGCGGCGCGGCTCAAGCGAACGATAAAGCGGCCTTGGAGGAACGCATCGCTGTGGAACCGAATGCTCTTACCATGATCAGCGTCAGGCTGCTGAACTGCATCGCGTGGGCCTACGGCGTCGACGAATACCAGGTTTTCGGGCCGCGGTGGCTGGAGTCCGAACGGTATGACATCGTAGCGCGGGCGGCCGTCCCGGTGCCTGGGGAAGAATTGCTCCAAATGCTGCAGGCGCTGTTGCAGGAGCGATTCAAGCTGGAAGTGCATCGCGAAGAAAGGGACCTGCCGGTGTATGCCCTGGTCCCTGGCAAAAGCGGCGCCAAACTGGAGACGGCGCAGGGCGACGGCAAACCTGCACTCTCGATCGACGGTGGCAGCCTGGTGTTTCACAACTATTCTCTGGCGGATTGGGCCAAATGGGCGTCGGTGGGCCGCGCCTTCGGACTGGATCGCCCGGTCGTCGATAACTCCGGACTCACTGGAAGGTACAACTTCAACATGAAGCTTGCCGACAGCGCCATGGATCTGAAGATGAGTTTACGGAAAGGACAACAGGACCCTGCCATGTACAACGACGCGCTGCGGGCCGTGGGACTGAAGCTGGAGCTACGAAAGGGTCCGCGCCCGGTGGTAGTAATCGATCACGCAGAGAAGGTTCCGTCCGGGAATTAGGTACCCTGTGGTTTGTGCGTCTTTCCAATCGAACCACCCGGACCTATCTTTGGCTCATCCTCTTTCTCGCGCTGCGCGCGTTCGGCAATCTGTCCCTGGCATGGGGCACCAAACATCTGCCGGAAAAGCTGGCGGGAGACCCGCTGGTCTATTTGCGGTCGATGCTGGATCCTTTTGTCGCAGCCGGCGTGGTGATGCTGATTGTGGCTCTGCTGGCCCGATTGGCGCTGCTGAGTGTGGCCGATCTCAGCTTTATTCTGCCCATGACGGCGGTGGGGTACGTGCTGGCGGCGTTGCTGGGGCGGGTATTTCTGCATGAAACCGTCAGCCCGCAGCGGTGGCTTGCCGTGACCTTGATCTTCGGCGGCGCGGCGCTGGTCAGTTCCACGCCGCAGAACACCACGGAGAAGGCAAAATGACGTGGGTGCTGCTGACGGTGATGGTGGTGGCGACGGCGCTCAGCGACATTCTGCAAAGCTACGAGATGAAACGGGCCGGTGCGCAGTCCGTGGGGGCGCGCGGGATGGGCCGGCTGTTGCGAATGATTGTGGAACGCCGGTATCTGCTGCTCTCCATCGCCTGCCTGGCGTTCTCGTTTTTCGCTTTCATGGCGCTGGTGCAATCGGCGCCGCTGAGTTGGGCGGTGCCCGCCTCGGCGGCCAGTTTCATTCTGGAGACAGCGCTGGCCAAGCTTCTGCTGAAGGAACGGATTGGTGCCAGGCGAGGCGCCGGAACGCTACTGGTATTGTGCGGGGTAGTGTTGCTGGGGCGATAACCGATCTCAGGCAGGGATTTGGGCTGGATAAGACGTATCCTGGGTGCGAGAAAGCACAAAAACATTGCACCGAGTCACTTGCGCATTATACGATTGCTCATCGCGCCGTACTCAAGTATATGGTGAGGGGATGCATGATGAATCAGAAGCTGGTTGCCGTGTGTTTCGCTGTGATGATCCCGCTGGCTTATGCCGATCAGGGGGGATTCCTCAACTCCGGGGGATCTCTCGCCGGAGGCAGTCCGGTAGCAAGCCCTTCGGGCACCCTGACCATCTCGGGTAACAACCTGACGTTCCTGACGACCGACGGCAGCACGTCGGTCAATGCGACGTTCACCACCAGTTCGACGGTAGAGAATTGCTCCGGCGGCGGCAAGGGCGGTCACGTGACTTGCAGTTACACTTTTAAGGGAACGTTCAGCGGCACGTTGACAGTGAACGGATCCGCCCAGTCGATCAATGGTTCCACATACCAGGTATATGGAACCAATGGTGTTGTGGCCGGTGGAAATACAGGCTACAACTCCGCATACACGCCGTTGTACTTCACCGACGGCAACGCCCGGATTCTGCGCTCCGACGACCTGAGCGGCACTAACGCGATCGCGTACGGAACACAGGGCACCGGTGTTGGCCAGTTTTACGGCCCGTCGGGAATTGCGCTGGACTCGGCCGGGCGGATCTACATTACGGACACCTACAATGACCGGATCGTGCGGATCGACGATATGAACGGGACCAACTGGCAGAGTTTCGGCACCTACGGTACCGGTGTAGGACAGTTCGCGATCCCGCAGAGCATCAGCATCGATCCAACGGGACACATCTGGGTATTGGACAATGGCAACGGCCGCCTGATCCGCATGGACGACATGAACGGAACCAATTGGACTGCCGTTGGTAGCGCGGGCTCCGGCGTGGGACAGTTCGGAGCGCTGTCCTCGGCCCCTGGTTTTGACGCATTGGGCCGGATCTATGTCGCGGACGCGGGGAACAACTGGATTGTCCGTTTTGACGATTTGAATTTCACCAACTGGACTACCTTGAGCCAGTCGCAGCCGATCGGTCCTTACATTTATAAGTTCGGCGGACCCACGGGCATAGTAGTCGATCCCGGCGGCAAGATTTATGTGGCCTCCGGCACGAACATCATTCGCGTGGACGATATGACCGGCGCGAACTGGACCTCTATCGGCGTGGGAACGTTCCCGCCGCATACTATTGCCATCGATAGGAGCGGGATGGTGGTGTTGGGCAACGGATACAACGCGCAGATCGTGGACGGCGAGGGCGCGGTTCTGACCTCCAATATCACCGGCCTGGTGCAGGGTGTCTATGTGAGCGTTTACGGGGCGGTGCCTCTATCATTGCCCAGCCCGCGTCCTTCGGCGATCGGCTTCACTCCTCCGGGGCTGACTTTTTCGCAGAACGCCGGCTCGGCCAGCGCGGCGCAGAACATCGTCGTGACCAACTTCGGCGGCAGCCCCATCAACAGCCTCACCCTTTTTGCAACGGGCCCGTTCTCGCAAACGAATCAATGCCCGCCCACGTTGCCTGCGGCGACGAGTTGCACGGTGTCGGTGACCTTCACGCCGACCTCGGTGGGCACAACCTCGGGAACCATCAACGTGAGCGACGATTCGTATAACATGGGTCCGTCGCAAACGCTTGTGTTGAACGGCACCGGGACGCTGCCGGGGGTGACTTTGACGCCGACGTCCCTCTCTTTCTCTTCGCAGATCATCGGGACTTCGAGCACGGCGCGCAACATCACGCTGCAAAGCTCCGGCACTGGGCCGCTGCAGGTGACAAAGATGACTGTTACCGGGCCGTTCAGCCAGACGAACAATTGCACTGGGAGCATCGCACCGGCGGCTTCGTGCACCATCGCCGTAGTGTTTTCGCCACTAGTCGCGGGCTCGGCTTCGGGAGTGCTGACAATTACCGATGACGCCGGCACGCAGACGGTGAGCCTATCCGGAAACGGCACCTCCCCGGTGACGTTTTCTGCGAGCAGTGTGAACTTCGGTTCGCTGGCGGTTGGCAGTACCAGCGCGGCGAAAACCGTAACGGTGACTAACCGTCTGAGCACAACGCTCACCTTTACCGGCATCTCCGTGCCGGCCGGCGGGCCGTTCGCGATCTCGAGCAATACTTGCGGCACGGGCATTGCCGCAGGCGCAAATTGTACGGTGGGTGTGACGTTCACGCCGGCGGCCCTGGGCGCGGCCGCCGGAACACTGAGCTTCGCCGATAGCGCGATCAACAGTCCGCAATCGGTTAGCCTGTCGGGAACCGGCACTGCTCCCGTGACGCTCTCGGCCAGTTCCCTGAGCTTCGGAACTGTGACGGTAGGGACGACGAGTTCCAGCAAGACGGTTACGTTGACGAATCACTTGAGCGTGGCGCTCACTCTGAGCCCTGTCGCGGTCAGCGCCGGATTCAACATCGCCAGCAACACGTGCGGCGCGAGTGTCGCCGCCGGAGGCACCTGCTCAGTGGGCGTGACGTTTACTCCCACAGCGACGGGCGCAACCACCGGCACGTTGACTTTCACGGACAGCGCCACCAACAGCCCGCAGACGGTCAGTCTTAGCGGGACCGGCGGAACTACCAGTTCGCCGGTAACCCTTTCGGCCAGCACTCTGAGTTTCGGTACGGTGACGACCGGCACCACCACCGCGGCGACGACAGTTACGGTGACCAACCACCAAAGCGTATCCCTCAGCTTTACCAGCATCGGAATCACCGGCGTTTTCGCGATCGCCAATAACACGTGCGGGACAGGCATCGGCGCCGGGGCCAGTTGCTCGGTGGGCGTAACGTTCAGCCCTACGGCGAGCGGGGCAGCCACGGGCACCCTTACATTCACCGATAACGCCACGAACAGTCCTCAAAAAGTCAATCTCAGCGGGACCGGCAGCGCGCCGGTTGCGCTTTCCACGACCGCCTTGAATTTTGGCGTGGTGGCGGTTGGATCCGTCAGCGCCGGTCAGGCGGTCACGGTCACTAACGCCAGCGCGAGCGCGGTCGCGGTGAACGGCATCACGATCACCGGAGATTTCGCGGATACCACCACTTGCACCGCTTCCCTGCCGGCGGGCACTAACTGCACGGTTTCGGTGAAGTTTGCTCCCACCGTTGGGGGCACCAGAACGGGAACGCTCACGGTTAATCTTTCCACCGGCGCACTGGCGGTTTCACTTACGGGAGCCGGCTCCAGCAACTCCCTAACGGGCGCGTTGACTCTATCGCCGGCAACGGTTACCTTCTCCAATGGCTACACGATCGGCGATAACCCCAGCCAGACCATCACGGTCAACAACAACAGTGGTGCGTCCGCCGGGATTGCGGCAATTGGAATGAGCGGAGATCCATCCCTTACGCAAAGGAACAATTGCGGAACCACCGTTGCGGCGGGCGGAACGTGTACCATCACGGTGACGTTCACACCGGTCGCCTACGGCACCTTCACGGGCACGCTGACGGTTACGGAAGGCTCCGGCGCGCTCGACACGGTGTCCGTGACGGGCATCAGCGCCGTGGACAATTAAGGCGGCGAACCTAAATCGTCGGACCAGGAGCGCGCAGTTCGCCGGAATTCACCGGGACCAGGGCGCCGCCGCGGATGTAGTAATCGCTGCCGCGCCAGCGGATACTGCGCCGCAGGAAACTGGCCGCCCAGATCAGGAATGCCACGGCATCCCACAGGGGAATCAGCGCCATTTTGCGCCAATACGCGCGCTGCTTCAGCCCCCAGATTCCGATCATCGCGGTGATGGCGCAGCGCATGGCAAAGTAGCCGCCCAGATACACCGCCGCCGTGAGTAGCGACGGGGAGACCACCACCGCCGCCACCGACCATGGCAGTCCCAGGGTGAACAACAGCCCGAAATGGCCCCACGGGCGCATGTGACGCATCACCACAATCCAGCGCAGCCGCTTGTGCACCAGTTCCCGCAGGGACTGATAATCCGCCACGGTGTCGATGACGTAGCGCGACAGTTCCACCTCGTAGCCCTGATCGGCGATGAGCCGGCCTACCAGCAAATCGTCCGCCGGGCGGTTTTCGATGGATTGATACCCGCCGAACGCCTCCAGCCGCTCGCGCGTGGTGGCGATGGTGGGCCCCAGTGCGAACTTCACGCCATCCAGTTGCCACGCCACTACGATGCCGGCATAAAAATCGGACACCATGCCCACCGATTGCAACCGGTCCACAAAGCTTCGCTCATCGATCGAGCGGTAAAAGCAGGTGACCGCTCCGATCTTCGGATCGGCCAGCGGGGCCACTACCGTTCTCAAATAGTCAGGCCGCGCCCGCACATCGCTATCGTTGATGACCACGTGCTCGTACGCCGCCTCGCACACCAGGCGCGCCAGCTTGGCAACTTTATCGTTGGTGGCGTCGCGTCCCGAGCCGAACAGGACGCGGATACGCCGCTCCGGAAATTCCCGCTGCAGGCGGTCGATCAGGGGGAGCGAAGGGTCTTCGCGATCGCCCACACAGAACAAAAGCTCGTAATCCGGATAGTCCTGCCGGCAGAAGCTGGCAAAGTTTTCGTAGGCGTCGGGATCGAGACCGCGAATGGGTTTTAGAATACTTACCGGCGGAGTGAATCCCCTATCGCCGCTCGCCGGGCGCCGGAAAAAGCGCCAGCAACTAAACAGGGCAATTCCGTAGTAGATGAACGGGGTGGCTGCCAACCCCAGGAATATGTAAGTAACTAAGCGTGCGGACATGGCGCACTCAGTAGACGTTTTCGGGCCACGCCAAGGGTACAGCTACCCCAGTAGCCCTTATTAACTAGCCAATCGCGGCGAAACCTTCTGTTAGAGTGGGGGTTCCCATTCCCGTCCAGCCATCGCGCACCGCATTTTTGCAGGAGTTTCCGAGGGATTGAATCTTGTGTGGAATCGCCGGCTTTACGCATCATAACTCCCGCCCTGACCCGCGACGAATCCGGGATGCGGCAGACGCCATTCTGCATCGCGGTCCGGACCAACAGGGCGTATTCGAATCGGCCGCCGTGTCTCTGGCAGCCACACGGCTGAAGATTATCGATCTGGATTCCGGCAATCAGCCCATCGTTTCCGAAGACGGGGACCGCGTAATCGTCTTCAACGGCGAGATCTATAATCACAACGAACTGCGCCGGGAGTTAGAACAACGGGGCCACCGTTTTCGCTCGCGGTGCGACACGGAAGTGATTCTGGCCGCGTTCACGGAGTGGGATACGAATTGTTTCGCGCGTTTGCGCGGCATGTTCGCCGTGGCGCTGTGGAGCGAGTCGCGCGGACGCCTGGTACTGGCGCGCGACCGCATGGGAATCAAGCCGCTGTATCTTGCGCGGCGCGGCCGCGACCTCTATTTCGGCTCGGAACTGAAAACCATTTTCGTGCATCCGGAGGTGGAGCGGAATCTGAATCCGGCCGCGCTGGATTGCTACCTCTCGCTGAATTACGTGCCCGCGCCGTACACCATGGTCGAGGGCATCGAGAAGCTGATGCCCGGGCACTGGTTGGAATGGAGCGGCGGCCAGACACAGTCCGAGCCGTTCTGGAGCATTCCCCGCGAAGTAGACCCGCACTGGAATATCGACTCGGCGAAGGCGGTGCTCGATTCGCTGCTCAAGCAGTCCATCCGCGAGCACCTGCTGAGCGATGTGCCGCTGGGAATCTGGCTCAGCGGCGGGCTGGATTCCTCCACTCTGCTGCACTACGCCGCGGCCGCGTCGAGTTCGCGCCTGAAGACTCTATCGATTTCTTTCGCCGGACGGAGCTTCGACGAATCGGCGCAGGTCCGGAGCACGGCGGAACGGTACGAAACCGAGCACGAGGAGTTCGACGTCAACCCGGACGTCGGGCTGGCAGACGCCATCGAGCAGTTCGCGTACTACTTCGACGAGCCTAATGCCGACGGCGGTGCGCTGCCGGTATGGTTTCTTTCCCGCCTGACCGGCAGCCGGGTCACGGTGGCGCTGAGCGGCGAAGGCGCCGACGAGTTGTTCGGCGGATATCTCACCTATCGGGCGGACATGCTGGCGCGACGGGCCCGCAGGCTTCCCGCCTGGCTCTTACGCGCCGCGCATGGCGTGGCGAGCCGCTGGCCCGTTTCCGATGAAAAAATCGGCTACGAGTATATGGCCAAGCGCTTTCTGGAGGGCTGCCTCATGCCCGCGGACCGCGCGCACGTGCACTGGAACGGCACTTTTTCCGATTCCGAAAAAGCGGCGCTGGTGCGCACGCCCCTGCCGGAGGCGCTCCCCGGTCTGTTGCGCGAACTTTCTCCCGAAGGCGACGGCGTCAACGCATACCTCCGGTTCGACCAGCAGTGGTATCTGCCCGACGACATCCTGGCCAAGGTGGATCGCATGAGCATGGCGCACTCCATCGAAATCCGGCCGCCCTTCCTGGATCATCGCATCGTGGAATTCGCCGCCTCTCTGCCGGACCACCTGAAGGTTCGCGGCAAGGCGCAGAAAATCGTGCTACGCGAACTGATGCGGCACCGCCTGCCCGCATCCACACTGCGCCGCAAAAAGGTGGGCTTCGATTTTCCGGCGCATGAATGGCTGCGCGGTCCGTTGCGCGGCCTGCTGCTGGATACGATCTCCGCGGAGTCCGCGGACGGGCTGTTCCGGCGTGAGACGCTGCGGCATTTCGTTCAGCAGCACCTGAACCGGCGGGTCAATATCGGCTATCATCTGTGGGGATTGATGCTGCTGTTACTGTGGATGAAGAGATGGCGAATCCAGACGACACATTTCGAGATGGCACGGCCGGTGCCCGCAAGCAGCGTTACCTCTACTTAGCCGTTGTCCTGATTGCCGCCGCGATCTACCTGGGCTGCATCCTTTCCCCCCCTTCCTTGATGGACGACGTGGACGCCGTGCAGGCGCAGATTGCGCGCAACATGCTGACCTCGGGCGACTGGGTCACGGCGCGAATTGACGGTATCATCTATTTGGAAAAATCGCCGCTCATCTACTGGCTGATCGCCGCCGCGTACAAGGTGTTCGGCACGTTCGATTGGGCGGCGCGCATCCCGGTGGCGCTCTCCTGCGTGCTGCTGGCGTGGCTCACGGCGGCTTTCGGCACGTGGGCGTTCGGCCGGCGCGCGGGGTTCTACGCAGGGCTGTGCATGTCCACGTGCGTCGGGCTGTTCCTGTTTACCCGGATTCTGATTCCCGACGTGATGCTTACCGCCACCATCGCGCTCTCCATGTGGGCCTTTCTGCGGGTGCTCGACGAACAGGAGCGGCATCCGCGCTTTTGGGCGTTCCTCCTGGCCGCGAGTTTCGGCGTGGGACTGTTGCTCAAGAGCACTGTGGCGCTGCTGTTTCCCGGCGCCGCGGCCGCGATCTACCTGCTGCTGACACGGCAGTTGTTTTCCCGCAAGGTGTGGCAGCGCCTACGCCCGTGGAGCGGCCTCGCCATTTTATTGCTGATCGCCGCACCCTGGCACGTGCTGGCGGCGCTGCGCAATCCGCCGTATTTCGACGTTACCATGCGCAGCGTTCCCGGCGAATATCACGGCTTCCTGTGGTTCTATTTCATCAACGAACAGGTGCTGCGCTTCCTGAATCTGCGGTATCCGCGCGATTACAACACGGTCCCGCGACTCTGGTTCTGGCTGTTCCACCTGGTCTGGCTATTTCCGTGGAGCGTCTACTTTCCCGCGATCGCGCGACTCTCCTTCAAGCCGCTGGATCGTGCCGGGCAGACACGTCTGCTGGCGCTCTGCTGGACGGGCTTTCTGCTGGTGTTTTTCACGTTCTCCACCACGCAGGAGTATTATTCGATGCCGTGCTACCCGGCGCTGGCGTTGCTGCTGGGGTCCGCCATGGCGGCGGGCGGCGATTGGGTGCGGCGAGGCACGCGCGTGCTGGCGGCGGTCACCGCCTGCGCGGGGCTTGCCTGCGTGGCGATCCTGGTGGCGGTGCGCAAGGTGCCCGCGCCCGGCGATATCGCGCAGGCACTTTCGCGGCATCCCTCCGCCTACACGCTCTCGCTGGGCCACATGGAGGATTTGACGCTGGAATCGTTCGCGTACCTGCGTCTCCCGCTGGCCATTGCGGCGCTGGCGTTTGGCATCGGCGCGTGGGGCAGCCTGCGAGCCGTGGGGCAGCGCGCCTTTCTGGCTGCCGCGCTGATGATGGTGATTTTCTTCCACGCCGCGCGGCTCGCCATGGTGACGTTCGATCCCTACCTCTCATCGAGGCCGCTGGCGGAAGCGCTGCTGCGGTCACCGCGCGGAGATCTGGTGATCGACCATCACTACTACACGTTTTCGTCGATTTTCTTTTACACCAATCGCATGGCATGGCTGCTCAACGGGCGATTCAATAACCTGGTGTACGGATCGTACGCGCCCGGCGCGCCGGACGTGTTTCTCACCGATGGCCAATGGAAGGACCGCTGGCTGGGATCGCAGCGCTACTACCTGGTCGCCAAGGACGAAGAACAGGCGCGCTTCGAAAAGCTGGTCGGGAAAAGCGCGCTCTTCGTGGTGGCGCAGAGCAGCGGCAAGATGCTGCTGACCAACCGGCCGCTCTGAAGAACAAACTGCGTCAGGAAATACCCCCAGCCTGGAAACTAGAACCGCGGCATCAATGAGCCGGGCAACAGCGGAAACGCGGGCTCATCCGGATCGCCGGCCAGGAACGCTTCGAACAATCTCGCGAGCAACCCGCTGTGCCGGGCGAACCGCCGGCGCCTGTCATTGAGAAACGCAAAGCGGAACGGCGAAAGGGATTCGATTCGCGCCACGTAATCCGGGCTGTACAGTTCGCCCGCCTCTCCGGCGGAACGGACCAGAAACGAAAGACAGCTTCGCGCAATCAACTGCCGCAGCGGCAGCGCCCCCACGCCCGGCAGATCGTGCATCTGCATCATGACCCTGCCGCCGAATTGCATCAGGCGATTGGTGAGCGCATCTAAAGGTTCGCGCCCCGCGGCCAGCGAAAAGACGGTTCGCACGCCGTGCTGCAAGTCCTCCTGCACGTCCTGCAAATCGTCGGCCAGTTGCAGAAAGACACCCCAGTCGAAGGCGAACCGCGCCTGCGCGGCAGTCAGCGTTCCGGCGGCCAGGTACCCATCGGCCACCACGCTCGACCCACCCTTTTCGAAGCTGAGCGACAGAACGTCATCCAACTCCGGAGTCTGTCTCAAAAGCCGCAAACTGTTTTCCTGGGCCGCCTGAATCCGGAGCAGGCTCTCAAATACTTGCGGGTATTGTTCGCGCGCATATTGCGACTCGATCCGCTCCACCAACCGCCAGATCGTGGCCTCGTGCTTCCCCTCCGGAACGACCGCACCTCCGCGCAGGCGGCGGCTGAACCGCTCGTTGAAGCCGCGCTTGGTCGCGGCGGGAGTTTCCGGATCGTCCAGATAATTATCCGTGTACGGGTAAAGCATGCTGTAAGCGAAGATGGAGGGCGAAAGGCACATGCTGCCGCCGAACAGCACCTGCAGTCCGCACGCAGTCCAGGCATTGCGGGTGGCCTGAAAGATATCGGCCACGCTCACGTCCGGGTCGAAACATCTCGCCTGGCGCGCCATCGCGTTGCCGATACCCGAGAATCCCCCCGCCAGCAGAATCTGCAGATGCGAGTCCTGGAGGTTGAGTGCGGTGCGTCCGAACCCGGCAAAGGCCGCCGTGAGCCGTTCGTGCATCGCCTGCCGCTCGCTGCGGGTGGCCGGCGGACGGCGCAGTTCCCCTTCGAGCGAATGCAGAAAAACGTCCATGCGCGCTTCCCGCTCCGCCTGTTCCGCTACCGTGAAACTGCGATCGAAGGCGGGCAGGTTGGCCGGGCACTCCCGCCACAGGGCGAGCGACGATTCCAGCAGTTCAGTCACACCAATCCTCACATTCCGGAGTACGAACAACGGGTGCGATTTGTTCCGCCGGTCACCGCCGCGGAGCGATGGCGCGCATCATCTTGCCCCATAGCGTCTGGCTTAACTCCTCGGCATCGTCCGGATCCACCGGCACTACCGTGAGATGCAGACCAGCCATCTCGTCGTTCGACCCCGGGCCATAACGCACGCGCTGGGGCGGCTGATGGGGATTGCGCGGGTTGTTCGCGGAATTGTCGTAAGTGAATTCCATCCGGACTTCGGTTTCGGCGGGCAGCCGCAGCGGCGTGGGATACAGATATTGCTGCTGCCAGTTGAAATCCCAGTGTGGAATGCGGATCAGGGTGACGCGCTTGCCGTCGGGGAGTACCGCGTACCCGTACATTTCGGAGCACACGTAATGGGCGTGAGGATTGATCCCGATCACCTCCACATCCACGGGAATGGTGAAGTGGTCGGTGACTTTGTAGGCGCGGTCGCCGGCAGGGATATCGATATTCGCCGACCCCAGGGGAATATCCTGGGCGTGGCGCTTGGGCACCTCGTCGGTATAGTACAGGGCGATCCGCGTGCGGTCCTGTTCCGGCTTGCCGGTGGGATGATAATGCACCTGAAGCACCAGGTCGGAGTTGCCGTGCAGGAGTCCTGGAAGGCCCGGCGGGGTCTGAAAGGGCAGACCTCCGGGAGTCCAGCCGCTGAGTCCATGGGCGGGCAGAAAACCGGGCGTGCCGAAGCACGGATACCCGCCGCCGGCGTCCCGCTTGCGCGCCGTGCCGGTAGTGTCCTGAAACAGCAGCGCGTGGTGGACCACCTTGGGGTTGCCCGGCTGGATATCTACGGCGCGAAGATAGCGGGCGCGCGGGCTCGGGTCGGGGATATCGAAGCACTGGTACACATCCAGTCCTTCGGCGGGCACATCGAAGGGCGCGCGCATCTCCGCCTCGGCGTCGGGCTTGCCCAGCTGCCAGCCTTCGGGGAAAACGGGCGGCTTGGGGGTCTCGGCGGGGTTGCCTTGCGGCGCTCCAGCGGCCGCCCATGCGGCCAGAATGGCGATCTCCGCCTCGGAGAGCTTCCGCTCACCCTTAAAGTGCGGGGCGGCGGGCAGCCACGGCGGCATAAAGCGCTTCCGGGTGACCGTGGCGATCTGGGCGGCGTGCTTGGCGCTGTCCTGGTAGCTCACCAGCGGGAAAGGCGCCACCCCGCCGGGGCGATGACACGAGGCACACTGGCGGTACAGGATGGGCGCCACATCGTGGGAAAAAGTGGCTGCGGCCAGCAGCACGGTCAGGATCACACTTCCATTGTGGCCTGAATCGCACTGCCCGGGAGGACTCTCCTATTTGTTCCGGAACATGGCGATGGCTTCGATTTCGATCAGCAGCTCGGGGCGGCACAGGATTGCCTGAATGCCCGTGGAAGCGGGCAACGGGTCGAGACCCAGTTCCGCATAGAAGGCGGTGCGCCCCTCGTTGAATGCTTCGTAGTCGCGCTCGATATCGCGCAGGTAGCAGGTGGTGCGGACAATGTCCTTCCAGGTGGCGCCTTCGGATTCCAAAAGGGCGGCGATGTTCTGGAACGTGCGGCGCAGTTGCGCTCGAAAATCGCCGATGTGAATGCTGAGGCCCTGCTCGTCGATACTGGCAGTGCCGGAAATCAGCAGAATCGTGACACCGTTCAGGTCGATGCGCATGCCGCGCGAAAACGAACTGGGTTTGGCGTAAGCGTACGCTTCGTTCAGCACGTTCCGGTTAGTCATGGCGCGCTTTTCCACGGGCGCCGCCGCAAGACTGTTCAGAAGTTCGGCATCCAGAACCATGACTATAATACCCGGATCTCCGGAAAAAGTTGCGCTATTCGTCGGTGACGCAACCCAGGGAGGCGTTCTTGACCAGCCGGATGTACTTCGCCAGGGTCCCGCGGTCGGCCTTGTAGGGAGGCATCTTCCAGGCCTGGCGACGGGCGGACAACTCCCCGCTGCCGAGGTCGACGCTCAAGGTATTCTTCGAAGCATCGATCGTGATCCGGTCGCCGTCCCGGATAAGGCCGATGGGACCGCCCTCCTGCGCTTCGGGCGTCACGTGGCCGACGATAAAGCCGTGGGATCCCCCGGAAAACCGGCCATCGGTAATCAGCGCGACGTACTTGCCGAGCCCCGCCCCCATAATGGCCGAGGTCGGGGTCAGCATCTCGGGCATCCCGGGGCCGCCCTTGGGCCCTTCGTAGCGGATCACGATCACGTCACCCTTCTGAATCTCCTGGCGCTCCAGGGCGGCCAGCATCAGCTCTTCGGAATCGTAGACGCGCGCCGGCCCGGTGAAGATCAGTCCCTCTTTGCCGGTGATCTTAGCCACGGCGCCTTCGGGCGCCAGGTTGCCGCGCAGAATCTGCAGGTGGCCCACCGGATTGATGGGGTTCGACACCGGGTGCACGATCTGCTGCCTGGCGGCGAGGCCCGGCAGATCTTTTACGTTTTCAGCCAGCGTTTTGCCGGTCACGGTCAGACAGTCGCCGCGCAGAAGGCCCTCCGCCAGGAGCATCTTCATTACCGCGGGAAGTCCTCCGACGGCGTGCAGGTCTTCCATCACGAATTTCCCGCTGGGTTTGAAATCGCTCAGCAGAGGCACACGATTGCTGACACTCTGAAAATCGTCCAGCGCGAGCGGCACGTTCACGCTCCGGGCGATAGCCAGCAGGTGCAGCACGGCATTGGTGGAACCGCCCAGCACCGAAACCAGCACCATGGCGTTTTCGAAGGCTGCGCGGGTCATGATGTCGCGCGGCTTCACGTCCAGTTCCAGCAGATGTTTGATGGCGGCGCCGGCGGCCACGCACTCCGCCAGTTTCAACGGGTCTTCCGCGGGGGTGGAGGAACTGTAGGGCAGCGACATACCCAACCCTTCAATGGCCGATGCCATGGTGTTGGCGGTATACATTCCGCCGCACGCGCCGGCACCGGGGCAGGCGTGACGTACGATATCCTGCCGCTGCGCCTCGTCGATGTTGCCGGCCAGGTACTCCCCGTAGCTCTGAAACGCCGAGACGATATCGAGCTTCTCTCCGTTGTTGCCACAGCCGGCCCGGATGGTCCCGCCGTAAATCATCAGCGACGGGCGGTTGAGCCGGCCCATCGCCATGATGCAGCCCGGCATGTTCTTATCGCAGCCCGGCAGGGAAATGTTCGCGTCGTACCACTGTGCGGACATCATGGTTTCGATCGAATCGGCGATGAGGTCGCGGGACTGCAAGGAGAAACTCATGCCGTCGGTGCCCATGGAAATGCCGTCGCTGACCCCGATGGTGTTGAATCGCATTCCCACCAGCCCGGCGGCGGTGAGCCCTTCTTTGACCTTTTCGGCCAACTGGAGAAGGTGCATGTTGCACGGGTTGCCTTCGTACCATACGCTGGCAATGCCCACCTGGGGCTTGTCCATGTCTTGCTCAGTAAGGCCGGTGGCATAGAGCATGGCCTGCGAGGCGCCTTGCGATCTGGGTTGCGTGACGCGCGAACTGAACTTGTTTAAAGGAGCGGGCATAAAGATTTAGTATGTGGGATACGCCTCCCGGCATGTCAAGGCGACGGCACGCCGCCTGGCGGCGGATTTTCGATGCGAATGCAGTCTACCTCCGAGGTGGCGATCATGCCGGTGCCCATCATCGCCCGCACCTCGGGAACCAGGCGCGCCAGGTTTTCCGCCGTATCGACAATCGTGACCACAACCGGCTGGTCCTTCTTCGTCACCCGGCGCCGGTGCAATTCCGCCGTCTCGCCGAACCCTTCGAGACCGCGAAACACCGTCGCGCCGGCGATTCCCAGCTCTTTGGCTCGCTGCACGATCGCCTCATAAAGAGGCTTTCCGTGGTATTCATCGCTTTCGGCAAAATGCAGCCGCAGCAATTGGGCCTTTTTAGCGGTCCGCATGAGAAGACTCCGGCTCCGGCTCCGGGCGGCTGCGCACCAGCCGGATCATGTCCACATCAGAGAGCACGATGATTCCATCCTGAATCATGGACTCGATTTCGGTGATGGCTTTAGCCAGCTTCTCTTCCGAATCGACCACCGAAATCATGATCGGCAGATCGCGCGAAAAGGGCAGGCGTCCGCTCTTGTGCGTGTGCCCCTTCACGCCGTAGCCCAGGATTCCGCGGTAGACGGTTGCGCCGGCGATCTCCAGTACGCGCAGACGATCCACAATCGCTTCATAGAGGGGCGCGCCCTGCCACCGGTCCGATTCGCCCATGTAAATGCGCATCAATCTACCGGAACCCCGCATTTCGAAATGCGGCTCCACTGGCGGCGAGGGGCGGTCCCGGCTGGCAACTTTGACGACGTTGGTGTCCTGCACTTCGATGACGCCGTCGGTAACCAAATCGTGCAGAGCGGGCATGAGCGCGTCGACCTTCGCGGCGGAATCGATGAATTCGATGCGGATGGGCAGGTGTTCCGCCAGCACTTCAATCCTGGTGGTGTGCATCGCCTGGTGTGCCCCGAAACCGGCCATGGCGCGCGTGGCCGTGGCGCCCGCCACGCCTTTGCGAAGCAGGAATTGCAGGATCGCGTCGTACAAAGAGCCGAAATGGTGCTGGGTGTCTTCATTGATGAAGATGGTGACCTTTTTGGCGGTGCCCGTCTGCAGCATAAACCAAGCATAACGCTCCGGCCGCTCTGTTAAGCCCGTGATAAACCTCCATAAAGAAAGTTAGGATCCGGCTGGCCGGGTAACGTCGCCGGTTTCGCCTCCGTACGCAGCACCAGGTGAAGCCTGCTTCATCAAATCAATACAGAGGTGAACATGTCCTTTCGACGATTCGTATTAGCTCTCTCCGCGGCCGGAGCGCTCAGCGTGGCCTGCGCCGCGGCCCAGACCACGACTACCAGTTCGACCGCAACTATGGAATCCAGCTCCGCACCGATCGGCCTCGCCAGTTCCGAAACATTGCAATTGAATGTGGTGAACACCGCCAGCGCCTCTTCCAGCGGCACCGCGGCCTCCTGCACCGGCTCCCTTCAATTTGTAAACTCCAGCGGAACCGTTATCGGCTCTGCCGCGTCTTTCACCGTGACCAGCGGGCAGATTTTCTCCGCGACGCTTCCTTTTTCCAAAGTGGGCGCGTCCGGAACCCGCAGCGAAGTCAGAGGTGTCGTCACTTTAACTGTAACTACGGGTTCCGGGGCTGCGCCATGCCATCTCACCTCTTCGCTTGAATCGTATGACACGGCTACCGGCGTCACGCACGTATACGTCGCCAATGCCATTCCGGCCGGCAACGGAGGTGGCCCGGGATTCGGGCGTTAGGCGGGGCTTGCGGTGGCGTGCCCGGGCGTGTGCCGCCGCCCGCATGAGGACTCAATGAACGCTCGCATTCTGTTGATCGAAAATGAACCCGAACTGGTAGTGACCGTGTCCGACCTGCTGGGCGCCGAAGGCTACCAGGTGGAGTTCGCCATGGATGGGCCGAGCGGTCTCGCCCGAGCGTCCTCCGGCCAGTACGAGTTGATCGTTCTGGACGCCATGCTTCCCGGCAAGACCGGCTCCGATGTCTGCCGCGAACTCCGGCAGTCCGGCTTCGATGGCGGAATCCTCATGTTGACCGGGAACAGCGAGGTCGCAGACCGGGTGATCGCCCTGAAACTCGGCGTCGATGATTACATGACCAAGCCGTTCGAGCCCACCGAACTGGCGGCGCGCGTAGAGGCGTTGTTGCGCCGCGTGGGCCGCCAGAAGCGGCTGCGCGTGACTACGTACCGCTTCGGCGAGGTCGAAGTGGATTTCGAGCGCGCCGAAGCCTACAAGCGCGGCCAGCGGATCAACATCACCGCCAAGGAACTGGAACTGCTGCGCTACCTGGTGGACAATCGCGACCGCGTAGTCACGCGCGAAGAAATTCTGCGCAATGTGTGGCAGTACACCGCCGACATCTCTTCGCGGACCGTGGACGTTCACGTCTCGTGGCTTCGCCAGAAACTGGAGCGCAACACGCACCAGCCGCAATTCATACAGACGGTACGCACCAAAGGCTACCGGTTTTCCACGGCATAAAGAAACCGGCGGGCAGGAGTTATCTGCTCTCCGGCAACATATCGTACAAAGGCTGCGCCGGCTTCACTTCCGGATTCTCCTCCGCCACCGATACCGCCAGCACGCGAATGTTGGCATTGTCGGGCAGCGTCAGGGTGCGGGCGTTGGCCGGTAGGTCGATCGCGTACGCGAACAGGTACGAATATTGGTACGGCTCGTTGAGTCCCTCCGGCGTGTGGTGGTGCGAGGCGTACCAGGCCACGTCGGCGCGTTTGATGTAGCCGGGGGACATACCCAGAAAATCGTCCGGGTACCGGGGCGACCAGTCCGGCGACCCGCGATTTTCCAGGGCCCACGGGGCGTGATTGGCGGAAACCGCCCAATCCTGGCGGAGGGGCTGCGGGTTTTGGCCGGTGGTTTCGGCCGGCCGCGGTTTCCACAAACGCGTGTCCCACTGGCCGATGAAGCCGCCCCAGTCTTCTACCGTCAGGTCGGCTGTCTTCTCGCCCGCGCGGAACGCGGCTTTCTGATCGCCATCGGCGGACGCGGCCAACACGTACACGCGGTTGAAACGTCCCGCGGGCAGGTCGATTTTCTGCCCCTTGGCGATCGCCGCGTCCGGTTTGCCGGTGCCCGCCGCTCCCAGGTGAAACATCACGCCGTTGAACTCCAGAACCTGCGGCACCATCTCGGCAGGCAACGCATCGCCCTTGGAATCGAACCCTCCCACGGCCTTGGTGTCGTCATTGCTGGCGGCGGCCAGGTCGAAGTGCAGGGTCACCGGCCGGGACACAATCGAGGTCAGCTTCGCCGGAGCCGCACCCAGCTTGAGCGCGAACGTCCTCGGCTGATATGCCGTGAAGCTGGTTACCAGGGCGCCGACCTGTACCGTGGCCGATCCCAAGGGCAACTCCTGCCCGTTTACCTCACGGGCGGAAGCGACGGGAGCGGCGAATTTCACGTGGACGTTCGCGGCCGGCTTGCCGTCCAGTTCCACCATGCGGAGCACCACTTCGTCGCTCTCCTCGGCCTTCTTCAGCGCCATCACGCGAATGCGCGGGTTGTCCACCTGGAGCAGCGAAAACTCCTTGCCCAGCCGGCCTTCATGCTTCGGCGATTCGAAGGCGATCGGCGGATCGTTGAGCCGCTGCCCCTGCCAATCGGTTTGCGCCGAGCGCCAGTCGCCCGCATGGCCGGCGATGCCGAAGAGGATATCGTGGTGGCCCCAATCCTGGTTGAACTGATCGGAATAGCTGGTCCCACCGGGCGTGCGGATCAGCGTCAGCCGGATGGTGTGGTCGTCATACTTATCGGAGCCATTCTTGACATCGGTCAGGATGGTGGCGCCGTACGAGCCGCTCTGATCGGTGAGGTCGATCCACTGGTGCGAGGCCACCTCGAACTGGCGGTCATTTTCCGTGGGCCGCTGGATGGTGCCGATATCCCAGTTGTACGTGGCATCGGTATTGGACGCGGTGAGCGCGAACGTGGCCTTCACGTTGGACGCCAGCTCTTTCCAATCGATGGCGTTGGCGAACTCCACGCGATTTCCGGCATCGCCCGCAGCCAGTCGCACGGTCGTGACGAATTTGGAGCCTTCAAACTCGCGCGCCACCTGGACGGCCACGCGCGCCGGACCGTTCTCCACCACGTGAATCTGCGCGGGCCCGCCGACGTACGCGCGCGGCGCGGCGTGCACCTGGTCCCAATCCATATTCCACGCCGGCCATTGCCGGGGAGCATCCTTGCTGATCGCCAGGCGTACCGGCGCGGAAAGCAGTTCCTTGTTCACGGATTTATCGAAAATGCTGGAAACGTCGCCATCCGCATTCAGCATGACGCGGTAGCGCGCGTTCTCCAGGGAGTTCGTGGACACCTTCAGCGAGGACGGCGGCGCCGACGCGGCAGGCTCCACGTCGTACACTGCATAGCCCACCGACGGCGTCTTCGCCACGAAGATGGCCTTGCCGTTTTCATATTGCGCCGGGACTTCTTTCCCATCGGGCCCCATGGCGCGCACTGCCTTGGTACCGGCGGGCATTTCCACCGAGGCTTCCACCACGTCTTCCCTCGCGATGTTGAGCGGGTTGTACACCACCACGGCGGTCCCGCGGGTCTGCGTGTTCAGCGCCGAAGACACGGCTTCGGTAGCGCTGGTCAGGACCGTGGAGAACTGATTCATCGCGATGATGTCGTCATTCCAGGCGAACTCATAAGAGCGCGGGGTAGCGGTGCCGGCGGCGGTATCGTGAAAATGGCCGCCCATGACCAGGGTCCACGCGTCGTTGAGGCGCTGCTGCGGATAAGGGCGCCCGCCCATCCACTGTGCCGCAACGGATGCTTTCTCGGCGGCATCGGCCAGCAGTTCGTTCTTGCGATTCCACCGCTTGTGATAGGCCTCCGAGGTCAGCGAACCCGCCGAGTGGTTGATCAATTCCAGGTCGCCTTTGTAGCGCGGCATGCGAGCCGTCATATCGGGCTTGATGTCCCGGAACATCTGGTCCGCGGTAGCAATCACCACATGAACCGGACCTTCGCCGACGGCGACCGGGGGATTGGGAGGCGGCGGGGGCGCAGCGGGCTGGCCACCGCGTCCACCACGGCCTCCGCGTCCGAATCCTGGAGTGGGCAGCACAGTAGTGCTCTTGTCCACGATGGCTTCGAGCAGCTTCGCGCTCGGCTCGGAAACGGCGCCGCCGATATCGCCGGTCCCTACGTAATGGTAGTCGGCATACACGCCCGTGACCTTGCCATCCAGGTCGATGCGCTGCACCCAATCCTGCTCTCTGGGTCCCCGCCCGCCGCGGCCTCTTCCGCCTTGAGCGTCCGGGTTCGGCGGGGGCGGAGGCGGCGGCTGGGTGCTGAGGTCGGTAGAGACGCTACTGCCATAGCCACCGGGATTGAGGGCGGCGATTACCGTATGACCGTCGGTGCCTTCCCAAATGCCCACGTTGAATGGAATCCCTTCCGGCGTCTGCTCAGGCGAATCGGGGCCGCCCACGCGCGGCGCCGGCTGCCATCCCGATGACAGCTTCTGCGTAGAGAATCCCTTGACGCCGGTATGAGCCAGAATGCTCGGCAAAGAGGCCGGGAAGCCGAAGCAATCCGGCAGCATGTACTCCTCGCTGGCCTTGCCGAACTCGCGGCGGAAATAGGTATTGCCGTAAAGCACCTGGCGGATCAGCGCTTCGGCATTAGGCAGATTGACGTCGCCCTCTTCCACCGAAGAGCCTGCCGGAAACCACCGGCCGGCCGCGACGTAGCCCTTCATCCGCTGATAGTCGTTCGGAAAATATTCCTTCATCAGGCGGTACCGGTTGGACCCGGTCCAATTGAAAACGTAGTGCGGATACTTATCGATCAGGTCGAAGTTCACACGCAGAGTCTTCAGCAGATACTCGCTGATACTCTGGGGAAACTCCCAACGCCATTGCGTATCCAGATGCGCGTACGGCACCACGTAGAGGGTCGGCGTTTTGGTAATATCCGGCGCCTTCATGGTCTGCGCGAGCAGAGCCGTGGCTGGTAGCAGACAAGCGAAGAAGGTCGAAAATGAACGTTGCATAAGCTCCCCACCGAGGTTTTCTGTAGTCACTGATAACGATATCACACGCAACCAATTGCAGGACGGCGAAGTGCTTTGCGACAGCAGGTCCGCCGCCGCGCGCCGGGTGCGCCTGCGGCAAAGCGCCACCAACGGTGAAAGCGTCGCGGGCGCAAAACTCTTTGTTATCAAATTCACGCTTCTGGTCCGTGGATTGCCGGAATCGGCACCAATGGTTCCGCCTGTCGCCGGATGCGCCAAGTTTGTATGCCGAATCGAATAGCGCTGCTGTTCTGCATTGCGGCTGGGATGGTGTCTGCAATGTTCGCCCAGGTATCTCCGGGTCCGCTGAGTAAAGCGCATCGCGATCTCGAAGGGCCGCTGGCGTGTGCCAGATGCCATGTGTTCGGCGCGGGTTCGCCGCAACTCCGCTGCCTGGAATGCCATCAGGAAATTGGCCGCCGGCTGTCGGCAAATCGCGGCTATCATGCGGCGCAGGTGAAAGCAGGATCCGGCAGCAACGATTGCGGCCGCTGCCACTCCGAGCACAACGGGCTGAACCACCGGCTGGTGCGCTGGCCGGTGCCGAAGGAAAAGTTCGATCACACGCAGGCCGGCTGGAAGCTCGAAGGGAAACATGCCCAACTGAAATGCGCCGGGTGCCACCAGTCCAAATACATTGACCCCTCCGACCGCGCCGTGCTCAAGCGCCACGACCCGAACACGGCGTTCGCCGCGCTCGATCCCTCCTGCACCTCCTGTCACCGCGATGTCCACGCCGGCCAGTTGAGCGGCCATTGCACCGATTGCCACTCGCAGGATACCTGGAAAAACCCGCCAGGGTTTTCGCACGACCGCTCGCGCTATCCGCTCACCGGCCTGCACACCAAACTGGAGTGCGCGAAGTGCCACCGCCCGTCGGGGACCGGTGCGGATGCTGCCATCGTCTACAAAGGCATCGCGCTCTTTGGCTACTGCGCGTCGTGCCACAAAGACCCGCACGGCAACGCCTTCAGCGGCGATTGCGCGCGCTGCCACACCACCGGCGGCTGGAAGCAGATTCTTCCATCGAACGGCTTCGACCATAACCGCACGGACTATCCACTGCTCGGCAAGCATGCGGCGGTAGCCTGCAAGGATTGCCACAAGACCCAGGACTTCAAGGCGCGCGTCGCCTTCGCACGCTGCCTGGATTGCCATCGGGACCAGCACGGCGGTCAGTTCGCGCATCGCACGGATGGCGGCGATTGCAAGGCCTGTCACGACGAAGCCGGCTGGAAGCCCGCCCATTTCACCGCGGCCGGCCACGCCGCAACCGCGTATCCGCTGCTCGGCAAGCATACGGATGTGGCCTGCGCGAAGTGCCATCTGCCCAAAGGCAAGGAGACCGTGTACCGCGTGCCCTTCGCTGCCTGTACCACCTGCCATCAGGACAAGCACAAGGGCCAGTTCGCCGCCAGGCCGCACGCCAATCGCTGCGAGGATTGCCACGATGCCGCGGGCTGGAAGCCCGCCCGGTACACGCCGTCCGCGCACGATCGGACCAGCTTCGCGCTGAAGGGCGCGCACGCCGCCGTGCCCTGTTCCGGCTGCCACGCGCCGCGGGGAGAAGACACCCCGTATCATCCGGCGTCGGCGAACTGCACCGACTGCCACCAGAATCCCCACGGTCCATTGACCGAATCCACGCGCTGCGAGACATGCCACTCCGCCGCCAACTGGAAAGAGCGCGGGCACTTCGATCATGGCCAGACGGCGTACCCGCTATTGGGCCGCCATGCCGCCGTGGATTGCCTGGCCTGCCACAAGCCCGCCCTGGAGGGCGGCGTCCGCCGCATCGCCTTCCGCGGCGCCGCCAAGGATTGCGCCGGATGCCACGCTGACGTACACGGCGGCCAGTTTCATGCCGCGGGCGGCGAAACAGGATGCGCCCAGTGCCACACGGTTCTCTCCTGGCGCCCCACGGAATTCGATCACAGCCGCCATTCCACTTTCAAACTCGACGGCGCGCACGAGAGGGTGCCCTGCCAGATGTGCCACAACCAGCGACGCATAGTCGACGGACGTTCGGCGGTGCTCTACAAGGGCACGCCGCGGGAGTGTAAGCAATGCCACCAGTAAGCCGAACACTCTGGCTCCTCATCATGCTTGTTTCCACGGCGGGCGCGCAGACGGAGCAGCGGACGCGCAATCCGCACGGCCCGCTGCCGGCCTCCTGCGAAGCCTGCCACTCGTCCACCGCATGGCGCCCCATTCGCCCGCACCCGGAATTCAATCACGATACGCAGACCGCCTACCCGCTCCGCGGCATGCATGACGGGGTGCCGTGCCAGGGGTGTCACGTCAGCCCGGTGTTTCGCAAGACGGCGCACGATTGCGCCTCCTGCCACGCCGATTTCCACCGCGCGCAGATGGGAGTTCGCTGCGAGCAGTGCCACACGGTGCGCGGTTGGACACCCGCCGTGCAGGTGAGCGCGCGCGAGCACTCCGGCCGCTTCCCGCTGCTCGGCGCCCACGCCACAGCGGCTTGCGAGATCTGCCACCAGGGCGCGGCCAACGGCGTCTTCGTCGGAATGAGCACCGAATGCGTTACCTGTCACCGTAGCGACTTTGTCAGCGCGCTGAATCCGCCCCACCAGCAGGGCAGCTTCCCTCTGGATTGTTCCCTGTGCCACTCGGTGAATAACTGGCTGGGCGCCCGGTTCGACCACGCGGCCGTGGCCCACTTCGCGTTGACCGGCGCGCACGCCACCTTGGCCTGCACGGCTTGCCACGTGGGTGGAAATTTCACCGGGACGCCGGCCACCTGCGTCGCCTGCCACCAGGCCGATCTGCAAAGCGCCACCAATCCCAATCACATGGCGGGAGGCTTCTCCACCGACTGCGGCCAGTGCCACAACACCACCACCTGGACTACCGCCACCTTCGATCACAATGCCGTCTCCGGCTTTCCGCTCACCGGCGCTCACGCCACCCTGCAGTGCAATCTGTGCCACACCGGCAGCAGCTTCGCCACCGCGCCCCGCACCTGCGATGGCTGCCACATGACCGATTACAACCAGACCACCGCACCCAACCACGCCCAGGCAAGCTTCCCGGTGGATTGCTCGCTCTGCCACAGCACCATCAACTGGAGCGGCGCCACCTTCGACCATTCCAAGACAACCTTCCCCCTGACCGGCGCCCACCTGACACTGCCCTGCGCGCAATGCCACGTGAACAACAACTACACCACCGTGCCGGCCAACTGCGACGCCTGTCACCTCACCGAATACAACCAGACCACCAATCCCAATCACGCGCAGGCCAGCTTTCCGTTGAATTGCGCCCTGTGCCACAGCACCACGGACTGGACCGGCGCCACGTTCGACCATTCCAAAACGGCCTTCCCGCTCACCGGCGCGCATGTCAGCGTGCCGTGCGCCTCCTGCCACGTGGCCAACAATTACACCACCGTGCCCACCGACTGCTATTCGTGCCACAAGACCGATTACACCGGCGTGCAGAATCCCAACCACATCACGTCCGGCTTTCCCACTACCTGCGCCACCTGCCACACCACCACAACCTGGGCGGGAGCCACGTTCAATCACACCTGGTTCCCAATCTACTCCGGTACTCACGCCAATGTGTGGACCACCTGCGCCGATTGCCACCTCGACCCGTCCAACTACAACTCGTTCAGTTGCACGAACTGCCACACGCACAACGAATCCGCCACCGATCCCATTCACCGCAACGTCAAGGGGTATTCGTATACGCCGACTGCGTGCTACCAATGCCATCCACAGGGGAGGGGGTAGACCATGAGAGTTCCTCTGGTTTCCTGTCTGACTGCTTTCGCCTTCGCCGCCTGGGCCCAACCCCCCGAGCACCGCACCGTATTTTCCGTGCGGTACGTCGCCCAAGGCGCCATCTATATTGACGCCGGGACCGCGGAGGGAATCGCTCCCGGCATGGTCATCGAGATCACGCGACACGAAGCCGGCGCCGCCATCGTGGACCGCCAGCCCGTAGCTACCGCCGTAGTGACCGCCGTGGCCACCGCGTCGGCCGTGTGCGAAATCCAGTCGCAGTCGCTGGAGCCCGCCAAAGGCGATGAAGCCCGCCTCTCCGCCGCCGATGAAATGAACCGTGTGCGCACGGAGGTGAACCAGTCGCGCCGCCACTACCTGCAAGTCCTGGAATTCAGCGATGGCGACCCGCTGGACGATGAGATGCGCGAGTACGTCCCGCGTCCGCCCCTGGAAGAAGTGAATCGCCTGCGCGGACGAATCGCTTTCGAGCGGACCGCCATCATCGATCACGATTCTCCCGCCGCGTCCAGTTCCGAAAACGGCATGGTGATCCGCATCGACTGGTCGCGGATTGAGGGCAGTTACTGGACCCTGACCGGCTACTGGCGCGGCAGCCTGACCTCCAACCAATCGGCATCCCAGACCACGCTGCTCGACCTGATGAATCGCACCTACCAGATCGGCCTGTTTTACGCCAACCCCCTATCGCCCTGGAAATTCGGCATCGGCCGCCTGATCCTGCCGTGGGCCAGCAGCCTGGGAGCGATCGACGGCGGTTATGCCGCCCGCAAGATTTCGCGCAAGGTAACGCTGGGAATGTTCGCCGGAACCAATCCCGACCCCACCCAGTGGAACTACGCCCCCAACCGCCAGACTTCCGGCGTCTTTGTCAATTACGAAACGGGAAGCTACGATGGCGCCCACTGGAGCAGCACCGCCGGCATCGCTTTCAGCCGGGTAAACTGGCGGCCCGAGCGGCAATACATCTTCATCGAAAACAACTACTCCATCGGCCGGACCTTTTCCATTTTTCAGACCGCCCAGGCCGACTATCGCGACCCGAAACTGATGAACGGCGCCACCGGCGCGCAGCTCAGCCAGAGCTTCATCACCATCCGCTACACGCCGCGCAAACGCGTTAGCTTCGACGTGAGCGACAACTATTTCCGCGGCGTGCCCACCTTCGACCAGAGACTGATCGGCACCGGATTGCTGGATCAATACCTGTTCACCGGCATCAGCGGCGGCGTGCGCTTCGAACCGATAGACAATCTCCTGATCACCGCCAACCTGGGCAACAGCCGGCGCAACGGAGACACCTCGCACGCCGTCAATCAGGCTTATGGCATCACCTGGAAGCGCCTGCCGGTTCTGGATCTCCGGCTCAACCTCCGCTACAACTCCTACAGCAGCAGCTTCGGAACGGGCTCGTACGAATCGGCCGGCATCACACGCGAGCTATCGGATGCCCTGCGCCTCCAATTCGAGGCCGGCATCCAGAACACGCAATCCACCTATTCCAGCCAGACGCGCGCCCGCTTCTTCAATTCCATGATCGATTGGCAGCTTGGCCGGCATTATTTCGTAATGGGCAACTGGCTCAGCTACCGCGGCCTGGCGCAAAACTACGACCAGATTTCCATCTCCCTGGGGTACAGGTTCGGAAAATGAAACACACGCTCTTCGCCATTTTTGTTTGCGCCGGACTGGGACGCGCCAGTTCGCTGCCGGCGCTGCTGGATCTTGCCGCCAAATCCGCCGAACGTGAAATCACGGCTCTCTCTTCGGTGACCTGCACCGAAACCGTGGTCGAAACCAAAGTCAGCCTCAAGGATAAGACCGAGGAGCGCCGCCGCCAGACTTTCGATTATCTGGTGCTGGTGGATACCGGCGATGGCGGCCTGTCCCTGACCGAATCGCGCGTGGAGCAGGGCAAGGCCAAAGACACGGCGCGGCCTCTGCTCGCCTCCACCGGGTTCGCCACCATGATGCTCATCCTCCACCCCTACTACCAGAACAGCTTCGATTTCACCGACCTGGGAACCGCGGAGCAGAGCGGACGCACGTGGCGGCGGCTGGGCTTTGAGTTCCGTCCCGGCCGCCGCAGTCCGAGCATTCTTCGCGCCGGAGCCCGCGAATATCCGCTCGCCTGGAAGGGCGAAGTGCTGCTGGACGAGGTCACCGGGCAGGTGGCGGCGATTCACGCCAGCCTGGGTTCGCAACTGGAAGAGATCGGCCTGGAGAGCCTGGAAGCCAGCGTCCGCTACGGGCCGGACTGGCTGCCCGTGGAGGCGATCGTCGATCTGAAGACCCGCCATCAGCACTGGCGCAACGTTCACGAATTCGGAAGCTATAAGCGGTTTGAGGTGAACACTACCGAAAAGCGGGAAGGAGCCAAACAACCATGACCGTTCTGACCGCTACACCGAAGAAGAGCAAGCCCCTCACCCTGCACACCATCCTGGTCGCGGCGATGGCGAGCGCCCTGCTGGCGGCCTTCATCTATGTCTTCGCCATCGGCTTGAGCTACTATTTCCTGCCGCTCGCCGACCGGCCGTTTCATCCGCTGCATCGCCAGTTGAGGCCCACGGGACCGGTCGGCCTGGGTTTCGGCGTCTTCTCCACGCTGCTGTTCGCGGCCATCTATGTGTATCCGCTGCGCAAGAAGTGGACGTGGCTCCGCAAGATCGGCACCACCAGACACTGGTTGGATTTTCATATCGTGATGGGGCTGGCCGCCCCCCTGCTGGTGGCCCTGCATTCGGCATTCAAATTCGGCGGGCTCGCCGGCATGGCTTACTGGATCATGATGGCGGTGGTAGCCAGCGGCATCGTGGGCCGGTATCTCTACGCGCAGATCCCTCGCAGTAAGAAAGATGCCGAAGTCTCGCTGGCGGAATTGCAGAAGACCAGCGCGCAACTGGCCGCGGACCTGCACAGCCAGAAGTTGATCGCCGAGGAAGTGTGGCTGCCGCTGGTGACACCCGTGCGGCGCGAGGACGTCTGGCGAATGTCCCTGGGAGGCGCGCTGGCGCGTATGCTGGCAATCGATCTGGCGCGCCCGTTCCGCATGGCCGCGTTACGCCGGCAAGCGCTCTCGCCCGCGGAACGTGTGCGGACGTTGGGCGGCCTGCTCGCCAGCAGTCACGCCGATCTGGAACGCGTAGTCGGTCTGGCGCGCCGTCAATCCTGGCTGACCGCCAAAATCTGTTTCCTGGATCGCGCCGGCCAGATCTTCAAGATGTGGCATGTGGTGCACCGCCCGTTCAGTTATGCATTTTTGATTCTGCTGGCAATCCATATCGGCATGGCCGCGTGGATGGGCTTCTTACGGTTCTAACAGGTGAAATATGGACACAATACTGGCTTTCTCCATCGCATTTGCAGTGACTGCTTACTTCGTACGGCGGGACCGGAAACGCTCCAACCGCCCGCGCAAGCCGCTATGAACGGCCGGGGGCAGGGCGGTAATCGGCTCCATCGAGCTATGCGGCAACTTGCCACCCCAAGCGCGTGGACTAGCCTGCCGTTCCCTGTGTTTTCAAGCAACTATTCTTGGCAAATGCTGTGCTCGGTAAGCTGAAGGGGTTCATGGTTCAGGCAAAGCGAAAACGGGGAAAGCCGGTGGCCGCCGTGCTGATCGTGCTCCTTTCCGCGTCGCTGGGCGTGCTGGCGGACTGGCGCGCGCCAGGCGTCAGCCGCTATGCCAAAGACTGGCTGATGCGCCAGCGCGGCGGCTTGCCGGTCCCCGGCGATATCGCCATCGTCGCCATAGACGAAACGAGCATCGCCGCGTTGGGCCGCTTCCCCTGGCCCAGGCAGGTGCTCGCGGACGCCATTGAGATGCTGAAGCGCGACGAACCCAAAGTCATCGCCGTGGACGTGCTGTTCCCCGACCCCACCAACCCGGAGAACGATGGCGCGCTGGCCCGCGCCGTATCTGGCGCCGGCAACGTGGTGCTGGCCGCGCAGTTGGTGGATTCGCCGGTGCACGGCGGACCGGCAACCTGGCTGGCGCCCATCCCGCCGCTGGCCCGGGCGGCGCAAAGTGTGGGCCACGTCAACGTACAGGTGGAATCGGAAGGCACGGCACGGCAGATCGCGGTGCAGGCGGCCGACGATGCCGGCGAAACGCACTTCGCCATGCCGGTGGAAGCGGTGAGACTGGCTGACCGCACCCCCCCGCAAGGCGTCTCCTTCAACGGCCGGGCGCTGGTTATGGGCAGCCGCTCGATTCCGCTTGAAGTCTCTCCTGCCCCCGTGATCCTGGGCCGGAGCGGCGCGCCCGCCACGCGGCTCCAGACCGGCCGCATGACCATCGACTACATCGGCCCGGCCGGCTCCTTCGAACCCGTCACCTTCAGCCTGGTGGACGTGCTGCGTGGCGCGTTCCACGGCCGCTTCCACGATAAATACGTCTTGATCGGCGCGACGGCCGCCACCCTGGGCGATCGCATCGCTTCGCCGTTCCAGCACCAGACCGATGCGCACGCCGACGAACACGGCGTCCTGATGCCGGGCGTGGAGGTGCTGGCCAATGCCCTGAACACTATTTTGCGTGCGCGCTATTACGCGGAAACCGGCGCGTCCGGCGCCTTCCTCTGGGCGGCCCTGATTGCGGCACTCACGCTCTTTATCCTGGAATATGCCCAGGGCAGGCTGGAGATGGTTCGCCAGGCGGGGGCCTTGCTCCTGCTGGCTGCGGCGCTGGTGTTCGCCGCCGAACTGGAATTCAACCGCCTGCTGATTTTTCCGCCCTTGGTACCGTGCCTGTTCTCACTCGCCGTTGCCGGCATTCTGAGCCTTCTGTGGCGGTCGTTTCTGGCCAGTTCCCGCCTGGAGGAGAGCATCGAGCGGTTGTCCCAATCCAGCGGAATTTTGCCCGCTCCGTCAGCGCGGCCGGAAGCGCCCGAGCGCAGCCTGCTCCCCCACGGACTGGAATGGAAGGCGCAAAAGGTGGGGCAACTGAATGCCGCCCTGGTGGAGCGCGCGCGGTTTGTAGACCAGGCCCTGCGCAGCGTGGAAGACGGCCTCATCATCGCCACACCGCAGGGCATCATCACCTTCGTCAATCGCAGCGCAGGCGATATTCTCGGAACGCCACCCCGCGTACTCGCCGGCCAGGACCTGCTTCAGCGCCTCACCCTGACGGACCCAGACCTGCTGCGTCGCGTGGTGGTGGACCGCGCCCGCGTGGAACGGGAAATCGAAATCCGCGATCCCCGCCCGCGACGCTATATCCTCCGCATGGCGGCGGTGGAGGGCGGCGAAAATGGCGGCGGAGTTATTTCGGGAATTGTCGTTTCGCTTTCCGACGTCACCCGCCAGCACGAATTGCAGCAGACCAAGAACGACGTCATCGCCCTGGTTTCTCACGAAATGCGCACGCCGCTCACCGCCATCCAGGGCATGACCGAACTCCTGGCGAACTACGAAATTGAGCCGGACCGCCGCAAAGAGATCAGCTCGGCCATCAACGGCGAAGTCAAGCGCCTCACCGGCATGATCACCGAATACCTGGACATCACCCGCCTGGAATCCGGAGCCACCGCCTTGCGGAAAACTCCGGCGCGCGTAGAGCCGCTGCTGCAACGGATCGTGCTGCTGCTGGAACCGGTGGCGGCACAGCGCGGCATCCGGCTTGCGCTGGCGCTCCCGCCCGGCCTTCCGGTGCTATTCGCCGATATCGACCTGCTGGGCCGCGCCGTGGAAAACCTGGTGTCGAACGCCATCAAGTACAGCCCGAATTCCACGGAAGTAACCATTCGCGCCGAGCTCTGGCACGACGGCATCGCCATTTCCGTAAGTGACCAGGGCTACGGCATCGCCGAGCCGGATCTGCCGCGTGTGTTCGAAAAATTCTACCGCGTCCCCCGCGTGGAAGACGCCGGAGTTCCCGGCACCGGGCTGGGACTGGCGCTGGTGCGCGAGATTGCGGAGTTGCACGGCGGCACTGCCGGCGTCACCAGCAAGGTCAACCAGGGCTCCACCTTCACCCTGCGGATTCCGGCCAGGGATGCCGGCCATGCGGGATAGTACACTGGGAAAATGCCGGCCGCGCTCGCCCGCCGGCACGGCCTCGCCTTCGCCGTTCGGTCGAGGGGTTTCTGAAGCATGTCAAACCAGCCGAAAATTCTAATCGCCGACGATGAACGCAACATCCGCCTGATGCTGGAGACCGGGCTCACGCTCAACGGCTTCCGCGTGGCCAGCGTGCGCACCGGGCGGGAAGCCCTGGAAGCCGCGTCCAGCGGTGAGTTCGACGCCATTTTGAGCGACGTCTACATGCCCGATGGCGGCGGCCTGGAACTGGTGGATTCCCTGCGCGCCGCCGATCCCAAAATTCCCATCGTGCTGATGACGGCCCAAGGTTCCCTACAGGTAGCCGTGGAAGCCGTAGCCCGCGGCGCCACCGATTTTATCGGCAAGCCCTTCGATATCTCCGCCGTGGTGGCCCTGCTCCGCCGCTACCTGGAAGCACGCCGCGAAGCCGACGCCGAAACCGCGCCCGAAGATCCGCCGCAGGACTTCACCAGCTCCGGCCTGGTGGGACGCAGCGCCGCCATGGTGGAAGTCTACAAACTGGTGGCACAGGCCGCCCGCGCCGACGTCAACGTGCTCATCACCGGCGAATCCGGCACCGGCAAAGAACTGGTGGCTCACGCTATCCACGATTTCAGCAAGCGCAAGCCGCGGCCGTTCCTCTCGGTCAACTGCTCCGGCCTGACCGACACGCTGCTGGAATCGGAACTGTTCGGGCACGTGCGCGGCGCCTTCACGGGAGCCGATCGCGATCGCGCCGGCCTGTTCGAAGCCGCCGATGGCGGCACGCTCTTCCTGGACGAGCTGGCATCCACCAGCCCGGCATTCCAGGCCAGCCTGCTGCGCGTTTTGCAGAGCGGAGAGGTGCGGCGCGTGGGTTCCACGCAATCTCGCCGCGTGAACGTGCGGGTGACCGGCGCCAGCAACGCACCCCTGCAACAGCTCGTCGCCGCGGGCAGCTTTCGCGCGGACCTTTACTATCGCCTCAGCGTCCTCAGTCTGGAGCTGCCGCCTCTCCGCCGGCGTGCGGGGGACGTGGAACTGTTGAGCGGCCATTTCCTGCGGCTGTTTCAACCCGCGGGCGAAGCCCCCGTGCGCCTCACGCGCGAAGCCTGCGAGGCGCTCGCCGCGCATGATTTTCCCGGCAACGTGCGGGAACTGGAGAATGCGCTGCGCCGCGCCCTGGCCCTCTCCTCGGGAGGACTCATCACCATCGATTGCCTGCCTCCCGAAATCGCGGCCTTCCGCCGCAACAAATCCTCCGCCGCCGCGAAGGAGCAGCAACTCATTGCCGACCGCCCCAATATGGACGAGCTCCAGCGCCGCTATCTCCAGCTCGTGCTGGAAGAAAACCATTGGAACCGCAGGCGCGCCGCAGCCGTCCTTAACCTCGACCGCCGGACCATTCAGCGTCTGATCGCCCGCTACCAGTTTCAAGGCGCGCCCGATCTAGAGGACGACGCGGAGACCGAAGCGGGAAACGAATCTGCGGAAAGGCCCCTGGATAGTCAGTGACACCGGTGCGACAAGGAGCGGCGCGTGCGATAGGCGCGGCCGCTGCTGTTCTGTGCATCGCGCTGGCAGGCGCCGGCAGCCTCGCGGCCCAGACGGGTCCGGTGGTGGCGCGCGCCGCCAGCGTGACCGGCAACGCCGTGGTGTTCACCGCCAGTTCGGGAAACTCATTTGGCCTTTCCGCGGGATTCCTGTTGAATCCCGGTGACCGGGTAGATACCCGAAGCGGCGGCCGCGTGGTGATCGATCTCAGCGACGGCAGCATGGTCGTGGTCGAGCCGCAATCTGTCGTCGTGCTCAAGGATTTCCGGCAGGCGGAATCGCTCCGCGAGCTGTTCGAAATCCTGCTGGGTAAAGTGCGGGTCAGCATCAATCACTTTGGCAACCGTCCCAATCCGTATCGCATGAACAGTCCCACCGCCTCCATCGCGGTGCGCGGCACCGAGTTCAGCATCGAAGTCTCACCCACCGGCGACACCCGGGTGATTGTGTACCAGGGCTCCGTGGAGGTGACCAGCCTTTCCGACCCCGGCCAATCGGTGCTCGTGGAAGCCGGCCGCGGAGTCCTCATCCAGGCGGGACGCGACTTCCACATGCTGGCCGCCCCCGGAATCCCCTTTGCCGGACGCCAGGATCAGGACGATCGAAACCAGCGCGCGCAGGCCAACGCCGTCTACGATCAGACTGGCGGCTATACCCAGACCGCCGGCGCTTCGCAGCAGGCGCACGGCGATTCCGATGGCGCCACGCTGCGCGCCACCGCCAGCGCCTACGATAACTACGTGGCCGGCCTGTCCGATCTGGCCCAGGTCCCTTTCCTCGACCGCTTCAACGCCCTCGCGGAACCCTATTTGGACACCCTGGAAAATCCGGCATACGCCACCCAGTTTCACGCGGCGGAAGGGCGCGTCTTCCTGCTGCCGACCTTCGGCGGCGGACTCGCATGGAACGGAAGCAACCAGACCTACGGTCCCGCCGGCGCGCAATCCACCGACTACGGCCTGTCGCCCCAGGTCTCGGCTTTCAGCCCTATCGGCAATTCCGGCTTTGTGGCCGGCGGCTCTCTTTCCTTCACGCGCGCCGGCGACAGCGCGCTCACCTCCACGCCGGATGAGGATCCCGTCCCCACCGGCCAAGGCTCCTCCGGAGTGCCCGTGAGCGGCCGCACAACCAGCAATTTCTATTCCGGCTCGGTGGTGCTGGCGCGCCGCATCGGGTCCGCCACCAGCTTCGGAGTGGAGCTGGAATCCCTGCGCGGCAACGGCTCGCTGGCGAGCACCAGCACGGATACCGACTTCACGCCATCGGTGGAACAGATCTCTTCCGCATCGCGCATCTCGCAGACCAGCATCACCGCCGGCCTGTCCAGAGATCTCAACGCCACAACCACGCTGGGCATTTTCTATCGCTACGGACTCATTTCCGCCACGGATCATGACCTGAGCCACACCATCAACGGCTCACCCGCCACTCTGAATTCCACGGACTCGTCCGGCCACTCTTCCGAAGTCGGCCTCCGCCTGCGCGGCGTCATCACGCCGAAACTGTTCTACGGCATCACCGGCAGTTGGTCGGGCATTGCCTTGGGCGATGGCCTGGTGCGCACCGGCACGGCCAACTCTCACGAACAGGATCGCGCGCAGAACGGATCGGTGGGGCTAGGCCTGAGCTACGCCCTGCTCCGCCGCGCCATCCTCACCTTCGATACCGCCGCCGGCGTTTCCCGGATCGCGGCCCTGCGTCTGCAAGACTCTACCGGTCTGGCCGTGCAGAACGGCACGGCCAACAGTCGTTTCCTTTCCACCCATGTCGCCGTGCAGGTGGATCTCACCCGCCGGCTGTTCGTCACCGCATCGTACCTGAACGTCTGGCACGCCCAGCATCTGAACGTCAACCTGTTCGCGGATTCCACCGGCGCCCTGAGCATGGTGCAGGACTCGTTCTTCCCCACCACCCTGACCGCGTATCAGCTCGCCTCGCACTTTTCCGATTTCGGCGTGGGCTGGCGCTTCTCGCCCAACCTGTTCGTGCAATACCTGTTCTCCACCGATTACGGCGTCACCACTCCAAGCCACGCCCTGATGCTGCGCTACACCTTCCGCTTCCACAAAGCCGAGTAACTCGGGCCCGACCCGCTTGCCAACGAAGTATTCTTTGTGAAATCATCCGGCTTCCAGGAGCCCTTGAAGAGCTATGCCCTTCCGGAATGCCTTTACCGCCCTCGTGTTGGCGCTACTGCTGAGTCGCCCCTCATCCGCCATGACCGAGGCGGAGCGCCGCCAGTATCTTGAAAAATTACAGCAGATTCTGCCGGACGTCCCCTCGTTCCGCGAATGGCTGCAAACGAGCGGGGAACTGCCCCCGGACTTCGACGCCCTCCCGCGCGTCAACGGCCTGCCGGATCCACTGCATTTCCTGGATGGCCGGCCGGTGCGCACACCAGAGGAGTGGCGCGCGCGGCGTGCCGAGATCCAGCAGCTCTACGAAAAGTATGATCTGGGTACCTTTCCGCCTACACCAAAACTGGATCGCGCCGTCGTGCTGGACGAAACCCCCGGCAAGGGTTACCTGGTGCGCAACCTGCGGCTGGAATTCGGCCCCGAAAGCAAGGGAACCATGCGCGTGCAAGTGATGATTCCCGAGGGCAAAGGACCGTTCCCCGCGTTGATCAGTCCGAACCTGGCTGGCTGGTCGCCCTCGCTGCTGCGGCGCGGCTACATTTCCGCGGGGTACGCCGGCAACGATTTCATGGATGACGCGGCGGCACTGGCGCAACTCTATCCCAAGTACGATTTCGCGCTCCTGCCACGGCGCGCATGGGCCGCGGGGCTGGTGCTGGATTACCTGGAGACACTGCCCCAGGTGGATAGGAAGCATATCGGCATGTTCGGCTACTCGCGCGACGGCAAAATGGCCGCCATCGCCGCGGCGCTGGATGAGCGCATCGCCGCCGTGATTGCCGGAAGCACGGGCGTGGGCGGCGTCTTGCCGTGGCGCTCGGCCGGCGAACGCGGATTCGGCGAGAGCATCGAAAGTACCACCCGCAGCTTCCCCACCTGGTTCGTGCACCGCCTCCGCTTCTTCGCCGGACGCGAGGACCGCCTGCCCGTGGATGGCAACCTGCTTGTAGCCATGGTGGCTCCGCGGGCCATGCTCATGGAATACGGACTGAATGACGAAGTGTCCAATTCCTGGGGCGATGAGCAATCCTATTACTCGGCGCTGAAGGTCTACAAGTTGCTGGGACATCCCGACCGTTTGAGCATTCTGCGCGTGCCCGGCTTTCACGGTGCCAACGATCAGGAAGCGTGCCTGGACTGGCTGGACATTCAATTCGGCCGCTCCACCCGTGTCTGGACCAACCAGTTTCTCTTCCCCTGGGACTTCGACCGGTGGCGCGCCAATTCCAAAGAGACCGTGGACCTGAGCCGGTATCCGCGCCGCGCCGCCAGCACGGTTCCTGCGTCCCCATCGGCGTGGGAGGAGAAAGCCGCTGCCATCCGCAAGAGCGTCGAGTGGATGCTCGGCGATGAGCCGCCGATGATGCCTCCCGGCGCGGGGCGCGGCGCATTCGGCGGCCGTGGTGGACGGGGCGCACCGCCTGCGGCCCGCGGCAATCCCGGGCAGACCACGCCCGACCTGGTGCAGTGGGTGATCCAACGGGGCGGCAATTCGTTCGGCTGGCTGGAACCGCAGAAGAGCAAGACCGCGTCCCGGCCGCTGAGTTTCGGATTCGGCGTTCGCGGCGACCTGTATTATCCGGCCGGCATGCCCGAGGGCACGAAACTGCCTACGGTGATCTGGCTGCACGGCTACAGCTATCCGCTCGGCTATATGTGGGTCTACCACAACGATCTGCATCCCATCCTGGCGCTGGTGCGCGCAGGGTACGCCGTGCTGGCATTCGACCAGTCCGGTTTCGGCAGCCGGATGAGCGAATCCGGGCCGTTCTACGATCGCTACCCGCACTGGTCGCAAATGGGGCGCATGGTGGAGGACGCGCGCGCCGCCGTCGACGCGCTGCAAAAGGACAGCCTGGTGGACCCGCAGCGGATCTACCTGTTCGGCTACTCCATGGGCGGGATGGTGGGCCTCTATACCGCCGCGCTGGATTCGCGTGTGAAGGGCGTGGTTTCGATTTGCGGATTCACGCCCATGCGCACGGATACCGCGGCGAAGGGCACGGGCGGCGTGGCGCGGTACGCTTACGAGCGCGGGCTGATTCCGCGGCTGGGCTTCTTCGTGGGCCACGAGCCGCAGATCCCGTACGATTTCGACGACCTGCTGAGTACCATTGCACCGCGTCCCGCCCTGGTAGTGCAGCCGCAACTGGATCGCGACGCCACCCCGGCCGATGTCCGCGCAGCCGTGGAGCAGGCGCGCAAGGTATACGCCTTGTACGGAGACGGGAACCGGCTCGCGCTCGAAGAGCCGTGGGACTACAACCGTCTTCCCGAAAAAACACAGGACCAGGTTGTAAAGTGGATGGAGAGCAACTTTCAATGAGGCACGGATCCATCGCCGCGGTGGTTGCCTTACTCGCCGCGGCCGCAGTACAGGCCCAGGAGTTCGACCCGAAGATTTTCCAATCGCCTCCCGCACAATATCGCGGCCATGCCATGTGGAATTTCAATCTCGCCGCCCTGAACGAAAAGGATGTCATCGCCGGCATCGATGAAATGGCCCGGCTCAACTACGGCGGCTTTTTCATTGAAGCCGGCGGCCGACCGCAACCAGGCCAAGGCGTCGCGTTCCTGAGCGACGAATATTTCCGGTACTACAGACTGGCCATCGAGGAAGCGAAAAAACAGGGCCTCGAAATGATCCTGTACGACGACTACGCGTTTCCCACCGGAACCGTGGGCGGGCAGATGCTGGCCCAGCATCCCGAGTACGTCGCCAAGAGCCTGGACATGGCCGAAAAGGACGTTGCCGGGCCCGCTGCCGTGGACTTGCCGATTCCCCAGGGTATCTACATTGGCGCAGTGAGGATGAATCGCGACACCTTCGAACTGGTGGACATCAGCGATAAGAAAGTGCAGGACTCGGTGAAGTGCCTGGTGCCCAAAGGCAACTGGAAAGTGATGGCGTTTTATCTCGTCGGCGGCAAGGCGCGGGTGGTGGATTACCTGGATGAAAAGGCCATGAGCGTTTTCATCTCCATGACCTACGAAAAGTACCAGCAGAACTTCGGCAGCGAGTTCGGCAAGCTCATCAAGCAGACGTTTTACGACGAACCATCCATGCATCATGCCGACCGCATGTGGACGCAAGGCTTCAATGCCGGATTCGAGAAGCGGTATGGCTACTCGCCCATGAAGTATTATCCGGCGCTGTGGTACGACATCGGCTCGCAGACTGCCGCGGCGCGCAATGCTCTGTGGGGCTTCCGCGCCCAACTGTTCGCGGAGAATTTCATTCAGCGGCTGGACGATTGGTGCGCCGCCCACCACCTGGAGTTCGGCGGGCACCTGGATCAGGAGGAGCCGCTGAACCCGACCCCGCTCAATGGCGACCTCATGAAAGTCTTCGAGCACCAGACGCTGCCTACGGTGGACGACATCTGGTGGTACGGGCGGTCCAACCCGTCGTACAAGATCGTTACGTCGGCCGCCTTCAACTTCGATCATCCCATTTGCCGCGCGGAAACATACGCGGCCTATCGCGGCCTCACCGACAAGATCGCCTTTCAAGTGGCCATGGACCAGTACGCCATGGGCATCAACTTCCAGATTCCGGCGCGCACCGTGCAGCCCAAGCGGCCGGAACTCAACGACTATGTAGGCCGCTTGAGTTACTTGCTGGAGCACGGCAGGCACGTGTCCGATATTGCGGTGCTATACCCCATCGCGGCGCTGCGCACGCAGTATCGCCAGGTAGGCGGCGTGCAGTTCCCCCTGGCGAATGGCGAGCAGCCGCCGCAGATCATGGAGACGGCCTACGCCCGCGAGGGCGGCTTCGCTTACGGCATCGACTATCAGGATATTGGCGAAGCGCTGTTCCGCGGCCTGCGCGTGGATTACACCTATCTGCATCCCGACGTGCTGGTGGATAAGTGTACCGTGGACGCGAACCACAAACTGATCCTGAACAACCGCGAGAATCGCGAGGAGTATCAGGTGCTGATTCTGCCCGCGGGCGACACCCTATCGGCCTCCGCCGCGGCCAAGATCCGCGAATTCTATGACAAGGGCGGCATGGTGATCGCCACCGGCAAGCTGCCCACGCACAGCGCGGAATTCGGCAAAGACAAGGACGTGCAACAGGCCATGGCGGACGTCTTCGGCGTCTCCCCGGATGCGCCGCTGAAGGCGGACGTGAAGCGGGCGCAGGACCGGCAGAACTTCTACGTGTTCTGGTATTACATCAAGAAGAACCAGGCGGGCGGCCAGGCGATATTTCTGCCAGTGGTGCATCCCTGGTTGCTGGATTTCGCTTTGAAGCTGGTGCTGCCCCAGCGTGATGTGGACATTCAGCAGCCCATCGCGCCGCTGCGCCGCGGCAACGAATATGACGGCGCCCTCACTTACATCCACAAAGTGAAGGACGGACGCGACATTTACTTTTTCGCCAACTCATCACCCCAGGCCGTCGATACGAAAGTCGTTCTCCGCGGCGTCAAGTCACTCCAGATCTGGAATCCGCATACCGGCCGGCAGGAGGCCGCCGAGTCCACTGCCGCGAGCGGATCGACCACCGTGCACCCGGTGCTGCCTTCGGTTTCGTCGCTGTTCTTTATCGGGCAGTAGCGCCGGAAGGCCTGCGGTTGGATTACCGCCTTCCGAACGCGAGGTTCTACGCAAATCACTAACGTTGGGAGTTACTTCGCAGCGTCTGTCCAGCTTGCTCGGTTCGAAAGTTTAACGCGGAGTGGCCTAAGTCCCAAACCCAGCGAGCGCCGCCCCATTCACGCTCCCATACCTCCCAATGTCCCTCCCATCGGAACTCGACCAGCATTTCGGACTCAGTGCGAGTCTCGCAACGGGAGACCGATGAGCGTCTCGACGCCTCTTCGCACTTCGCGACGAGTGCGCTGTTGAGTATCACTTCTGCGCGGAACCAATCTTCTTGTTCCGATCCAAGGGGACAGCCGTTGTCTACCCACAATTGATACGCAATTGTGGCGATTTCGCTTTTAGTGGGTGGGCTAACGGTTGCGGCGGTTTTCACGCATCCACTTACGATGTTCATTTCAGGCATCATCGTGGCTGCGTCGCTTGAAATAGTTGCCGGCGACTCTTCCCGTAGGGCCGTCGCGTCCGAGCCCATGCTCCTTCCTCGTCCGGGCATGATTCACCTCCTTCGAAGCCCTGTCGTTACGCGACGCAGGGCAAGCCCAAGGCTTTGCTGCCAGCCTCGCGATTTCCATATCAATCTGGGGGTGGTTCACGACCGCAGAACAGCGGACTTGCACGCCACAACAAAAAGGCCCAAACGATAATGAGGCCTTGCGACTCTGAAAGAATTATGTGGCGATTCTTGGACGGATGCAAGGGGGAGCGAGGCTTCCAAGAACTGGGCTGAGAAGTTGAATGTACCGGTTGGCACATCTGCTGTATTTTTCAGCGGATCAAATTTCAGGTTGCCCTCAACAAATCAGTCAGCCCCTCCTATCCGGTCGCACACAGGCCGCGCACTGAGTTAAAGTATCAGTCGGTGATTCGTTCGAGGTTCGAACTAAGACCATGACTGGACATCGAATTTGTTTTTTCTCGATCCTTCTGCTGGCGCCGAGCGCCTTCGCGCAGACTGCTCCCTGGACAGGCCCGCGACGCGGGTCGTGGATTCAGACCGGAGCGCCGTCCCAGGGTGATGTGACCCTCGCGGCGCCGGACCGTACCGCTGAAATCGTCGTCGCGGACGACGAGAATAGCGCCGTGCATCAGGCCGCGGAGTTCCTGGCGGGTGACATCGGAAAGATCAGCGGACGCCGGCCTTCCATCGTAAAGTCGCCCGGCGCGGATCGCTCCGTCATCCATCTGGTGACCCTGGGGCACGGCACCGTCCCCGCGGCCATGAATGCGGGCGCGATGCAAGGGCAGTGGGAGAGCTACCGCATCTCGACCGAAGGCGGCAATGTGTGGCTGGTCGGTTCCAACCCGCGCGGCACCGCCTTCGCGGCCTATACGCTCTCCGAGCGGCTCGGCATCGACCCGCTATATATATGGACGGGCTACCGGCCGGAGCATCACGATCCGCTGGTAATGAAGCGCACCAGCTTCGCGCAAGCCCCGCCGGCATTCCGCTACCGCGGCTTCTTCCACGATGACGAGGATCTGCTGCCCCGTCCTTTCGACGCCAACGGGCATCCCCTGCAAACCGGCGATGTGCCCCTGGAATGGTACCAGCGATTTTTCGAGACCGCGCTGCGCCTGCGCATGAACATGGTGGCGCCCTACACCCGCGTCCACCGGCGCTACGAGGTGCAGAAAACGGCCAGCGATTGGGGCCTGTACTACACTTCGCACCACTACGACATCCTGGTTTCGAATCCGTTCGGTCTGACCACCTACAACCTGGCCGCCGAACGCGGTGTGAAGCCGGACTGGAACTGGTTCACCAACCGCGAAGGCATGCTCCAGTTCTGGCGCGCCGGCCTGATGGAAAACAAAGACCTGGACGTCATCTGGCCCGTGGGCATGCGCGGCACCTCCGACCGTCCGTTCACCTTTCCTCCCGGCACTACCGAAGATCAGCGGGCCGCCACCTTCCGCGAGGTGATTGGCGAGCAGGTCAAGATGGTGCGCGAGATGCTGCCCAAGGACAAGCCGCCCATCTTCCACTTCACCATGTACTCGGAAATGCTGCCGGCCTACCAGCGCAATCCCGCGGCCTTCGATCTGCCCAAGGACGTGATCATCGTGTGGCCGGACGATAACGACGGACATATGCGCGGTCTGCCGGCATCGCTGGGCAAGTGGAAGCACGGAGTGTATTACCACCTGGCATATCTCGGCGGCCGGCTGACGAAACAATTGACTCACACGGTAGGCCCGGAAGTGGTGGCTCAGGAGTTCGACAAAATCGTCAAAGCGGGCGCCACCGAATACATGCTGGTGAACATGTCCGAGGTGCGCGATTACGTGATGGGCGGGCGCATGCTCGCCGATATCACCTGGGACGCACCCGCCATCTATGCCACCCCCAACGCGGCCGCGCGATACACTTCCTGGTGGTCGCGCGAATATTTCGGATCCAGGGCGCAGGCGGCGGACACCGCGTACAACAAGTACTTCACACTCCTGAATACGCCCGACAAACTCTGGTCCGCGCCCGACGCCATCGAGGAACTGCTCGACCGTTTGTACAAGAAGGTGGCGGGCCAGACGTCTGCGCCCATGGACCCGAACACCATCGCGCAGATGCAGACGCGCCAGCGGCAACTTACGGACGCGCTGGCGGCGGAGTCGCAGGCAGAAACCGGAATGTCGCTGGCGCAGCAGCAGTTCTTCTCCGTGGATGTGGCTCTCGGCCTGGAAGTCGCCGAGCGGCAGACACAAGCGGCGCTCAAGCTGGACGAAGCGCTGCGCGCACCCGGCGCGGCGCGCATGTGGCAACTGGTTCGAGAAGCGCGCACGTCGCTGGAGCAACTCGAAACCGAGTTGGCGCGCGCGGAATATCCGCCCTTCGACCGCTGGTATCACGAAAGCTGGATCCGCTCCACGTTCAGCCCCAACAATCCGCACCGCCCATACATTCAGGTCCGCGCGTTCCTTTCAAGCGAAGGGCGCGGTACCCCGCTAAGGGCGCGGCGTCCATAAGACAAGCACATCGCGGAGGCGCGAAGGTGCGGAGCAAGACGCGGAGAAAGGCTGGGGACCGGCCCCAAGCTCACCATGGAACCACGAAGGAAACGTATCAAGAACACCGCTTGCTGACGCGCGCGGCTCCGTTCCGAGCCGGAGCGGTCTTCGCGAAATGCGCGACCGTATTTATGAAACGGCGCGCTACGCGATCGACCGCACCACGCCACCGTCTACCCGCAGCGATGCCCCGTTGATGGCCGAGGCGAGCGGGCTACAGACGAACGCTACCAGCGCCGCAACCTCTTCCGGCGTAGCGAACCGCTGGAGGAGGGACGAGGGCCGGCCCTGTTTAAAAAACTCGCGCTCCACGGTGGCCCGGTCTACGCCCTTGGCGCCTGCCAGTTGGTCAACGAATCCGCTGACTCCCTCCGAAGCGGTCGGACCCGGAAGCACCGCGTTGACGGTGACTGCCGTGCCGGCTGTGGTCTCGGCGAGCCCGCGCGATATGGAGAGTTGAGCCGTCTTGGTCACGCCATAATGAATCATTTCAACCGGAATCTGGAGAGCGGACTCGCTGGAGATAAACACGATGCGTCCCCAATTTTGTTTTTTCATCCCGCCCAGATAGTGCCGGCTGAGCCGCACCCCGCTCAGCACGTTGACTTCGAAAAAGCGGCGCCAGTCGGCATCGGAGATCTCTTCAAATGGCTTAGGCTCGAAGATGCCCAGGTTGTTCACCAGAATATCGACTGCCGGAAAACGCTCGATCACGGCGCGCGCTCCGGCTTCGGTGCCCAGATCGGCCGCAACGCCGTGAGCGGCGCCGCTTTGTTTCACGGCGGCAGCGACGCGTTTCTGCGTCCGGCCGTTGACGATGACTGAAGCCCCTTCCGCCGCCAGTGCGGTGGCAATCGCCAGACCGATACCGGCAGTGGATCCACTGACCAGCGCGGTCTTCCCTTTGAGTTGCAAGTCCATATGGCGTTAGGGAGAGTTAAGAAATAATATGGACAATTACAGGACGATCACGTTTTCGAGG
>JARLGM010000247.1 GCA_031292755.1 Candidatus Sulfopaludibacter sp.
ACCGCAGTGAGTACGGATTGAAGTACCTGCGCGACAAATGTCCTTGCGCGGGCTGCACCGGAGCCCACGGAACGCCGCCGCGCGTGCCCGAACCCGAACCGGAGCAATCGGCCAACCCCTTCCAGATGTATACGCCGGCGCTCAAAATGCTAGGCGTGGATCCCGTGGGCAATTACGCCATCCGGATCAATTGGAGCGATGGGCATAGTGCCGGCATTTACTCGTATGATCACCTGCGGGAGATCTGTCCTTGTGACGTGTGCCGGCCAAACAAAAAGGGCGACCCGTTGCCGGATCGCCCCCGCTGATTTCCTGTCCTTTCCAGCTTGCTACAACAGCCGGAAGTTGACCTCGATACTGGCTGCTACAGTGACGGGTTTGCCGTCCTTGAGACCAGGCTTGAACGTCCACTGCTTCACCGCTTCGATGGCCTTCTCATCCAGACCCAGGCCGAGGCTGTGGAGCACCTTGATGTTCTGCGCTTTGCCGTTGGGGGCCACTTCCACGTATAGCGTCACGGTGCCCTGATACTTAGCCTTGCGCGCTTCTTCGGAGTATTCGGGCTCTTTCTTGTAAACCAGGACCGGAGCCGTCACGCCGCCGCCCACGCGGAACACGCCGCCGCCGAAACCACCGCCCGAGCCGGGGCCCACACCGCCGCCCTCGCCCGAACCGACACCGCCGCCCTTACCCGAACCGATGCCGCCGCCCGAACCAGTGCCGTTGGAAGGTGGGCCGATCTTGCCCAGCGGGTCGCCGTACTGCGTCATGTTCACGTTGGGAAGCACCACATCCGGCGGAGCCAGAATGGAAGGTTCCATGGTCATCTTGGCATTCAGGTTGGCTTGCACTGCCTGGGGCGGAACGAACTGCCGCACGGCAGCCTTGGGAAGCCTGCCCTTGCTGGCCGGCAGCAGGGAACGATCGCCGCCGCCACCGCCGCCCTTCATCACTTGCTGCTTGGGAGGAGCATCTGGCGGCAACAGGTCCGTCGGCAGCACGAGGGTCGCAACCTGCTTCATCTTATCCCGAACCGGTTTGGCCGAAAGCACCGTAAAGAGCAACACCACGACGCCAATCTGAAAACTCATCGACATCGCGAAGGATTTTTTCTGCCGCCCGTACAGCCCCCAGATGTCCTTCACCGCAACAGGCTTAGAGGTAAGCTCAAGCGGTGGGAGCTTGGGAGGATTGATGAGGTCTTTGATGTTTTGGAAGAGGGACTTGTAAAACGGGTCCTCAACCTGATCTACCAGCAGACGGGACAAATGATCGTCCGCGTCGTGGCCCAACGGATTGTTCGATTGCGACAGATCAGCCATTTTGATCCACCAGCCCCAAAGGAGCCGCTACATTACAAAGGTGCCATCTAATGGACGCTCCACGCGCCCATGCCGTTACAGGTTTTGGAAAACTTACCCCAGGGGCTTCAGCTTCCAGTTTACCATAAGCAATCCTACCCCCGACTTTCGCTAAGAGCTATAGGCCTTTACGGCCAACTGAGCGTAAAGTTCCAAAATATTCCATTATTGGGATTTTTGGACTAGCCGTTTGCAGAACGTACCGGCGGTCGGTCACAATCGATACTGATGCAGATCTTAACCGACAAAATGCCTGCCTCGCAGGTGCAGACCGATGCCCTCATCGTCCCCGTTTTTGAAGACGCCAAGGAAACGCGCTTTGGCGCCGGGGATCTGGCTGAAGCCGGCGAAATCGCCGGGAAATCACTGGAATTAACACTGTTACATCATGTCCCCGGCGTCGCCGCCACCCGCGTGCTGCTGGCGGGAGCCGGAAAGGCGGACAAATTTACATCCGCCGAACTGCGTAAATTGGTTGCCGCCGCAGTGCGGTTTTTACGCGGGAAGTCGGTAAAAAAGGTCGCATTCGAGCCGGACGCCGCTCATGCGGGTCCGGATTTCGTGTCCGCCGCGGTGGAAGGAGCCATTCTCGGAAACTACGAGCCGGACCGGCTGAAGACTGCCGATCCGAAGAAATCGTTGGAAGAATTTACAGTTGTAGGCTCCGGGCAAGAACTCGAAACGGCCGCCCGGCGCGGGCAAATTCTGGCGGAGGCGCAGAATTTTACTCGAGATCTGGTGAATGAACCCGCGAATCTTCTGCCGCCGTTGAAATTGGCGGCTTCTGCCCGGCAAATGGCGGAGCAATATAAACTCGATTGCGAAGTGCTGGAACAAAGCCAAATGCAGGCATTGGGGATGGGTGCTCTGCTCGGTGTGGCGCAGGGGAGCGCCGAACCGCCGGCGCTGATCGTGCTCCGCTACCGTCCGGAACAGGCCGGCTCGCACGCGCACCTGGGACTGGTGGGCAAGGGTGTCACCTTCGATACCGGCGGCATTTCCATCAAGCCGTCCGAGGGCATGGAAAAGATGAAATACGATATGGCGGGCGGGGCGGCCATGATCGGGGCGATGCGGGCCCTCGCACAGCTCAAGCCGCCGATTCCGGTCACCGCATTCATCCCCTGCGTGGAAAATATGCCGGGTAGCCGCGCGCAGCGGCCCGGCGACATCGTGACCGCCATGTCCGGAAAGACCATCGAAGTGCTGAACACCGATGCCGAGGGCCGGCTGATTCTCGCGGATGCTCTGGCATACGCGCGCCAACAGGGATGCACTCACCTGGTCGATGCCGCAACTCTGACCGGCGCCATTGTGGTGGCTCTGGGCCACCTCAACGTCGGGTTGTTCGCCAACGATGACGGGATGCGCGATCGCGTTCTGCACGCGGCGAAAGCCGAGGGCGAGCGCATGTGGCCCATGCCCCTCGATGACGATTACAAGGAATACCTGAAGAGCGCGTTTGCCGACTTGGGCAATATCGGCGGACGGTGGGGCGGAGCCATCACCGCGGCCATGTTCCTGAAGGAATTTGCCGGGGAGACGCCCTGGGTGCACCTGGACATTGCCGGCACAGCCTGGCTCGACGACGCCAAGCCGTTCCTGGCGAAAGGACCGACCGGATTGCCGGTGCGGACCCTGGTGCGCCTGGCGATGGAGTGGAAAGATTAGGCACTGGCTTGCCTGACGGGGATGGACGCTTCCCCCCATCCGGCGGGCGTGTTGATCCGGACTTTGAGATCTGCGGTATCCGCCTGGGGGCTGTTCCAGGTGATCTCGTACCGGGCCAGGAGATTCAGGTAAGCCAGTTCCAGACAACGGGCGATTTCGTCGTCCGTCTGGGCAATCTGAAAACTGGCGCGCGCCCGGCGGCAGAAGTCCTCCACTTTCGGGCTGGGCGCTGCCGAGATCACCTGCACGCTGGCGCGGGAACTGAGCACGGTGGAAACCAGGCCCTCCCCCGCGGAGCGGTACGGGTCGGAATGGCTGAACAGGATCAGATGCCGTTTGCCGCGGTTCTGACCCTGATCGCTCCGAACGGCTCGTAAGACGGTCCGCCAAAGCTCGGTACACTCGCTGCGCGCTTCCGGCTGTGCCAGCGCCTTATCCAAAGAGTCCGCGCCCGAGACAAAGGACAGCGGTTCCTCCGCGGGTCCGCTGTTACCATCCTCGCCCTCGCCGGCAAGGTATGCCGATACCGCCCAGAGATCCGAGGGGCGCTTCCAGGAGCGGCACGCCGCCACGCCCCGCCACCACGCGGTGGAACTCCGGACCATGTCGCGCGAGACGGCGAACACGACCGACATGGCCTCGACCGCCGCCTTTTGATTCATCTTGTATTCCATGACGGCCTGGCCATCTTCCAACACCGTCAACTGCGTAGGCAGGATTTGTGGCTCGACCTGGTCTTCCGCCCCGGCCACCGCCACCTGAAGGCGCCGGTTGGCTTTCGACGAGGTTTCCAGGAACATCCGTCCGGTAACTACCCACGGCTTGTTCAGCCGGGATTGAGCCACGGCGTTCTTGATTCGTCCCAAGGCCGAGAGGCTCCGTGTGCGCACGGCCTGGTCTGAATCGCGCAACATCCTGGCGAGCGTTTCAGTGAACCGGGGATCGCCGCTTTCCCCCATCACCCATGCGGCCGTCGAGCGGAAAAGCGCCGACTCATGCTCCGCCATTTTAATCACGTCGGGAATCACGCGATGGTCGCCCAGGCGATAGAGCGCCGCGAGTGCATTGCCCGCCACCCGGTTGTTGGCGTCTCGCGCGGTAGTCAGCAGCAGCGCCCGCGCTTCCTCCGAATCCAGGCCCCAAATCGATTCGATGGCATTGGCGCGTACGCGCGGGTCCGATTCCTGCAACCGGTTCTGTACCCACCGCACGCTCCGGCTGCCGCGGCCGATCATCTTGACTGCCTTGGAGCGGAGATACGGGTTGGGATGGCGCAGCAAGCGCATCAGCGAAGACTGGATACGGCTGCCGTCGGAAATCTCGCTGAGCACCGCCATCAGCCGGGCGGCATGCTCGGCCGGTATCGGTTCCCCTTCATCGCCAAAGCTCTCCGCCAGTGCCTTCGCCAGCGACACGTCCGTCATGGAATCGATGCGCATGGCCGCCCGGGCCAGCGTCAGCGCCTGCGGCCTGGTGAGCAGAGGGTCGCACAGCGCCCGCCGCAGCAGGTCGTATGCTACAAACAGCGTCACCAGGTACTGGCACCCTCGCGAGTCGCTCTGGGTCCTCAGGATATCCAGCGCGCTGGAGTAGAACGCATCCCGATCCCGTTCCAGCAGTTCCCGAATCAGTTTGCGGTTTTCCGCCGCATCGTGGTCGAAATGGCGTACCAGGGCTTGCAGCGAGGCATTCAGGTCATCCGGAGGACGCGGTGGTAAGGAAGCAGTTGCAGCCACGTTGGTTAAATCGGCTGCTTCCACCAGAACTTTAGCCCGGCACAGATTATGAAATAATCACCGCTATGATCCGAATCGCGCTGCTCCTGTTTGCCGGGCCGTTGTTCGGCGCGCAACCCGCTTTTGAGGTCGCCTCGGTGAAGGCCGCGGTCGAGCCGGTGAGACAGCCGATGTTCTGTATCGGCCCATGCGCCTTCGGAGAACGCATGACCGTCACCGGCACCCGCGTGGATATCCGCTACATGTCGCTGTACAACCTGATTGTCGCGGCCTTTCGCGTCCAGCCAAACCAGCTTTCCGGGCCGGACTGGATGCGGTCGCAACACTTCGATGTCGCGGCCAGAATCCCCGCCGGCCTCTCCAAAAACCAGCTTCCCGAGATGCTGCAGTCGCTACTCGCCGTGAGATTCAAACTGGCCGTCCACCGCGACCGAGCCGAGCAGCCGGTCTACGCCCTGGTGGTGGGCAAGGGAGGCCCGAAGCTTCAGCAATCCACCGCGGACGCCAAGGCGCCGCCACCCAGCCCGCCCGGCAGCAAAGAGCTGTACTCCCCGCAGGGAGAAGGCCGCGTGCTGGAAAACGGCGACATTGCCATCGGCGGCGGCGAGTACGGCGCCATCCGCGGCGGACGGGGATCGGGCGGAGGCATGCGATTCGAGTTCCAGACGCTGACCATGCCGGCGCTGGCGGAAATCCTGACGCCCCACCTCGACCGTCCCGTCATCGATAGGACCAACCTGAAGGGTGCCTATCAACTGGTGTCCGAGAATCGGCCGCCGGCCGAAGCAGGCGGCGGCGGGCGTAAGGGCGGGCAACCCGGCGCCGATACCCCCGATTCCGGCCCGCCCCCCGATGTCTTCGTCGATGGCCTGTTCGCCGCGCTCCAAAAAGCCGGCCTGAAACTGGAGAAAACCAAAGCGCCTGTCGAAATGATAGTCGTCGATCGCCTGGAGAAAACGCCGGCGGCAAACTGAGCGCTTCCCCCCAAGCCCGGTGTGGGAGAATGTCCCATGATGCGTTGCACCCTTGCCCTTTGCGTTTTCTGTGCCGGAGCGCTGCTGGCTCAGCGCGGTCCCGGCGCGCCAACCGCTCCCGCCGCCGCCGAACCCACTCCCGTTCCACCGGAAAACAGTTCCGTCACCGAACACGAACTCACGCTCGACGGGAAAGCGCTGCATTATGCCGCAACCGCGGGCACGCTCCTGATCGACGACGAAGAAGAGAAGCCCTACGGCAGCATCTTCTATGTAGCGTACACGCTGGCCGGCGTCAGCGATCCGCGCACCCGGCCGGTCACGTTCCTTTATAACGGCGGTCCGGGTTCGGCCAGCGTGCCGCTGCATATGGCCTCGGTGGGTCCCATGCGCGTCGTCACGGCCAGCCCGGCAGCCAGCGGACCGGCGCCGTACCAGCTCATCCCCAATCAGTACAGCCTGCTCGATAAGAGCGACCTGGTGTTCGTGGATGCCCCCGGCACCGGCTTTTCCCGTCCCGTGGGGAGGGCCACCATCCGCAATTTCGCCGGAACCGACCAGGACGTGCAGGCCTTTCTCAAGTTCATCGAGCGCTACATCGGCGTGAACCACCGCTGGAACTCGCCCAAGTTCCTCTTCGGCGAATCCTATGGGACCACGCGCTCGGCCGCCCTGGTGGACGCGCTGGAATCCGACGGAGTCGCCATCAACGGCGTGGTTCTCATGTCCACGATTCTCAACTATTTCACCCTGGCGCCGGGCAGCGACGCGGTGTTCATCGGCAATCTACCCACCTACGCCGCCATCGCGGAGCATTACGAAAAGGTGCAGCACAAGGGCAAGGATCTGGCCGCTTTCCTGAACGAAGTGCGCGCCTTTGCCCGCGGCCCGTACGCCGAGGCCCTGGCCCAGGGACATAACCTCCCGGCCCCGCAAGTGGACGCCATCGCGGCCAAACTGGCCGGCTACACCGGGCTCAGCCAGCAGTTCCTCAAAGAAGCCAACCTGCGTGTCAGCCCGGTGCGGTTCCGCAAGGAGTTGATGCGCGATCAGCGCATGATCCTGGGCCGCTACGATGCGCGCTTCGAAGGCACCGACACCGATGCCGCGGGCGAGAATCCCGGCTATGATCCGTCCGGCACCGGCGTCAGCGGCGCCTTCGTCACCGCATTTCACGATTACCTGGATCGCGAGCTGAAGTACACCTCGAAAGAGACCTACTTCCCCCATGGCCCGAACGTCAACCAGATGTGGGACCACACCCATCGGCCCCCTGCCACCGGAGGCGCCGGTGGAGGACAGGCCGCCGCGCCGCCCCTGCGCGATGCCTACGTCGCGGGCGATCTCGCCGACGCCATGCGCAAGGATCCCAACCTGAAGGTGTTTTCCGTCAACGGTCTGTTTGACCTGGCAACGCCATTCTTCATCACCGAGTTCGATCTCTCCCACATGGAACTGGAGCCCAAACTCCGCCAGAACATCGAATTCGCCTACTATCCCTCCGGCCACATGATCTACCTGAACGTGGATGCCCTCAAGCAATTAAAGACGGACCTGGCCACCTTCTACGCCAAAGCCGCGCCGGGCGCGCGCTGATTCCTCACCACGGAGCATTGAACCGGGCGGGCCCGGTTTCGTGGACGAAGAAACAAGGGGCGAGCGGCGGTGGTATCGTGCAAATATCCGACTGGCGAAAA
>JARLGM010000248.1 GCA_031292755.1 Candidatus Sulfopaludibacter sp.
CTGATTGCGTTGGGGTATCATCCGGGTCCGCGCTTCACGGAGATTTTGGCGGCGATGGAGGATGCACAGCTCGAGAGCCGCATCGTGAGCCGCTCCGAAGCGCTGGAGTTTGTGCGGGCGGCGTTTCCGGTGGAGGAAGAGCAGGGCGGAGGCAAGGAGGAATGAGCCGCAAATGACCGCCGATATGAATGGATTTTCATCTGCGTTTATCGGCGTCCATCGGCGGCCAATTTGCGGGCCTTGCGGAATACGTCGAGCAGCATTTTTTCGGTCAGTTTTCCGGTGCTGGTATTTTGCTGGCTGGGGTGGTAGGAACTGAGCAGGACCGGCTGCCCGGGGGCGATGCGGAAGTGCCGGTTGTGCTCGAAGTGGAAAGCCGCGCGGCTGGCGATGACTCCTCGGGATTTCAGAATTTCGAGATAGGTGTCGAACGCAATCCTGCCCAGGGCGACCACCACGCGCGGATGCAGCAGGTCCAGTTCGCGTTCCAGGTACGGACGGCAGTTGCGGATCTCTTCGGGGGCGGGTTTGTTGCCGGGCGGGGCGCAATGCGCGGCGGCGGTGATGTAAACGTCGTGCAGGTGCAAGCCGTCGTCGCGCGAGACGCTGTGGGGCTGGGAGGCGAAGCCGGTCTGGTGCAGCGCGCGGTAGAGCCAGTCGCCGGAGCGGTCTCCGGTGAAGATGCGGCCGGTGCGGTTGGCGCCGTGAGCGCCGGGGGCCAGACCCAGCACGAGAATGCGCGCCCGCGGATCGCCGAAGCCCGGCACCGGCTTGCCCCAATAGTCCCAATCCCGGTAGGCGCGCCGCTTGACTGTGGCTACATTTATGCAGTGTTCGAGGAGGCGCGGGCACCGGCGGCAATTTATAACTTCTTTGTGTAAGATATCAAGCAAATGATTCACCTTTTCTGTTAAGATGAGGAAGAAATTGGTTTGACGAACCAACGGCGTGGTGCCACAAATTGAAACGTCCGGTTGCTCCGATCGGATTTTTCATGTACTGCTCTGGTAACTCTCCCTCCGGTCGCCACCGTCTTGGTGCGCCGCACTTTCATATGAACAGGTTACCTTTATTTGTCACGGTTTTCTTCCTGGTTGCCGCGGTCTCGACGGGGGCCACTCCTACCAGGCGGCGCAAGCATCGCGTGTCGCCCGCGGTGGCGACCAAGCCTGCGGTGGTTACGCATGCGCTGGCGACCCAGCGAGTGGCCGCCGTTCACAGAGCATCGGTGCCGGCCAAGGGGACGGTGACGGCTCCGGTGATCGCCGGCGGTCCGTGGACCGAACCGACTTATGCCGATTCAACCGTGGGCGACAACGTGGATGGCGACGACCTGGTGGTGCGCCGCGCGGCGGTGGACGCGCTCGGGAATTTCAACGGGTCGGTGGTTGTGGCCGACCCGCAAACCGGCCGCATCCTGACCATCGTGAATCAGAAACTGGCGCTGAGCAGCGGTTTCCAGCCATGCTCCACGATCAAGGTATCGGTGGCGCTGGCCGGATTGAGCGAAAAGGCGATTGATCCGGCCAACAAGTTCCGCCTGAGCGGCCTGGGCAAAATGGATTTGACCTATGCCCTGGCGCACTCCAACAATTATTACTTCGCCACCTTGGGGGAGAGGCTCGGATTCGAGAAGGTGAGCTATTATTCGCACCTGTTCGGATACGGAGAAAAGGCCGGGCTGGGCATTCCGGGCGAGCAACCGGGACGCTACCCCTCCGCGCCTCCGCATAACGGCGGAGTGGGCATGTTGACCAGCTTTGGCGAGGAGATCCAGCAGACGCCGTTGCAACTGGCCGCCCTGATGAGCGCTGTGGCCAATGGCGGCACGCTGTATTACCTGCAATATCCGCGGACGCTGGCTGAGACTCAGAATTTCGTCCCGCGCGTCAAGCGGCGCCTGGACATCGGGCCGCTGATTCCGGTGATCAAGCCGGGGATGCGCGGAGCGGTGGAGTTCGGCACGGCGCACCGCGCCCGCGAAGACGGACCGATAGCGGGGAAGACGGGGACGTGCAGTGAAAATCACACCCACCTGGGATGGTTCGGATCGTTCAACGATGTCGGCAGCCGGAAACTGGTGGTGGTTGTGCTGCTGACCGGCGGGCGTCCGGCGATCGGTCCGCTGGCGGCGGGGATTGCGGGCGACGTATACCGGCGCCTGGGGGAAAAGAACTACTTTGCCACCACGCAACCTCTGAATTCGGGGTCGCTCGTGGCGAGCCAGATCTGCTGCTCGCGGTAGCCCGAATCGCTTTCTTAACCCAGGCAATTGAAGAGTTCGCGATAAAAGTCCGGATGAGATCTCCAGGTCTGGCCGGTGATCAGTTTGCCGTCCCGGACGGCGGGCTTGTTGGTGTAGGTGCCCCCGGCGCGCTCGACTTCGATGCGCACGTGCGCGTGACAGGTTACCGTGCGGCCCTTGATGACTCCCGCGGCGATGAGCACCTGGATGCCGTGCCCGATGGCGCACAGGCACTTATCGTGCGCGGCGAATTCGTGAACCAGGCTGAGCAGGCTGGCGTCGTTGCGCAGGTACTCGGGTGCGCGGCCTCCCAGAATCAGGATGGCCGCAAAGTCCTTGGCGGCGACGGCGGTGATGGCGACGTCGGAATCGATGGAATATCCCGGCCGTTCGACGTAGGTTTCCCAGCCTGGCTCGGTATCGTGCAAAACCATATGCAGCCGCTTGCGGGAGGGGGCGGCCACGACCGGCTCCCAGCGGGCTTCCAGGAAGCGGTGATAGGCGTAGAGGGCTTCGTAGCTATCGCCGCCATCGCCCGTCACAATTAGAATTTTCCTGCTCATCGCCGTACCTGCTTTCGTCAGCATAGCAGTCTCGATGCCACAATAAAACGGTGGACGTAGTGGTGATCGGCGGCGGCGCCGCGGGGCTGATGTGCGCTATCGAGGCGGGCAAACGCGGCCGGCTGGTGACCGTGGTGGAACATAGCGCGGAGGTGGGCCGCAAGATTCTGATCTCCGGCGGCGGGCGCTGCAACTTCACCAATCTGCACACCCGGCCGGAGCACTTTCTTTCAGCGAATCCGCATTTCGCCAAGTCGGCGCTGGCCCGTTTCCGTCCTGGCGATTTTGTGGCGATGGTGGAACGTCATGGCATCGCCTACCATGAGAAGAGCCTGGGTCAACTTTTCTGCGACCGTTCGGCGCGCGATGTGGTGGCGATGCTGGAGAAAGAATGCACCGCGGCGGGCGTGCGAATGCTCACCGGGTGTGTGGTGCACGGGGTCGAGCCGGGGTTCGCCGTGGAGACATCGGCCGGACGGTTGGAAGCTGCCAGCGTGGTGGTGGCTACCGGAGGGCTTTCGATACCGAAGATCGGCGCCACGCCGCTTGGTTACAGGATTGCGCAACAGTTCGGATTGCGGCTGCTGGACTGCCGTCCGGCCTTGGTGCCGTTGACGTTCAACCGTCAGGACGCAGCGCGGTATGCCGGCCTGGCGGGAGTATCCGCCCTGGTCGATGCCACGGCAGGCGGCTGTACGTTCCGTGAAAGGATGTTGTTTACCCACCGCGGACTGAGTGGGCCGGCGATTCTGCAAGCATCCTCGTATTGGCGGCCGGGCGAAGCGGTTCAGGTTGACCTGCTGCCCGGGATCGATCTGGTTGGTGTGGTGAGCGAGGCCCGGGCGGCAGGCGAGCGTCTGGAGATTCGAACGCTGGTCAGCCGTTTTCTACCCAAGCGCCTGGCGGACCGATGGTTCGAGCTGCACGGCGGCTCGCGGCCGGTCGGAGGCCTTGCGGATCGAGAACTGGAGGCCATGTCAGCGTCTCTGCACGCCTGGCGGGTGGATCCGGGGGGCACCGAGGGCTACGAAAAGGCCGAAGTCACCGGGGGCGGTGTGGATACTGGCGAGCTCTCATCGAAGACCTTCGAAGCGAAAAAAGCGCCGGGCCTGTTCTTCATCGGTGAAGTGGTAGACGTCACCGGCCACCTCGGCGGCTTCAATTTTCAGTGGGCTTGGGCTTCGGGGTACTCGGCGGGACAGTACGTGTAGGGTCCAGTTTTTTCATGATGGCGCTAACGTATTCCTGCGTTTCCGGAATGTCGGGAGTGCCGCCGGCCTGATCCACCGTAGTTGGGCCCGCGTTGTAAGCTCCCAGCGCTTTGGCCAGATCTCCGCCATACTTATCCAGAAGTTGCTTCAGATATTTCGTGCCGGCGTCGATATTCTCCTTCGGGTCGAAGACATCGCGCAGCCCGAATTGTTCGGCCGTGGCAGGCATGAGCTGCATCAATCCCAGTGCGCCCTTACGCGAGACGGCGCAGGGTTTGAACCCTGACTCCTTTTCGATCACCGCACGGATGAGTTCCGGGGAGAGTTGGTGCGCCTGCGCGGCGCCATCGATCAGAGGCGCAATCACCGGGTCACCGATGACGCTGCAGACCGGCTCTGGCGGATCTTCCGGAATCATGCTTGCTCCGGCCAACTGGGCTTGCCGGTGTATGGAAAACTGTTGCCTGGCAATGGAGGCCTTCTGCTTCTCCAGCGCCTCGCGCATGGGTACCTGGGGATTCGATACAACGAGGGACTTGGCGGGCGGAGTTTCCGGGGGATCGGGGGTTTGCGCCAGCGCACTGGAGACGAGCAGAAGTAAAACGAATCTCATCAGGAAACTTATCGGCAGGGCGGGTGAAAAACATTAGGGCTCTTCTCGTACAATACCGGAATGCGTTCTCTCTACCTGCTAGCGATACTTCCCCTGGCGGCCACGGCTGACGATGCGGTCCTGGCGCGAGTGGCGGCCCATGCCGAACGTTTCGGCGCCATCTCCCGGCAAATCTGGGAGTCTCCCGAACTGGGCTTTCACGAGCAGAAATCCTCCGCCCTGCTGCGCGACGAGTTGCGGGCCAACGGCTTCACCATCGCCGACGCCGTGGCCGGGATGCCCACAGGGTTCACGGCTACCTGGGGCAGCGGCAAGCCGGTGATCGGCATCATGGGCGAATTCGATGCGCTGCCGGGCCTTTCGCAAAAAGACCAGCCTACCCAGGATCCGGTGACCGCCGGCGCGCCCGGCCACGGCTGCGGCCACAATCTGCTGGGCAGCGGCGCCGCGCTGGCGGCCGTGGCGGCCAAAGAGGAGATGCAGGCGCGCGGATTGAAAGGGACCATCCGCTACTATGGCACGCCCGCCGAAGAAGGCGGCGGCGGCAAGATTTACATGATTCACGCCGGGCTGTTCCGCGATGTGGACGTGGTGCTCACCTGGCATCCGGGCGATTCCAATCGGGTCAACCTGCACTCCAGCCTGGCCAACAATGGCGGCAAATTCCGGTTCTACGGCATTGCGTCTCATGCCGCGGCCGCGCCGGAACGGGGGCGGTCGGCGCTGGATGGCGCGCTGCTCATGCTGCACGCCATCGAAATACTGCGCGAGCATGTGCCGCAGGAAACGCGCATGCACTACATTATTTCCAACGGCGGCAGCGCGCCGAATGTGGTGCCGGCCTTTGCCGAAGTCACGCTGGTGGCGCGTCATCCCGATATGACCACGCTCGACGGCATCTGGCAACGCATCCTGAAATGCGCGCAGGCCGGCGCTCTGGCCACCGAGACGCGCGTGGAAGTGGAGCAGGGCACCAACTACGCCAACATTCTGCCCAACGACGCGCTCAACGACGTAGTGGGCCGCAACATGCGCAAAGCCGGCGGGTACGAGTACACGGCCGGCGAGCGCCAGTTCGCCGAACAGATCCAGAAGACGTTTTCCGCCGCCAGGGCCACGCCCGGGCCCGACAAGGTGCTCGCGGATGCGTCGGAAGGCTCCGGCGCCGCATCGAGCGATGTGGGCGACGTGAGCTGGGTGGTGCCCACGCTCTCTTTCACCGCCGCGACCTATGCGCCCGGCACGTCGGCGCACTCCTGGCAGGCGGCGGCGCAGGCCGGCACCAGCATGGGACGGAAAGGAATGCTGGTGGCCGCGCGCACTATCGCGCTCTCCGTAGTCGATCTGGTGCAGGATGCCAACGCCATCGACGCGGCGAAAACGTCATTCGAAAAGCGCAAGGCGGGGCGCGCGTGGCAGACGCACATCACGGCGGGCTCGCCGCCTCCGCTGGACTATTGGAAATCGGAAGCGCACTAGCCTTGAGATATCAGGACCTTTTAACCATAATAAAAGACCTCATGGATAATTCCTTTTCCCCTACTCGACAAGATGTGGAACGCTACCGCCGCCTGCGTGCTCTCACCTCGGAACTGAACCACAGAATGATCAAGACCATTCCGCGGCAGGCGTACGACGAGGTCGGAGACGCAATAGGCATTCTGCACGATGGGGTGCTGGTATTGGACAGCGAGGACATGAGCGGCGTGCTGATGGACTGTTGTATCTACGACTGGTTTCAGGGCGGCAGGAACCTGGTGCAGCAGTACGCAGCGGCGCACCCCGCGAAGCCGGGAACGGAGGAAGATTATATTTTGAGTGCATTGGTCCAGGCAAAATACCGGGTCCTGGTATCGCAATCGGCAGTGCCGGATGCCGGTATCCACTGTCGCGATGCGTTGAGCGGTGAGGGCCTGTTCCTGATGGACGTCGCTTTCAGCCATAGTCTCGGGGACAAAAGCGCCGTGCTCGCAACCCGGACCATCCCGCTCGGCGAGTACTGGATGAGCGGCGGAGCGGCTCTCCCGGTCCACACCCCGTCTATCATCAAACATGCCTTGAGGCGGCCCGATAACGAGGGATATGAGTCGATCGAAACTCCGGGTGTGCCATTGTTGATCGTGCGTGCTTGCCTGGCAGCCGGCGCCGCCGACTACATCCGTTACGAAGGTACCGCGGGAAAGTTGACAAAGGCTCGGCGCGAACCCCGCTGGCCCGGGTCTAAGCGGCGCCGCCACCTTCCCCAATGAAGGTAACGCTGTCCCGAGCTATCAATTTTCGGTCGGCGTCTTCTCGATGGAGTCGACTACCAGCATCTCCACGGGACCCCTGTGTTTTTCCAGCTTGAGACCCAGATCCCTCTGCACGACCTCGAAGAGTGTCGGCAGATCCGTGACCGTGGGGGCATCTTCGCGCTCGTAGCGGAGGGCGAAGTAATAGTTGCCGTTCATGCCGGTTTCGTCCCACACCATGGTTTGCAGCAGGCGTTGCAGCGTTTCGCAGAACTGAAACAGGGAGACCCGGCGGCCCGTAATCGCGGTTACTCCGGCGGCTGGAGCGATGGCGGCGATATTGCTTTCGAAGCTGACCATATTGGCATTCCGGGACCACTCCGGCATGGGAGGCGGCGCGTCTTCAGGCTTGGCCTCTTTGATTTTGGGGCCGCCTTTCGCCACGGAAAGCACGTACCCGTCCGCCTCTTTGGTTTCCAGGTGCGACACCATGTGGAACCGGTCTGCCAGGAGCGATCGGAACATCAGGCGGATCTGATCGTCG
>JARLGM010000249.1 GCA_031292755.1 Candidatus Sulfopaludibacter sp.
AAACCTATCTCGGGCAGGCGGCGCCGCCGCTGCTGTTCGGCGCGGGAGAACCCCGTCTGCTTCAAGCCGGCGGTTTGGCCATGGTGGGGTCGCGCGATGCTTCGGAGGAGGAAATTGAGTTCGCCAGGACCGTGGCGGCGGCTTGCGCGTCCCAAGATGTGCCGGTGATTTCCGGCGGCGCGCGGGGCGTCGACCTCGAAGCGATGGCAGCCGGATTCGAAGCCGGCGGCAAAGCGATCGGCGTCCTTCCCGACAGCCTGGCGCGGAATGCCGTCTCGGCGCGGTATCGGGAGGGTCTCCTGTCCGGCAGGCTGGTTCTGGTTTCGCCATACGATCCGGACGCGCGGTGGTTTGCGTTCACCGCTATGGATCGGAACAAGGTGATCTACGCCTTGAGCGACGCCGCCCTGGTGGTGAGTTCCGCGGCCGAGAACGGCGGAACGTGGGCCGGCGCTGTGGAAGCGCTCGACGCCGCGCGGGTCGCGGTATACGTGAGGGCGAACGGCAACGTGAAGGAAGGCAACCGCAAGCTGCTGGCGCGTGGAGGACGTCCATTTCCGGAAGGGCCATGGACGGATTTGCGATCCCTGTTTGCGCCGGTCGCGCCCGAACCAACTCTGTTCACGGCGCCGCCCATGCCCGAACCAAGCCCGGCCCCGACGGTTGCCGAGGGACCGCACGTACCCCTACCGGCTGAACCCGCAGCCGTGGCTGTGCCAGCCTTGCAGCCTCGCGACGCGTTCGCTGTTGTCCTGCCGGACCTGCTGCTGGCGCTAGCGGAGCCTGGTACCGAGAAGAACCTCGAAGAAGCGCTCGGCGTTGTTCCCGCGCAGGCAAAGGCGTGGCTTAAGCGAGCCTGTGATGAAGGCCTGTGCGAAAGCTGAGCCGTCCCGTGCGGTATGTCGTCGCGAAACAGGTTCACCCGTTGTTCAGTGGCGCGGAACCCGACGCCGAGGAACTTCAACGCGTATCGCGCTGAGGTGCTGAAACGGGGTTTCCGGCGATGGCGTTCTGGGCGATCTCTCGCGATGTTATCGTGTGACATGAAATGCTCGGCTGGCATATCACTGTTTACAGACAGGCAGACGGCGGCGATTCGCCTGCCAAGACGCAATCTGCTAAGGGTGCACGAATAGCGGTCTGGCAAACCGGTTTGTACGGGCTCGAATGGCTCGATGAACTGGTGAAAACGGGAAAGGCCATCAGTCTCGGGGGGAACGGCTATCCCCTATGGTTTACCGCTCCTGCCGGATCCCTGCTCCCGGTAGTTCTCGACAAACCTCCGTGGGCACACGATGTCTGGATGTGCGACCCAGGTGACATCATCACCGACAAATGGGTGGGGAAGACGGTTGTGGATCGTGCCGCTGCGGCGCAGTGCCAACCCGACGAGTGGCTGTTCGTTGTGGCATGGGACGAGAGCTAAGAACTCGTTCCGGCGAGTTTGGGGAATTCGTAAAGCATTACTGCAGCACAGGCAAGGTCACCTGCAAGCTCCGCATCTTCGGCCTTTCGACATAGATCTCGGCAGTCGTAATCCGGCAACTCGGACTGCCAGGTATAGCTTCTAACCCGAGCGACGCCCCACGGGAACCGCACCCGGTAGACCTTTGGGTTCCCATCCGAGCGCAGGCTGAACACTCTGGGCAGCTTTTCCGGAACGGACCGGGCCAGTTTCAATAGTCTGCTCAGTTTCTGACGTTTCTCTCTTACGCGTTCCCGGCGATATGATTCTCCGTCCCAGCGCCGGTCGAATGCTCTCCAATGCGCCTGAACGATGTCCCAGTCATTGTAGAGGTTGTGCTTTTCCGGCTCATGCGTGCGCTCGAAACGAACCACGGCGAGAGCGGCGAGATCGCACATTTTGCAGACGTCGCGAGGATCGCAGATTCCGAGAACGTTAGCGTCATACTCCGGCGCGCCACCCAGCCGACTGTATTGCAGGCTCTTCGTGACGCGCGCCTTCTTCCCTCCGAACGAGACCAGAAACGAAACGCGGCCGTCGATGCGTGCCCAGGCGCGCTCGACATGCGGTTCTTCGGGGCTTGGTGGCTGATCCGCTAAGGCAGAAAGCTCGGCATACTCAGATCGGGTTTCGGCGACCTTGCGCTCAACCCATTCGGGCCTGCCCGTCGGCTTCTTCATGTTCGGCTTGGTTGGCCAACGGTTGAAGCAGGCGAGGCAATAGCGCTTCGCGTCTTGAAGTACGCAGCCCCCGAGCACATAATGTCCACGCCGCGCGTCCTCTATGCCGTCCTCTGTTGGCAGACCATACCCGATTGGCTTCCAATCGGACGAACCGCAATCGGGGCAGGCGTCCGAGAGCTTAGGATGAAAGTCGTCGGGGACTAGTTTGAAATTGAGGTACGGATCCAGTCCTGCGGCGCGCCTGCGTTCGCGCTCGTCTGCGGCCTTCCGGAGATCTTCTTGTTTCAGATTGTCCCGGTAGGTAAAGAAATCCGCCCAACTTACCGGACGCTTATCGAGCCAGTCGAGCAAATCCCTCATCCAGTGGCGTTGGTGCAGAACGTCGAGCAGCGCCTGCGCTTCATCTTCTGTGATTGGGTCAGTAAGCAAACGCTTTAACTGGTCCAGCTTCGGGACCAGCCAGTGTTCGGTGCTAAAGATCGTGCCGGGCTGGTTCACACTCCCGCGAAATGCCGTGAGGACATCATCGACGGACTTCCCCGCTGCGATTTGCACTTCAGGGTGCGTGCTCACGTCGATGTCATCCTAACACCTGCCAGCCCAGACTGCCCGACAGAAGAGTGCCTGTCAAAAAGGTCAGCGGTCAGACTGATCGGCTTGTCTATCCGCGAGCCGATCTTCCTCGTCCCATTGCTTTTCCATCTTCCACTGGTCGACGACCGTCCGAAACCGGCCGAGGCGATACCCGCATCTGGCGATCGACTCGTTCACCATGCCGCTGAAGTCCCCGGCATCGTCGCCGGCGGATTCGATGAGAATACCGCAGAAATGATAAAGCGCTTCCTCTCCGCACTGGAACCGGATTTCTGGCAATAAAAGTCCATATCCGCCGTCCTTGAAAATGCGCTCGTGGAGTTCTCGGAGGAAGTCGGTGATCACGGCGCTAATCAGCAGTGGATCTACATTCCGTTCGCGTGCGGCCCTATCGACGAATCCGTTCAACGGGTTGGTTGACACTGTAAACCTCCAAATCCAGATGGTAGTCCCTGGCGGCGGAGGTGTGCTCGCGGTGCCTATTCCGAAATCCCGAGATCCATAACCGCTTGTCCGAAGCCGTGCCAGGTGCGAAACTCAGTATCTCGTGACATTGAATCCGATTCTCGTCCTGGACCGCGTCACCGCGGAGTATCGCTCGTATCTCCGCTCCGAGTTTCGCGCCAAGGACCCGGCCCTCCGGCAGGCGCTGGAGCGAGAATTGGACCAGCCGCTCTTCCTCGCCCAGGAGCCGTTCTACCAGGCGCATCGCCCTTTTAAGAATGGGGCGCGTTGGCGCGATTTGCCGATTGATGCGCGGCTCGCGAGGGTCATGGAGGATCGCGCGCGGCAGCATGGCTCGTTCACGCCCGACCATGCGTTTCTACATCAATCGCGAGGCATCGCCCATCTCTTGGGCCCGGCGCCCACGCCGCTGGTCGTGACCACGGGAACCGGCAGCGGCAAGACCGAGGCATTCCTCCTGCCAGTGATCCAGAACGCCATCCAGGATGCGACAGCTTACAATCGCTCCGGGCTGACGGCCATCCTGGTTTACCCCATGAACGCCCTCGCCAACGATCAACTCCTGCGCATTGGGGAGTATCTGGAGGGCTCTGGGTTCGCCGGCGCCATTGACGTTCGCCAGTACGACCGCGGCACGTCGCAAGCCGAGCGGGAGGCGATGCGTAGGAATCCGCCCCACATCCTGCTCACGAATTACATGATGTTGGAGTACCTGCTGGTGCGGCCGGCGGACCGGGACGACATCTTCGCCAACCACCGCTGCCGATTCCTGGTGCTCGATGAAGTCCACACCTATCGCGGGACGCTGGGTAGCAACATTGCATTGCTGGTACGGCGGCTCAAGGCGCACCTTCAGCAGGCCCGTCAGGACTGGCATGCGCAAGTACCAGAGGAGGAAATCGGCCGCCGCTTCCCGACGCTCATCCCAGTCGGCACGTCGGCCACGATCAAGACGGTAGGCCAGGCCGCGACGCAGGCGGAGGCGATCCGGCAGCGCGACGAGGCCGTCCAAGACTTCTTTGGCAGGCTCACCGGAACCGATCCCGGAGCCATTGTTGTTCTGGGTGAGGAGATCGAAACAATCCAGAAGCCCGCGGAAGCCGGCTACCCTGCGAAGCCCGCTGCTCCCGACCATCGCGGTTTCAGGGGCGATCCGGACATGCTCAGGGGGGCACTTGCGAGTCTGGCCTCAGGCCCGGAGAACGGATTACCGCTCGCGGATGTGGTGCGCCGGTGCGGCCTGCTGTGGGACCTGAACGGCTGGCTGGTACGCGCACCGTTGTCGGCGAGCGCGATCGCGGCGAAACTGCGCGAGACCGTCGCCGCCAGAGCGACGGCTAGTTCCGAAGAGCTTCTGCGGGAGGTGGAGGCGGCCCTGGTGTTCGGCGCTGCCCTTCCAGACGGTACGCCAGGCGCCCTCAGACTGCGCGCCCACCGTTTCATCCGCGGTGGCTGGCGGTTTCACCGTTGCGTCGACCCGGCTTGCGGCAAACTCCATCCGCTCGGCGAGGAGCGATGCCGGTGCGGTGCGGCCACAGCTCCCCTATACCTTTGCCGGAACTGCGGCGCCGACTACCTGCGGTTCGTTGGCGATCCCGAAACCGGTCCGCTCCACCCCAGCGCCGCGGAAGCAGACGGGTCGCCGGAATGGATGCTGTACGAAACCGGCCGTTTCGACGGAGTATTCGACACCGAAGAGACTCTGGAGCCGGAAGGAGAGGAGGAAGCCCGGCCGTCCCGGTCTCGCCGCGGACGGGGCCGGACGCCCACAATCAAGGGCCGCCCGGTGCTCCGGGGATCGTTCGATTCGGAGACGCTGGCGTTCTCCAAGAATGAATCGGACTATCGTCTGAAGGTGTTGCTTTCGCCGGCCAGGTCGCGGTGCCTGTGCTGCGGCGGCACGGCGGGCAGCCGGAATGTCATCACGCCGGTTGCGCTGGGAACGTCGGCGGCAGTCAAGGTTGTGGCGGAAGGGCTGGTGGAGGCCCTTAGCGAAGTTCATCGCGGCGAAAGCGATCCCAAACAGCGCCTGCTTATTTTCAGCGACAGCCGCCAGGACGCAGCCCACCAGGCCCGCTTCATCGTATTCGCCAGCCGGTACGACCGGATGCGCCGGCGCATCGTCGAACTGCTGGAACAGCAATGCACCCTCACGCTTCAGCGCGCGGTGGAATTGATGGCCGATCGCGGCGCGGTCGAACAGGATAACCCCAAAGCCCCGGAGCCGGGCGAGCGGATCTTCGACGAACGGCGCGCAGACATGCAGTCCTGGGAGGAAGCGCCTCTTCTGGACGAGATCGCCGTCAACGCCGGATACAGGAACACGCTGGTCAACCTCGGGCTGATGGTAGTGGAGTACGACGGCATCGAAGCCCAGGTGACAGCGGCGGGCAAAGAACTGGCCGCCCGCCTGAACGTGAGTGGGGAGCAGTTCGCCCATATCTGCCGGTGCCTCCTGGACGAGATGCGTGTGCGCAGCGCGGTTTCTCGTGAACTCTTGCGATACCATCCCCTTCACCCCGCGTGTCCCGCGCACCTGCGCGCCGCGGAATGGGAACGGCGGATCAAGACGCCGACCGGGTACGCCTGTTCGGATTCCGGCACACCGCTGGCCTCCCGCGACGGCGCGGAGATACCGTCCGGCATCAAGAACATGAATCTCTGGAGGCGGCCTGGCGCCGGCGGGCGCGGGCCGGCCCTGGAGCGCATCCTGAAGCGTCTACTGACGAGGTTCGGAGGCGCGGAGCCGGAGCCTGAAGACATTGTTGACCTTGTGGCGATGCTTCGCCGGCCCTGCGGCTTCGTGACCGACACGGAGTTGTTCGGATTCCGCGAGAAGCTTCGCCTCCTTCAGGTCAATAGCCAGGCCCTCCGCCTCCGGCTGCTCCGCGAGGACGAGCGGATGCGCTGCGGTGTGTGCGGATTCGTGATGGGCGGAGCGCGCGAGGGCTTTCCATGTCCGCGATGCCACGGTTCACTGGAGCCGTGGAGGGATATCGATGTCTTCGAGCACCGCACGGTCCAGCGCGTCCGATCCGACGAGATTATCCCCCTCGAGGCGGCTGAGCACACGGCGCAGGTTCCGAATGCGAAGCGGGTGCAGTTGGAGAAGGAGTTCAAAGCGCCTGCATCGGTTTCCAAGCGGAACGTGCTGGCCTGCTCGCCGACGCTGGAAATGGGCATCGATGTGGGCGGGCTGGATGCGGTTGTGCTGCGAAACATCCCGCCGCGGCCGGACAACTACGCCCAACGGGGAGGCCGGGCCGGCAGGCGCTCCCGCGTCGGCGTGGTCCTGGGCTACTGCCGGAGTACGCCGCACGACCAGTACTTCTTCGACAAGCCTGCGGAGATGATTGCCGGCGAGGTCCCGGCGCCCTCGCTGGCCCTGGGCAACCGCGACGTCATGCTGCGCCACTTGAACGCGATCGCGTTTGGCGCCGCCGACCCAGGTCTTGCCGGCCGCATGGATGCTTACGTTTCGCCCATGGGCGAGATACGGGAAGCGGCTTTGAACGATCTGATCGAGGCCATAAGGGCGCAGTTTGACCACGCGATCACCATGGGCCGCCACGCGTTTGGGACGGATGTGTTCATGGCGGCCGACTTTGACGAGGCCGCTCTTCGGCAACACCTGGAAGGACTCCCCGGACGCATCCGCGACATCATAGATCGCACCAGCCGCCAGGTGATCGAGTTGCGCCGGGCTCTCGAATCGTATTATGTCGAACTGCGTGGCCAAAGGGCCGGCACGCGGGCCGGAGAACTGGTAGCTCGCCTGTTGGGCATACCGACGGACGCTAGTCGAGGACGGGAAGATGCGGACGACCGGTCGGCCGGCTATCCCCTGCGCCGCTTCGCCGAGGCCGGAATCCTGCCTGGTTACGAGTTCCCCACGGAGCCGGCCTCGCTGCGACTGCTCGGCGATGAGAACGAGGAAGAGCCCGTCACCGCCGCGCGGCGCTTCGGGATCACGCAGTTCCAGCCTGAGGCGCAGGTGTACGCGAGAACCAAACGCTGGCGGGTGATCGGGCT
>JARLGM010000250.1 GCA_031292755.1 Candidatus Sulfopaludibacter sp.
GCACCCAAGTCAACCAAAGTTCTAATGGTAAACTTTATTTTGCGGCAAGCCCTAAAGGGCCTTCCGGATATCCATAAGATATGAAGACCATCGCTCAATTCCGGGAACAGGCGGTTTTCCTGAGAGAATCTTCCGGCTCCACAAACATTGAAAAGACACTTCTGAAAGCCCTCAAGGTTCTGAAGCTTTTTAACATCCCGCATTACGTATGTGGCGGCTTCGCTGTACAGGAACAGGGTTACCCGCGTTTCACGGTGGACGTGGATATCATCGTGCCGGATGTGCCGTTCGCAATCGAGAAACTGGCCATCAACGGTTTCAAGCAAAACCCCGATTTAAAGAGGACGGTGATGGATGGTGAGACGAAGGTGGAAGTTGACCTTCTGCCGGGTGGCGAAAAGGTTGATCCGGGGCCGCTCACTCTGCCGATGCCGGCGCAGGTTTCGGACCAGCCGCAAATATTGACGCTGGAGAAGTTGATTTTCCGCCAAGCTCTCAACCTACATGGGCCGGGGAATCGAACGCAGCCAAGACCACGCCGATGTCGTGAAACTCGTACAGGCGAACCTTTTGCCGAGAGACTTCGGTGTTGATCCAAAGGTTCGAGACGAATATCAGAAGATTTGGGACGGCCTTCATCGGAAGCAGGTGTGAAACGTTCACGATGGGCTATGCCCCCGCATGTCAAGGTGACTATGGCCTCATCAACCCGTATGTAGAATGGTTCGGGACGGGTGGCGGCCGTTAATGACCAGTTCTCAGCACAAGACCAAGCCGATTCGAGTTTGTGTCGTATCGATCGCGCTGAGTATCGCGTGCGGCACCTCCTGCGAGCGCCGTACGGCGCACAACCGGAACGTGCCGGACGCAATGTCCAGGCGGATGGCGGACGGCAAGCAGTGGACGACCCACAACCTGAACGTCAACACCGTCCCGTCCTACTGCTACGAAGATGCGGAACTCAATTGCAGCCAGTACGGCCGTTTGTACACGTGGGAGTCGGCGCAGCGAGGATGTCAATCGTTGGGAGAGGGATGGCGCTTGCCGACGGACGACGAATGGCGGCAGATGGCGAAGCATTACGGCGGGGTCAGCGAAGATTCGGACAACAAAGGGAAAGCGGCGTACCGGGCGCTGTTGGCCGGAGGCGGCTCGGGATTCGACGCCTTGCTCGGCGGCGGCCGTGGCGAGGATGGCCGGTATGCACGGCTGGAAGCCCACGGATTCTACTGGACGGCATCGGAATGCGATCCAGCCAGTGGATGGTTCTACAACTTTGGTCGAGGCGGGCAAGCCTTCCATCGTCAAAGCGGTGGCGAGAAGCAGAGAGCTTTTTCGGTTCGGTGTATCCGGGAGTGACCATTGGACCGGCGACCGCTTAGACCGGCCGGCACTCCACAATGCTGCGGCCCGAGGGTTGTCGTCCCACCGCGTTCACTGCCAGCCCCGCTTCCCGCGCGATCGCCCGGAACTCTTCCAGGCTCCGCCCCTTGCCGCCCACCAGCACCAGCATCAGCATTTCCGGCCCACCTTTTTCGCCGGTGAACACCACCACGCGACCCGAGGGACGGGCCGCTTCCGCGCAACGCTTCAGGATGGCCGTGGCCTCGCGATCCGGCCAATCGCCAATGACACTTTTCAAAAAATAAAGATCGCCGCCGCCCGGCAGCGGATCGAAAAAGCTCTGCCCGCGCACCGTCGCCCGGTCCGCCACCCCCGCCGCCGCGAACACCTCGCCGGACCGCGCCACCACGCGTGGCAAGTCCACCAGAATGCCGCGTACCGACGGGCGCGCGCGCAGCACTTCTGCCAACAGCGATCCCGTGCCGCCGCCCACATCCACCACCGTGCGGATCGACGCCCAGTCCGCCGCATTGACGAGAATTTCCGGATCCGGCGTGCCGTGGCCCGGTCCCATCAAGGCGTCGAAACTGGCGGCCACCTCCGGGTGCGCATCCAGATCCTCCCAGAACGGAAGGCCGAACGCTTCGTGATAAGCCGGCCGGCCGGTTCGCACCGCCGACAGAAGGGTTCCCCAGGCGCCGGCCATCCGTCCGCCGATGCCATCCAGGCTCAGCCCCAGCCGGGTCGGTTCCTCCAGGAAGCCGCGCGCCAGGTCATTGAGCGCGAATTGTCCCGGTGCGGGCTCTTCGAATACGCCCTTGCTCACCAGGTGCTGCATCATCCGGTACAGCGAATCGCGATCCGCGCCCGCCGCTGCCGCCAGTGCCCCAATCTCCGCCTTGCCTGCTTCGATATGGCCGGCAATCCGCAGTGTCGCCGCCACATGCACGCACCATGGCGTGCACAGGTCGCACAGTTCCCAAAGTCCCATCCCTATCGCCCTCCGGCAACGTCGATGAAGGTGCTGGTCTCATACGAAACCCTCAGTCTTAACCGGATCACAGCGTGAAATGCACGTCGATTTCCGTAGCCACTTCGTAGTATAGTGCTACCGCACCCACGCCATGCCGTCCGGACCGGTGCCCGTCTGCAAGCGGTCCACCAGCTCCAGCGTCTTCAGGTCGATCACGGCCACATTGTTATCGCCGGTTACCGCGACATACGCGCGGGCACTGTCCGGTGTAATCAGAATGCCCGCCAACTGTTTGCCCAGCGGCATCCGCTTCAGCTCCTTCCGCGTGGCGTGCTCCAGGATGAGCAGGTCGCCCGCATCCAGGTCCGAAATCAACACCAGGCGGCCGTCAGGAGTAAAACGCAGGCGATTGGACCGCTTAGTCTGGACGCTGAAGGTATGCGTCACGGTCTTGGTGAAAAGGTTGATGATGGAAACCCCGCCGTCGCGCGAATGCGCCGCCCAAATTTCCCTGCCGTCCGGCGTGACGTCGAAACCTTCCGGCCCTTTGCCCACCGGCACCACTGTCTGCTCCCAATCGATCGCCCCGGTACGGTCGAAAATACTGATGCTGTTGCCGCCGATGTTAGCCGTATAGATCTGCCGCCGGTCCTTGCTCAATTCCACCATGTGGGTGCCGGTCTGCCCCGTGCCCAGCAGCCAATCCACGGTATTGCCCGCCGGGTCGTACCGTCCGATAATCTTGTTCGTCTCGCAGGTGAAGTAGAGTTTGCCGTCCGCAAACGCCAGCCCATGGGGCCGCCGCAGGACGCCCAGATCCACGCGATGGAGTTCCTTCCGCGCGGCCAGGTCGATCACGGAGATACTGTTCCCCGGCGTCGCGCCGCCATAGTTACTGGCAAAGGCCAGTTTGCCGTCGTCGCTGGCAACGGCCTCGTGCGGCGTGTCTCCCACGGGCACCCGGCCCACCACCTGTTTTGTCGCCGGATTCACAATCGCGAGGTTGCCTTCCTTATTTAAAACCAAAAGGGCGGGGGAGGGGACGTCGGCGGCGGCCAGGCTGCCGGCCATCCACAGCGCTCCCAGGGCAGCTATGCACGAGGCGGGCGTTTTGTTCATAGTAGTAAGTTGATCGCGAGCGGAGACGAAATGCAAGAGCGGCAGGGTATAGTGACTGCGCCGGGGCGGGTGAACCTGATCGGCGAACACATCGATTATCACGGGCTGGCGGTTCTGCCCATGGCGCTCCAGCGCGGCATTCGCGTGGAATTTTGCGCGCGCGCCGACCGCCGCATTCATGCCGCCAGCGCGGGCTACGGCGAGCGCGAATTCGAATGGTCGGAAGGCCTGCTTCCCGTCGCGCCCGGCGATTGGGAGAACTACCTGCGCGCCGCCGCCCGCGTCGTCTCCGGCCGCTGGGGCATCGGGATGGGACTGGACGCCTCCATCGAATCCGACCTGCCGCCCGCCGCCGGACTGTCCTCATCCTCGGCGCTGATTGTGGCCTGTACGCTGGCGTTGCTGCGGGCCAACGGCATCGAAGCCTCGTTCCAGGAGTTGATGGAGGTGCTGCCCGATGGCGAGCAGTTCGTGGGCACTCGCGGCGGTGGCATGGACCATGCCGCCTGCCTCTCGGCCCGCCCGGGGTACGCTTCCCTGATCGAGTTTCAGCCCCTCTCCGTCCGCCACATCGCCGTCCCCGCCGGTTGGAGTTTCCTGGTGGCCCATAGCGGCGTGTCGGCCGAAAAATCGGGCGCCGTCCGCGAGCAGTACAACGCCCGCCGCAAGGCCGGCAGCACCGCCCTCGCGCGCCTCGGCGCCGCCAGCTACCGCGACCTTCTGGATGGCGACCTCGCAGCCATGGCCCAGTCGCTGCCCACGCTCGAAGGGCGCGACGCCTTCGCCCACGTCACCAGCGAGGCCCTGCGCGTGCGCCGCGCCGTCACCGCCATGGAGACCGGCGATTCCGAATGCTTCGGCCGCCTGCTCCGCGAATCCCATGCCAGCCTCCGCGACTGCCTCCACGTAAGCTGCGAAGCACTGGACCAATTGGTAGCCCACGCCCTCGACGCTGGCGCTTTAGGCGCACGCCTTACCGGAGCCGGCTTCGGAGGCTGCGCCGTGATCCTCTGCCGTGCCCAAGACGCTCAACGAGTGACGAGCGGCCTCGGCGAATCGGGCTATCGCCAGGTGTGGCCCGTCAGCCCGGCCGGTTGAGCCATTTTTGTAGATTTCCGTCCCGGCCGGCACAACTGAGATGCGCGGAACCTACAGTATTCTCGGCAGTGCTAGTTTCCGAGTCGCCGATAGGGGAGTAGTACCTCGTGCGGCTCTTCTGACACGAGTGCTCGGCGGCCGAATTCGTTCATGCCTATTCCTCGCTGATCGCGTTGTTGTTAGGATCGTTGGCCCGGTCCGGTCACTGAACCTATTCGTGCCGGAGCGCGTCCGCTGGGTCGATAGAGGCCGCGCGGTGTGCAGGCAGGTAGCTCGCCAGCAGTACGACGGCCAACAGCACTGCGGACATTCCAGCAAAGGTAACCGGGTCGAGAGGTTCCACCTGGAACACCTGACTTCGCACAAGACGTGCCAGCACGGTCGAGGCGACGAGGCCCGCCGCGGTCCCCACCACAGCAAGACGGACGCCTTGTGCCATCACCATTCGAAGCACTTGGTTCGGGCTCGCTCCCAACGCGACTCGGAGTCCAATTTCCGGCCTGCGCTGGGAGACCGAGAAACCGATCAGCCCGTAGATTCCCAACGCCGCGAGTGCTACAGCGAAGACAGCAAAACCAGCAAGCAGCGTCACTGCAAGCCGGCGCGGCGCAAACGATTCGTCGACTCGACTCTGCATCGTGCGTACGGCATAAGTGGACTGGGCCGGATCCACTGCGCGGATGGCTTCGCGCAGTCCTGCAGCCAAGGTCAGCGGATCGCCGGCTGTTCGGATAGCCAATCCGCTGTCCTGAACGGGCTGTTGATACAGAGGGAAGAGATATTCTCCCTTGGCATCCTCTCTCCCTGCGTCGCCCTGGTGTACGTGGCCGATCACACCGATGATCCGGCCCTTCTTGCCCCCCGCGTCGATCTCTTCACCGACCGGGTCCCGATCCGGCCAGTACTGGCGCGCCAGCAAGTCGTCGATCACGCAAACTGGCTCGCTGCCCTCGGCATCCGCTTCCGTGAAAAAGCGCCCGTTCCGCAAAGGTACTCTAAGAACGTGGAGAAAACCGGGAGTCACATAACGCTGGTAGCCGTGGGGCCAGGGCTGACCCGCTAACGGCGGGTGTCCTTTGATATCGAAACTGCCCGATCCGCCGAGGCGGGTCAGCGGCAAGCCCGCCACCCACGCTGCGTCTGTAACACCTGGAAGCGCCCGCACGCGGTTGAGCACCTCTCTATAGAACGCCGCTCTTGAAGTTCCACTCTTGAACCGCTCCGTGGGCAATGCCAGTTGGGCGGTCAGCAACCCACTCGGGTCATAACCCGGATACACCTGCTGCAAGAGCACCAAGCTGCGGAGAAAGATCCCGGCGCCGACGAGGAGGGTAAGCGCCAGCGCTAGTTCAGCGCCGAGAAGCGCACTGCGCAACCGCTGGCGCGACGGGGAAGCACCGCGTTGGGTCAGATGGTTGTGCAGCGAACTGACGTGGCACGTGTACAACCCTGGCGCGACGCCAGTCAAAATCGCGGCCAACGCCGACACTCCCGCCGTGAAGCCGAGCACGAAGACATCCGTGTGGAGGACCAACCCCTGCGAGAACTGCGGTGGACTGACGACCAATAACAGATGGGAAGCTGCGACGCCTAACATCAGACCGAGCGCGCCACCGCCGATCGAGATTATTGAGCACTCAGCCAACGATTGTCCAAGAATGTGCCAGCGGCTCGCTCCCAGCGCGACGCGAACAGCGTATTCGCGACTGTGGTGAGACGCACGGGCGAGCATGAAGCCCACCATATTCGAGCACGCGATAAGCAGTACGAGTCCGACCGCTACCATCAGGATTAGAAGATAAGAGCGCACGCCGGCGTTATTGAATGTGAGGAACGGGACAGCGAACAAACCCCAACCGTCCGGCCCGATCTCCCGGTACTCGCTCGCGAGTACTTGACCGCTGAGCAGATTGATCGCGGTCGCGGCTTGTTGAAAATTTGCATCCCCGGAAAGTCGGGCAACTACCAGCAGAGTCTCGTCCCAGCGGATACCTGTCGAGTATTGGCTGGGCGGCAGTCCCAACGGCATCCAGAGTTCCGCAGTGGTTGGATACTGAAATTCCGGAGGCATCACCCCCACGATTTCGAAGGATTCGCCGTTGAAAAGGGCGCGCCGGCCGATCACGGCCGGGTCTGCGCTAAACAGCCTTCGCCACAGTCCATCAGAGAGGATCGCCTCGCCATTCCTATTTGGCAAGTCTTCTTCTGGGTAGAAGCTGCGGCCCAGGCGCGGCTTGACGCCAAAAACGTCGAAGAACTGATGCGTTACCGCAGCCGCGCGCAGTCGCACCGGAAAGGAGGCGCCGGTGTAGTTGAGGTTGCTCGTCGAAATCGCCGTGCTCGCGGAAAAAACTCCACGCGTCTGGCGCAAATCGCCGAAATCCCGCGGAGATAAGCTAATGGCTCCCAGATGGAGCTTAGCGTATTTCACCCTTGGGACCACCAGACGATCCGGTTGCCAAATGCCCGTCGGATGCAGAAGAATGCTGTTCACCACGCTGAAGACGGCCGTATTCGCGCCAATGCCAAGCCCGAGCACGCCGATGAGAATCGCGGCAAAACCGGGCGAACGGGTCATACGGGTGTGGCTCTCATCCTGGACAAATTGAGATGAATATTCCAGAATAGTCTGGC
>JARLGM010000251.1 GCA_031292755.1 Candidatus Sulfopaludibacter sp.
AGTCGCCGCTGGGTGGAGATTACCGGCGGCTCATCGATACCATCGGCGATTCGCTGAGCTTCATGGAAAACGTTCTGGGAATCCGCGCGGGGGAGACCGACCGCATCGATTTCTACACGGCACACGAGGCGCTGCACCTGGGCTACGAATCGGCGCAGACGCGGCGGGTGCCCCGGCGTCCGGGGTATTTCAACCTTTCCACGCATTTTCCGTGGGCCGGACTGCGCACCAACCGGCCCGATGGGGCCCACATGGAGTATCTGCGAGGAATCGAAAACCCGATCGGCATCAAGGTGGGGGAAGGAACGAAGCGCGAGGACATCGCACAGTGGCTGGATATGCTGGATCCCGGGCGGAGTCCCGGGCGGCTCACTTTGATTCACCGCCTGGGGCGCGCGCGCATCGCCGATTTGCTGCCAGGGCTGATTGACGCGGTCCGCGCCGAAGGGGGAAGGCCGGTGTGGATCTGCGATGCCATGCACGGCAACACGCACACCACCTCGACGGGTTTGAAGACGCGCCACTTCGACGACATCTACTCCGAAGTGGAACAGGCCTTCGGCATTCACCGGGCGATGGGGCAGGAGTTGGGCGGCGTGCATATCGAACTGACCGGCGAGAACGTGACCGAATGCACGGGCGGGGCTCGCGGTACCGCCGTGGAGGATCTGTCGCGCGCCTACGAATCCGAGGTGGATCCGCGGCTGAACGGCGAACAGGCCATCGAACTGGCTTTTCTGATCGCGCGCAAGATGAAGAACGCGGGGCGGTAGGGACGCTATTTCGCTATGCGAAATACCGGGTGGGCGTCTGACCAAGTTCTCTTTTGAACATGGCGATGAAAGCGCTGGAGCTGTTGTAGCCCAGGTCCAGGGCGATGGTGTTGACGCTTTCGCCGGCGGCGAGCTGCCGCAGGGCGTAGAGCAGTTTCTGGCGGCGCAGCCATTGGCCCAGCGTCATACCGGTTTCGCCGCGGAACAGGCGCTCCATGGTGCGGTGGCCGGCGGCGCATTTGCGAAGCATTTTGGCGACGGGCATATCGCCGGCCGGGTGGGCGGCTGCCAGTGCGGCAAACCGCGCGGCGCGGCCATCCTGGGGCACTGGCAATTGCAGGGGGACAGCGGTCAGGGCTTTTAACTCATCGATCAGCACACCGATGAGGCGGCGCTGTACGGGCTGGTCCGCATCCAGGGCGCCCAACTGCACGCAGCGCAGGATCAGCTCGCGCAATAGCGGCGAAACATTCACCACCGAGCAGGTATGTCCCGGAATGGCCCACGCGGCGATGTAGAGCGAGCGCAGGGCCACCACGCCGCTCATTTCCAGCCGGTATTCGAAGCCCGCGGGAATCCACACGCCGCGATGCGGCGGCACCACCCAGGCGCACTGCGCGGTGCGCACGGTGACAGCGCCGCGTGTGGCATAGATCAATTGATGCCAGTCCCGCGCCGGCGGGGGCACGCGATGATGCGGCGCGACGGCCCGCGCATCCGGGAAAGTCACGCCGAAGCTGCGCACGGCCACGCGCCGGTCCGGTTGGCGGAAATTCGACATATATTGGCAAGATAGCGCATTGCCGGCATGCGCGGCAGCGGGTAGAATCCTCGGAAGAAAGGAAGAACCGACCATGTCCCAGGTAGCTCATTTTGCAATCAACGCCGACGACCTTCCGCGGGCGCGCCGCTTTTACGAGAACGTTTTCGGGTGGCGCTTTCAGGCCTGGGGGCCGCCGGGGTTCTACATGATCGATAGCGAATCCGCGCCCATGTCGGTGGCGCTGCGCGGCTCTCTGCAGCAGCGGCGCGAGCTGGTTCCGGGCTTGCGGACCAACGCCTTCGAGTGCACCATCTCCGTGAACGACATTCAAAAAGCCGCCGATGCCGTGGTGGCCAACGGGGGAACCATCGTGATGCAGGTCTGCACCCTGGCGGGCATCGGCCGCCTGTTCTTTTTTCAGGATCCGGACGGCAACCAGGCGGGCGCGATGCACTACGATGAGGCGGCGCAATAGGGCCAGCGCTACTTCAGCGTGTAGACGGCTCGTGTGGGGCTGGGGTGCTCGACCGATAGCGTGAGATTGCCTTGCTTCTGGGCCGTCAGGTTGTCCGCGGGCAGGGGAGAGGTTTGTTCGATCGTGAGGGCGTTATCGATCAGACTGATGGCGCGGGTCCAGCCCTTGCCGGAGATCTCCAGCCGTTCGCCAACGGCCCTGGCTTGCACCGGGCCAGCCGCTGCGAACGCTCCCCGGTCGGGCAGGAAATTGGCGCCGGTCTCCTTGGAAGTAAACTCCATCCATCGTCCTTCGTCCTCAGAGGAAAAAACGGCGCGGGCCTTCTGCGATTCGAGGACCCATTCCGGCGAGCCGTCGCCATCGAGGTCGGCGCTCCATACCACTGTGCGGCCGCGGGGCAGCAGCACCACGCGCATGGGCAAGTCCACGGTGGCAGCGCCGGTAACCTTCAAATGCCAGTTGCGCAGTCCGGTGATGCCCGGGGTGGCGATGACCCGCAGCAGGTAGCGGCGCTCGTCCGTGGCGCCGATGGAGATTTCCTGTTTGGCGGGGAAGAAATCGAGACCCTCGCCGGCGGCTTCCAGGCGGAAGGTTTGAATGCCGGGCCAGTTGTTGCGGATGATCACGTCCAGGTTGCTGCCGCCTCGCGGATCGATGGTGGCGACAGGCGGATCGGGCTCGAGTTCGGCACGGGTTCCGAAATGCAGCCGGATGGCCTGGGCGATGCGAATGGTGGCGGGGCGAAAGAGTTCGAGGCGGGCGCGGCCAAGCGGCATGCCGTCGGCTTCCAGCGCCAGGTTGGCAAAGTCTCCGTGTACGGCATCGGCGGGCACGGCGATCTCGTAGTCGATGGCGCCTTCGGGCTGCGGCGTGGCGGCGGCAGTGTAGCCTTCCGGCAAGCGCAGGCGGGAGCGCGCGGCTAGTTCCGGCGAAGAGTAACTGGTGGAGACGACATTCTTCCGGCCCACGATGAGGCGCTTGGCGTCGTTGAAAAAGGCGGACGTTTCAGGCGCCTCCATGGCGATGCCAATGCGCACGCGGTGTCCGGCGGCGCGGCTCGCGGGAATGGGCAGGCGCGCGCGAAACAGCTTGTCGTCCCAATCGAAGTCGGCGGGTTTACCGGCGGCCAGGTAAGGGCCCACGGGTTGGCGTTCCAGTTGCAAAATGGCTTCGGCATCCGCCGGGGCGGCGAATTCCATCGCCAGGATGCCATTCTCGTATTCGATGCTGAGCAGTTCGGCGGTGGCGTACACAATTCTTTCGACGGCCGAAAAATTGGTACATTCGCGGCACAAGCCTTTGGGTCCGAGCGAAACGTTGAGAGGCAGCCACAACGATTCACCCGGGCCCACGGTCACTTTGGGGATGGCGATGACATGTTTGCTGACGGCTTCGACGGCGCGCAGTTCGTCGTAAAATGTCCGGGCGCCCTGATTGGTGATGCTGATGGCGGATGCCGCCGAAGAAGCCAGTTCCACGGCAGACACGCCGTCCGGGAGTTTGCCGGCGGCCGGTTTGGGCATTGCCACCGGCTGAAATCCGGGCAGCAGCGGCGACCAGTTGCGCAGCAGGGCGGCGTCGCGGCTGAGCGCGGCGGCGTCGCGGCGGTCGGTGCCGCCGATATCCACGGCGCCCTTCTGGAGCAGGGAGCCGGCATTGGCCTCCCAGCCGGCGGGATACAGGGATTCTTCCAGTCCGGTCCAGAGCAGCGCGCCACGGGTACCGGCAATGGCCGCCCGGCTGCGGCGCAAGGCATTGGGATCGTCCGCCGGAATGACCACCACGGGCGTTGGGGGCCTGGCGGCGTCGATGGAAAGCGCGCCGCCTTCCACCCAGGCGACGGGCCCGCCGTGGCTGGCGGTCTGCGTGGTCAGCACACTCTCCAGGGCTTTGAGCCAGGCACGCTGCGCCCCGGCGTCGGCGGCTCCGGTGGGTACGCCATGGTTCGGCCAACCGGCCACCGGCGGCAGGGGACGCACCCAGGCACGCATGCCAAGCCGGCGCAGCAGGCGGATGAAACCTACCAGGTCGCGGCGCGGGCTGGTGCGCCCGGTGAGATCGAAACCGCCCTGTGGAAGCTGATGCCAGTTCCAGGGGACGGAAAACTCGACGGTGTGGACTCCCAGGTTCTTCAGCCAGACCAATTCGCGCTCCCACAACGTCTGGGGGCACAGATAATATGGGAATTCGACCGCCTGGATGTATTCCACCGGCGGATCGGAGGGGACGGGAGACGCGGCCGCGGCAAAGGCCAGGAGCAGGCCGACGCGGGCGCAGGCGCGCATCAAAAGGTCCGAGCCTTTCGAATGCGATAGTCCTCTACCAGCGGCATGCGGACCACGGTGCACATTTCAAACAGGCGGGAACGGGCGCGCGGCCCCACGCGTTCCGCCAGGGTTTCGCGATACTCCACGTTGCCGAGAGGGGACTTCTGCATGACTACGCTGCCGGCGTCCGGGTCGGGGAGATTCGACGTCGCGATCAGCGCTTTCCGGTTATTGCAGCGGTAAGTGATGATGGAGGTGATGGTATCTTCCACCCACTTGGTGACGCGATGGGCGCCGAGGTCGTCGAGCAGGAGCACCTCGCAATCCAGCGCCATGCGATAGGCTTCGCGGTTGGAAGTATCGGAGGAAGGATCGTATCCGGCCTTGATGTTGTTGAGCAGGGTCTGGTAATCGCAGAAGAGGCACTCGAAGCCTTTTTCGAGGATCTTGCGCATAGCGGCCACGGCCAGGTGCGTCTTTCCCGTGCCGGGTTCGCCGAGGAGCAGAAGGCCGGGCCGCGCCTCATTGGGAAAATCGCGCACGTAATTCCTGACCGCCAGAAGAATGTTGGTGAGATCGCGGCGCGCGATGGGATTTTCCGGGCCCGGCACGCTGAAATTGTCGAACGAGGTATTGCGATAGAGCGGCGGAACCTGGGACCGTTCTTCCATGCGCGCGGCGCGCCCCGTGAAACGGCACTCGCAAGGCTTGGCGCCGGAAACGCCGGCTCCCTCGACGATGATAAAGCCGGTGCCGCCACACTTGGGGCAAATGGAATCCGTAGCCATCGTTTCCCATTATCGCAGCGTTGCGTGGAGCCGTCGGCTCAAGGATTGCTAAACTGGCAAACAATGCGCATCCTGATGCTGGGCGAACGGCTCGCCATCTGCCGGCTGCCCGCGGGCGCGGCGGCGCCCGAATGGCTCCGCGGAGGCTTCCACTCGGTGACGCGAACGGCCGGCGAGTTATCCGTGGTTTGCGAAGAAGGCCCGGTTCCGCCGGACGTGCCATGCGAGCGAGGCTGGCGCGCGCTACAGGTGGAAGGTCCGCTGGATTTCGCTCTGGTGGGAGTGCTGGCCTCGCTCGCTGTTTCGCTGGCGGAGGCGGGGGTCAGCATCTTCGCCGTCTCCACGTTCGACACGGACTATGTACTGGTGAAAGAGGAGCGCCTCGCGGCGGCGGCGGACGCACTCCAGCGGGCAGGCCATGAGGTAATACATGCTAACCTGACTGATCGGAGGCCTATGTCCCTGACGCGCGAAAAAGCCCAACTCATGAGCGCATCCGAGATCGACCGAACCCTGGTGCGGCTGGCGCATGAGATTCTGGAAAAAACGAAAGATCTGGACCTGCTGGCATTCATCGGCATCCGCCGCCGCGGGGTGCCGCTGGCGCAACGGTTGGCCGCCAAGATCTCTTCGCTCGAGAATCGTACGATTCCAGTGGGCATTCTGGACATCAACCTGTACCGTGACGACCTGAGCACGGTGGACGTGAAGCCGGTGGTCAGCGCCACCGAGATCTCCTTCTCCGTACAAGGTAAAGACATCATCCTGGTGGATGACGTGCTGTATACCGGCCGCACCATTCGCGCCGCGCTGGATGCCTTGTTCGATCACGGGCGCCCTTCGCGCGTGCAGCTTCTGGTGCTGATCGATCGCGGTCACCGCGAGTTGCCCATCGAGGCGCGCTTCGTAGGGCGTAAGGTGCAGACCACGGATAGCGAAATCATCGAAGTCAAATTCCAGGAGATCGACGCCATGGAGAAGGTCCTGCTGGTGGAAAAGACTGCGGCCGTCGAAGCTTGAACGGGACATGAAGGGACTGCTGGGAATCGAAGAGCTGGATCGCGGCGCGATCGAAGCCATTCTGACGCGGGCCAAGGATTTTCAGCCGCTGCAGAGCCAATCGCTGAAAAAGCTGGACACGTTGCGCGGGAAGATGATCGTCAACCTGTTCTACGAGGCATCCACGCGCACGCGCACCAGTTTCGAAATCGCCGCCAAGCGCATGAGCGCCGACGCGGTTTCCATTACGGCGTCGGGGTCCAGCGTGAGCAAGGGCGAATCGCTGGTGGACACGCTCAATACGCTGGCGGCCATGCGTCCCGACGCCATTGTGATGCGCCATGCGGCATCGGGCGCTCCCCATTTTCTGGCGCGCCACCTGCCCACCCCCATCATCAACGCGGGGGACGGCACGCACGAACATCCCACCCAGGCGCTGCTGGATGCGCGCACTATTCTGGATCACCGCCCGTCCCTGGAAGGGCTGCGGGTGGCCATAATCGGGGACATCGCGCATAGCCGGGTGGCCCGCTCCAACGTGCACCTGCTCTCCAAATTCGGCGCGCGGATCGTACTGTGCGGACCGCCTTCGCTGCTGCCCGTGGAGTTGCAATACCTGTCGCCCGAAGTGACCTTGACGAACGATATTCGCGAAGCCATCCGGGACTCCGACGTGATCATGATGCTGCGCGTGCAACTGGAGCGGCAGCACGAGGCGTCCTTCCCGGCGAGCGAGTATTTCCGCTTCTACGGTCTGCGTCTGGAGCACCTGGAACTGGCCAAGCCGGACGCGATCGTGATGCATCCGGGGCCGATCAATCGAGGCCGCGAGCTTTCCAGCGAAGTCGCCGACTTCCAGCGGTCGGTGATTCTGAACCAGGTGGAAAACGGCATCGCGGTACGCATGGCGGTGCTCGAAAAGGTGATTGGATAGGCCATGTCGATCGTTATTAAGAACGGCCGCGTGATCGACCCGGCGTCGCAGACCGATCGGGTTGCCGATGTGCTCATCGTGGATGGGCGCATCGCCGGAGTGGCGCCGAACCTTTCCTCGCCCAACGCGGAGGTGTTCGACGCGACCGGCATGATTGTCGCGCC
>JARLGM010000252.1 GCA_031292755.1 Candidatus Sulfopaludibacter sp.
CAGCATCTCACAAAACATTACATATGGTAAATGTTATTTTGCGGCAAGCCCTAAACGGCAGCGACCGACATACTCCGGAGAGATTCTATCGCGGCGGGAAATACCAGAGCAGAATTCCTTTTCCGATGCGCTCCGGCTGCGGCACATTGGGCCGGCCTTGCATTTCCATGAGGCGGTCCGGCCAGAGGGGCACATCCATGTAGGAGTTTTCCAGACCCAACCGCTCCTCTTTCCACATGGAGACGCTGACGGCGTTCCATCCGGCCTCGGGCACGGCGGGCCGGAAGCCCCTCACGGGGGGAAATCCGAATTCGCCCGGAAGGTCGGCCACTAGGCTGGTGACGAAGGCGACGCTGGGGGCGTTTTCCTGGCGCAAGCGGGCAGCCAGGCGCTTCATGTCCTGGCCCCAATCGAGGTCGGAATCCACCAGGATTTTTTCGGGCTGGCTGCCGGCCAGTAAGTTGAAATACGGAAGGTAATCGGGATGGCTCAGCAGGCTCGACGCGGCATACCAGCCGAGCAAAAGCGCCAGGGCGGCGTGGATCCCGCGGCGCTTGTCTCCGCTCTCGATCAGGCGCAGAGCCGCCACGGCCGCCAGTAGCGAAAATCCTATATAAATGGGCAGTACGTGGCGGATGCCGATATTGATGCGGCTGAAAGCGCCCACCAGCAGAATTGCGGCGGCAAATGCCAACGGCACGTACAGCCGTCGCGGCGCCCGTCTGCGGCAGGCCAGCACGATGCCGCCGCCCATCAGCACCAGGAACGCCAGCGGGGTCTTCACCGCCAGCGCCACCTCGTAGAAGTACCAGAAGCCGGTGGTGCGGCGCATGCCCAGAAGGTAGCCGGTGTGGCCTTCGGCATTGTGCGCCAGCAGTTGCCTGATGCCGGCATAGAGTTCCGGCGCCGGCAGTCCGTGGGCGAAGGAGAAACGGTAACCCGCCCACACCGTCAGGCAGGCCACCAGCACCGCGAGTGCGAATTGCGGGAGCCGGGCCACCACGCCACGCGCAACGGCCCCCGCGGCCGGCCGCTCGGCCAGAAAATACCAGAGAAGCGCCACACCCGCGGCCGCCGGCAAAAACGCCAGGGTAGAAAACTTGGAAAGCATGGCCAGGCCCGTTGCCCCGCCAAAGCAGGCGGCACGCGCCGGCGTGGGCTCTTCCAGCCAGATCATGCCGCACAAAAAGGATGCACCCAGGAACGCGGTGAGCGCCATGTCGGTGGTGGCAAGGCCGGCATGCGCCAGGATCGGCGGCAGAAAAGTGAAAAAGGCCAGCGCCAGCACGCCCGTTGCGGGGGAGAAGTAGCGTTTGCCCCACCCGTACACCACGGCGCAGGCCACCCAGAAGAACGGCAGGACGCCGAGCCGCGCCAGGGCAAGCGTGAGAGTGTAATGACCGCCGGAATCCAGAATCTCGCGCCCTTCGACGAAAATTGCGGATGCGGCCCTGGAAGGGGCGGGACTGCGCAGGCCCAACAGGTACGGCCCCAGCGCCACGGCTACGCGGGCCAGCGGCGGATGCTGCGGTTCCAGGGTATAGCTGCCCTTGTCGAGCCACTGCATGCCGCAGGAAATGTGTGCCGGCTCGTCGAAGGTATGGTTGAAAACGGTGTAGGTGGCCGCAATCCGCACGCTCGCGAACACCACCAGGGCGATGGCGAGGGCGAGACTGTGGCGCTCCAGGCGGGCCAGAATGCCGGCGGATGCGGGAGCAGACACTGGCTGAGCCTGGGGCTTGGAGGCGGGGTTCCTTTTACCCATGGAAATTTGAATCTAACACGCCCAAGCTGGACACCACCTTGCAAATTCTGGTACACTACTTGCTGTCCCTGAAATAATGCTCAGTGGGAGGTTCGTTTGCTTATATAGCGAACCGCTTGCACCAATGAGGAGACATGGCAAGAAAACCAGGTAAACAGTATCAAGCCGCGCTAAAACAGGTCCAGGCCAAAGAGTATCAGCTCGAAGAGGCCGTACCGCTGGTCAAAAAAATCAAATTCGCAAAATTTGACGAGACCGTGGAAGTCCACATGCGCCTCGGCGTCGACCCCAAGCATGCCGACCAGATGGTCCGCGGCACGGTGGTCATGCCCAACGGGCTCGGCAAATCCAAGAAAGTTCTGGTGATCACCAGCGGCGATAAGCTGCGCGAAGCCCAGGAAGCCGGTGCGGACTTCATCGGCGGCGAAGACATGGTGAACAAGATCCAGTCCGAAGGTTGGACCGATTACGACGCCGTAATCGCGACTCCGGATATGATGCGCTCGGTCGGCAAACTCGGTAAGGTGCTCGGTCCGCGTGGCCTCATGCCCAATCCCAAGACCGGCACGGTGACCGTGGATGTGAGCAAGGCCATCAAAGAGATCAAAGCCGGCAAAGTGGAATTCCGCGTCGATAAGACGGGCATCATTCACGCTCCGGTGGGCAAGGTGAGCTTCGCGGCAGACAAGTTGATCGAGAACGCAGCCAGTTTGATCACGGCCGTGATCAAGGCCAAACCGGCTGTAGCCAAGGGCAAGTACGTGAGGAGCGCGACCATCTGCTCCACCATGGGGCCGGGTGTGCCGGTCGATACCACGCCCTTCACAGTGAAAGCGGCGGCGGCGATTTAGCCGAACAGGTGTTTCCATGAAAAAGAAGGAAGACAAGAATAAAGACGTCGATTCCCTGCGTCAGGATCTGGCACGGTTACAGAACCTGTTCGTCACAGGCTACGAAAAGCTGAAGGTCGGGCAGGATTTCGAACTGCGCAAGACGGTTCGCGGCGCCGGCGGCAAATATCGGGTGGTGAAGAACAATCTGGCCGAGATCGCTTCCGAGGGCACCCCTTCGGAGCAGGTGCTGAAAGGGCTGCGCGGGATGACCTCGATGGCCTACACCTCGGGCGATCCGGTGGCTCTGGCCAAGGCGCTTACGGCATACGCCAAAGCGAACCCCAGCTTTACCTTTAAGGCGGGAATCGTGGAAGGCCGGGCCATCGATGTGAAGCAGATCAACGATCTGGCTTCCATGCCTTCCAAGGAACAGATCTTCGCCAAGCTGTTGTACGTGATCAACGCTCCGGCGCAACAGTTGGTGACGGCAATGAACGCCGTGGGCCGCAACCTGGCGGTGGTTGTGGATCAGGGCGTAAAAGAAAACAAGTTTCAGCAGTAATTCACGATTTTTTTGATTATCAAGGAGTTTGGAAATGGCGGACATTAACGCAATTGCGGATCAGATTCAAGGATTGACGCTGCTGGAGGCTTCTCAGCTTGTAAAGATGCTCGAAGAAAAGCTGGGTGTCTCGGCGGCGGCAGCCGCTCCGGTGATGATGGCGGGCGGCGCGGCTGCCGCGGCAGCCCCGGTAGTGGAAGAGAAGACCGAATTTACCGTCGTGTTGACGGCGGCCGGCGCGAACAAGATTAACGTTATCAAGGCGGTACGCGAAGTCACCAGCCTCGGCTTGAAGGAAGCCAAGGACTTGGTGGATGGCGCTCCCAAGCCGGTGAAGGAAGGCGTCAGCAAGGACGAAGCCGAGGCCATCAAGAAAAAATTCACCGATGCCGGCGCGTCCGTTGAAGTAAAGTAGCTGGAAATTTTCCGCTGTCGGTTGTCAGCGGTCGGCCCCGGGCCGGATCGCTGACAGCCATTTGACGTAGGCCGTAAGGCCTGCTAGAGTGGATAGTTGGGCTTTCGGTTAGGCTGGATCGATCCCAATTGGTGATTGTGATTCCCGAATCCTGGAACTTCAATTGCAGTTCGGGCGAAACTGCAGAGAGGGGATCTCTGTGCGTTTCTTTGCCTGCAACAACGATACAGGATTCGTACGCCCCTACTTCCACCGGTTCTTTTTTCACGCGCAAGACTCCGAACCCCCCGGTTTTCGGATCCACTTCGGAAACTCGATTCCTCCCCAGGTATTTTCATTCGGCGCTCCGAGAGGCATTGCCTCCCTGGGCGCCGTTGGCTTTGTGCTGTTAAGCGCACCTTTTTGCGTTGGCTGTCTGCCGTCAGGAGTTTAAAGAATGGAAATTCAAAATAACGGCGCCGCTCCCGAGCGAGTGGATTTTTCCAAGATCAAGACCTCGATTCCGATTCCGAATCTGATTGAGGTACAGAAAAATTCCTACGAACGGTTCCTGCAGATGGACTTGCTGCCGAATGAGCGCGAGGACATCGGGCTGCAGACCGTTTTCAATTCGGTATTCCCGATTTCCGATTTTCGCGGTGTCAGCGATCTCGAGTTCGTCGATTATTCGATCGGCAACTGGGAATGCAAGTGCGGCAACCTGAAGGGACTGCACCATCTCCGGTCGACCTGCCGGAACTGCGGAGCCACCATCCGCACCGATCCGTTCCACGCAGGTGACATTTTGTGCCACCATTGCGGAACGTTCAACAAGAACGTCGTCACCTTCTGCAACAAGTGCGGCGATCCGGTGGGCCTGCAACTGAAATACGACATGCAGGAGTGCCAGGAGCGCGGCATGACCTATGCGGCGCCCTTGAAGGTAACCATCCGGCTCACGGTATATTCCAAGGATCCGGAGACCCAGAAGAAGAGCGTCCGCGACATCAAGGAACAGGAAGTATTCTTCGGCGAAATTCCGTTGATGACCGACAACGGAACGTTCATCATCAACGGCACCGAGCGCGTCATCGTTTCCCAGTTGCACCGTTCGCCGGGCGTGTTCTTCGAGCGCGTGCCGGCGCAGGGCTATTTCCTCGGCAAAATCATTCCCTATCGCGGAAGCTGGGTGGAGTTCGAGTACGACAACAAGAACCTGCTCTACGTCCGCATTGACCGCAAACGCAAGTTCTACGGCTCGGTGTTCCTGCGGGCTCTGGGCCTGAAGACCGACGAGCAGATTCTGCGGGCCTTCTACCGGGTCAGCAAGATCGGCATCAAAGACAAGAAGCTGCTCTGGAACGTGGATGAAGGTCTCACCGGCCTGAAGCTCTCCTACGCCATCGCCACCAAGGCGGGGGACACGGTGGTCGGCCAGGGCAAAAAGATCACCACTTCGCTCTACAAGGAAATCCAGAAGGCCAAGATCGAGCGGGTGGAAGTGGCGCCCAACGATCTGGAAGGCGCCTACGTAGTGGCCGACGTGGTCGATATGACCACCGGCGAAGTCATGATCGACGCCAACAGCGAACTCACCCCGCCGGTGGTCGGCAAACTGATGGAAGCCGGCATCGAAGAGTTCGAAATCTTCTTCCCCGAGCGCGATGACGTGGGCACGGTGATCTCGTCCACCATCCGCAAGGACAGCGTCAAAACACAGAACGAAGCGCTCATCGAAATCTACCGCAAACTGCGTCCCGGCGATCCGCCGACGCTGGATACGGCCACGCAGCTCTTCCAGGGCATGTTCTTCGACCCGCGCAAGTATGATTTTTCGCGCGTGGGCCGCATGAAGTTCAACATCAAGCTGCATGACAAAGCCGACGCCACCAGCCTGGACAAGCGCACGCTGGATCAGGAAGATTTCCGCGCCACCATCAAGTACCTGTTGAAACTGCGCAAGGGCATCGGCGCGGTGGACGATATCGATCACCTGGGCAATCGCCGCGTCCGCGCGGTGGGTGAACTGCTGGAGAACCAGTTCCGCATCGGTTTGGTACGCATGGAACGCGCCATCAAGGAAAAGATGAGCGTGTATCAGGAAATGTCCACGGCGATGCCGCACGACCTGGTGAACGCCAAGCCGGTCATGGCCGCCATCCGCGAATTCTTCGGGTCCAGCCAGCTTTCCCAGTTCATGGATCAGACCAATCCCCTCAGCGAGATCACGCACAAGCGGCGTCTCTCGGCTCTGGGACCAGGCGGTCTGAGCCGCGAGCGCGCCGGATTCGAAGTGCGCGACGTGCACCCCACGCACTACGGCCGCATCTGCCCCATTGAAACGCCGGAAGGTCCCAACATCGGGCTGATTTCGTCGCTGTCGTGCTTCGCGCGCATCAACGAATACGGTTTCATCGAGAGCCCGTACCGCAAGGTCATCAAGGGCGTGGTGATCGACGAAATCCAGATTCTGAACCCCGGCGACACCGATTATAAGGTGGGCGACATCGTCAAACGGCAGGAAATCGAAGAAGGCAATCGCAAGCTGGGCGCCAAGAAACAGCCCGCGGAGTTCGAAGCCCACTGCGAGTATCTCTCGGCGTGGGAAGAAGACAAGTGGGTGGTTGCCCAGGCCAACGTGCAGTTGGATGAAAAAGGCCGCATCGTGCCGGATCTTTCCAACGCCCGCCAGGCCGGCAACTTCGTGCTCAAGCCGAGGGACGAAATCGAATACATCGACGTCTCGCCGAAGCAGCTCGTCAGCGTGGCCGCGAGTTTAATTCCGTTCCTGGAAAACGACGACGCCAACCGCGCCCTGATGGGTTCGAACATGCAACGCCAGGCTGTACCCCTGCTGCGCGCCGACGCTCCTTACGTGGGCACCGGCATGGAACTGGTAACGGCTCGCGACTCCGGCGCCGTGGTGCTCTGCAAGCGGCCCGGCGTGGTGGATTCGGTGGATTCCGAGCGCATCATCGTGCGCGTGGAGGGCGCTTCGCAGGAAGGCCAGCTTTCCCGCGAAGTGGGCGCCGACATCTATCAGCTCACCAAGTTCAAGCGCAGCAACCAGAACACCTGCATCAACCAGAAGCCCATCGTAGCGGTGGGACAGAGGGTGCCCAAAGGCGCTGTCCTGGCCGATGGTCCCTGCACCGACCTGGGCGAACTGGCCCTGGGACGCAACGTGCTAGTGGCGTTCATGCCCTGGCGCGGGTACAACTTCGAAGATGCCATCCTGGTCAACGAAAAGCTGGTCAAGGAAGACTATTACACCTCGATCCACATCGAGGAGTTCGAAATCGAAGCGCGCGACACCAAGCTGGGGCCGGAAGAAATCACCCGCGACATCCCCAATATCGCCGATTCGTTCCTGCGCAACCTGGACGAAAGCGGCATCATCCGCATCGGCGCCACGGTGAAGCCGGGCGACATCCTGGTGGGCAAAGTGACGCCGAAGGGCGAAACCCAGCTCACTCCGGAAGAGAAACTATTGCGCGCCATCTTCGGCGAAAAGGCCGGCGACGTGAAAGACGCCTCGCTCTACTGCCCGCCCGGAATCGAAGGCACCATTGTCGATTGCAAGATTTTCTCGC
>JARLGM010000253.1 GCA_031292755.1 Candidatus Sulfopaludibacter sp.
AATTGCAACCAGCCGGGAATGAACAACTTCCGCCGACATGGTGTAGAAGATGAGCCTGGAGGAAGGCGTGCGGCGCATGTCCGGCTTCCCGGCGGCGCGCCTGAAGCTCTGGGATCGCGGCCTGCTGCGCCCCGGCATGAAGGCCGACGTGGTGCTGTTCGATCCGGACAAAATCGCCGACCGCGCCACTTTCGAAAAGCCCCACCAATATTCGGTCGGCGTCCGCGACGTCCTGGTCAACGGCAAATTCGTACTGCGCGACGACCAGGTCACCGCCGAGCGCCCGGGCCGCGTCTTATACGGCCCCGCGCACCAGTGACGCTCACGCCTTCTCCGCCGCACAATAGTGAAACAGCAGTTGCCACTCGCGCCGCTGCACCTCCATCGATTGCCGCTCCAACTCCGATCCCGGAAGCGTGCGGGCGCGCGCGCACAATTCGATAAATGCCTGCGGATCCCAATCCGAATCGGTTTCGATTCCGATCGCCGAAGCGGCATTCGCCAGGGCATGGAAGATCGCATGACGGCCCACCTGGCGAAACCAGTATCCGGAGTTCCAATCGTCCGGCTCTTGCCGGTGTACGATCGCGTGCCAGTAGCTGCCTTCCGCTCCGGGGATGTCCTGCGCGATCTGGTGCGCCTCGGTCCAGCACGAGAAATAAAGGTACAGCCCTGCCAGCGCCGCCTCCGGCGCGCGCGAACGCGGAAACAGCTTGTGCGCTCCGGCGGCTTGCAACAGCGCCCGCGCTTCCGCGGATGAACATTGCGCGCCGGCCAGCGGCATCAACCGCTCACCATCGCCATCCAGCGCGAGGAGGGCCGCCACGTCAGGCCCGTACGCCTTGGGATCGAAAGTCATCATCGACTATCAGCTTAGAACGGCCGCCGTACCGTAGTCGACGGTCTCGTCGTCCGCTGGGACATCCGCAATCCCGTCTGAAAGTTAGTAAGCTGGATCTGAACGCGAATGACCACCGCTTTAGTGCTCTCCGCGGGCGGCATGTTCGCCGCCTGGGAAGTGGGCGTCTGGAAAGTTCTCCGCACCCGCATGAAGTTCGATATGATCGTCGGCGCTTCTGCCGGCGCCTGGAACGGCTGGGCCATTGCCGGCGGGTGCACTCCGGAGGAACTGGCCGCGGAATGGCTGGACCCGCGCACCGCGCAAATCATGCAGCCCGGAATCCACAGCAGCGGCTTTCTGCGTCCCGATACCATGCACCAGAAGGCGCGCGACCTGTTCGCCCGCTTCCGCCCCCGCATTCCCTTCGGACTCACCGTGACCGACGTGGCGCGCTTCCGCACCCGCCTGGTCCGCGATTCCGAAATCACCTGGGAGCATCTCGCCGCTACCGCCAGTGTCCCGCTCTGCTTCCCGCCCGTGACGATTCTGGGCAGGCACTACGTGGACGGCGGATTTCCAGCCACCGCGCTGCCCCTGTGGGCCGCCGAGGAGATGGGCGCCACCCGCGCCATCGCCGTGCTGTGCCTCAACACTCTGCCTTTCCGCATGCTTCGCCTTGTGATTCCTTCACGCAAAATCAGCGCCGGACTCCAGGTGCTCCGCTTCGAGCCTTCCGAAGCGCTCGGCTCCCTCCACGACGCCATTTCGTGGACTGCCGAAAATGTAAAACGCTGGATCGAATTGGGCGAACGAGACGCGAATCGTACGCTTCTTTCGATTACAATGTAGGGCTATGCCGCTTTATCGGATCTATCGTATGAAGGATTCGCCACGGCAGCAGTTTCGCTGGGCTCCCCACGTTTCCGGCTGTGCTTCCGTCAAGCCCAAAGACTACGAACCGCGCGACCAGGTCGAGGCTGCGCACGAATACGATGCCTGGCGCCAGTTGCGCGATTCGGGCCAGCCGCTGGACGTGGGCGATCTCCTGGAGACCCCGGAAGGCCGCTTGAGCATCTGCAAGTATGTCGGCTTCGAGCCGGCGCAGTGGTTGCTTCCGGAGCCCAAAACGCTAGCCGAGCCGGAACCCGCCGGCCAAACGGCAGGCACTTAGGAGAGTTCTATGCGCGATCCGCGTCTGGGAGACGATATCGACGATTTTTGCGTCCGCTGTAAGCGGATCATGAACCATGCGATCGTCTCCGTGCTGAATAACGAGCCGGCCAAAGTCCGCTGCCGCACCTGCCATAACGATCACGATTATCGTCACGAGCAGGCTCCCCCGCCCAAGGTGGATCTCCGCAAAGCCGCGCTGTTCAGCGAAGTGCTCAAGAAGGTTTCCCCCGCCGATGCGGATGCCGTGGCGGTCACCGATGCCATCGATCCGGAATTGGAAACGGTGCTCGACGACCCGCCCGATGTCGACGAATTACCCGAAGCCGCCGCGGAAGCCGAACCCGAACCCGAACCGGCTCCCGTTCTGGAAGCTCCCAAACCCAAACTCAAAGCCAAAGCCGCGGTCAAGGCCAAGGGCAAAGGCCGCAAAGCCTGAGTGCTCTGGTACTGGTTCTTCGCCGGTCCCGCGCTGTTGCTGGCCATCTTCTCTTTGCGCTGCGAGCGTAAGCGGGCGGAGTATGTCGCCGCCCGTCTGGCGGAAGAACCCGCGGTCCTGCCGCCGGCCAGCGTCATCGTGCCGGTCAAAGGCCCCGATGAGGGACTGCGCGAAAACCTCCAGGCGCTGGCATCGCTCGACTACCCCGATTACGAACTGATCGTCGCCGCTCACAGTGCCGCCGATATTCCGCCCGGCGTGCTGCCGGCGCGCATCAAAGTGGTGCTGGCGCACGGCAGTGACCCCCACACCGGCGAAAAAGTGCAGAACCTCAACGCCGCGGTGCGCGCCGCGCGCAAGAGCAGCCGCGTCCTCGCCTTTGCCGATTCCGACGGCCGCCCCACCCGGCGCTGGCTGCGCGCTCTGGTAACCGCTCTCTCCGCCGAAGGCGTCGGCGCCGCCACCGGCTTTCGCTGGTTCGCTCCGGATCCGCCGGATTTCTGGAGCCTCCTGCGGAGTGTGTGGGATTCAGTAAGTCTGGGACTGCTGGGCTCCGGCGATTGCCCCTTTGCCTGGGGCGGCGCTACGGCCATCCTCAAGGAAACGTTTTTCGATATTCACGTGCCCGAATGGTGGCGCGATACCATCAGCGACGATTACGCGCTCTCCTCCGCCGTCCATCGCGCCAAATTGCGCATCGCCTACGCGCCCGGTGCTCTGGTGCCCAGTGTGGACCACACCACCGCCCGCCGCTTCTTTGCCTGGATGCGCCGCCAGATGACCATCACTCGCGTTTACCATCCGCGCCTCTGGTGGCTGGGTCTGGCGGCCCACTTCTTTTACTGCGGCGGCATGGCGGCGTCCATCGCCGCCTCCATCAGGGGGAATCGCCTGGCTGAATGGGCATTGATCGCGCAGTTGTCGCCCGGAATGTTGAAGGGCCTCAATCGCGCTACCCTGGCCAAGGCTGCGCTTCCCGAACTGGAGCCCTGGTTTCGCCGCCATTCCTGGGTACACGCCATCTGGGTTCCTCTGGCCACCTGGCTGTGGCTTGCCGCCCTGTTGGCGTCCGCCTTCGGAAACACCGTGAATTGGCGAGGATATCGGTATCGAATCCGGCGTCAATCGCCGGTCTAGCGGTTATAATCTCATCTGTAAGGGAGAATTCAAATGGCTAAGGACAAGAGCCCCAAAAAAGAGACCAAGAAGCCCAAGAAGCAGAAGTGAGTTCGGGCCGGGCATTCCCCGGCCCTTGCAGCCATCAGGGAGGGACCATGCGCACAGAGTGGGTAGCAAAACGAAAAGACGACAACATCCGCACACAAATGCATTACGCCCGGCAGGGGATTACCACCGGGGAGATGCATTTTATCGCGCAGCGCGAACGGATCTCGCCGGAAACGGTGCGGTCGGAGGTGGCGCGCGGCCGCATGATCATCCCGGCCAATATCCATCACACGAATCTGGAGCCGATGGCCATCGGCGTGGCTTCCAAGTGCAAGATCAATTCCAATATCGGCAATTCCGCCGTGCTGTCCGACATTGAAGGCGAATTGGAAAAATTGCGCTATTCGGTGAAGTACGGCGCCGATACGGTGATGGACCTGTCCACGGGCGGCGATATTCCGGCCATCCGCAAAGCCATTCTGGCCCATTCGCCGGTCCCCATCGGCACCGTGCCGATTTATGAGGCTCTCAGTCGCGTCCGCCGCGTGGAAGACCTGTCGCGGCAGGTGATGCTTGAGGTGATCGAAGAGCAAGCCGAGCAGGGCGTGGACTATATGACCATCCACGCCGGCGTGCTGGTGCAGTACATTCCGCTCACCACCAAACGCATCACCGGCATCGTCAGCCGCGGCGGTTCCATTCTGGCCGAATGGATGGTCAAGAATCATAAGCAGAATATGCTCTACGAATGCTTCGAAGATATCTGCAAGATCTTCCAGAAGCACGACGTCAGCTTCTCTCTCGGCGATGGCCTCCGCCCCGGCAGCGTGGCCGACGCCAGCGACGAAGCCCAGTTCGCCGAGCTCAAAACCCTCGGCGAGTTGACCAAGAAAGCCTGGGAGTACGATGTCCAGGTGATGATCGAAGGGCCCGGGCACATCCCCATGGACCAGATTGAAATGCAGGTCCAGAAGGAAAACGAGATGTGCTATGAAGCGCCCTTTTACACCCTGGGCCCGCTGGTAACCGATATCGCGCCGGGCTTCGACCACATCACTTCGGCCATCGGCGCCGCCATGATCGGCTGGTACGGCGCATCCATGCTCTGCTACGTCACTCCCAAGGAACACCTCGGCCTGCCCAATCGCGAAGACGTCAAAGCTGGTATCATCGCGTACAAAATCGCCGCCCATGCGGCCGATATTGCCCGCCATCGCCCGGGCGCGCGCGATCGCGACGACGAACTTTCGCGTGCGCGCTATACGTTCGACTGGAATCGCCAGTTCGATCTCTCGCTGGACCCGGAGACGGCCCGGGCCATGCATGACGAAACCCTGCCCGAGGACGGATTCAAGGACGCGCACTTCTGCTCCATGTGCGGCCCCAAGTTCTGTTCCATGAATATTTCGGCGAAGGTGGAGAGTTTCACCATGGAAGAAGCCGAAGCCGCCGCCAATGGCACTGCCGCGCCCAACCTGGTCAACATTTCCGGCAACGATTAAGCAGGACAGGCCCTCCTCGCCTGTCGGGAGGCGTCCATGAAGCAGCGATCCGCTTTTCTGTGCGCGTTCGTCCTGTCGCTGGCTGCCGCCGCGCAGCCCGCCGACCGGCTTATCCGTGAGGTACGCCACGAACTCGTCATGCTTCCTTATTACGGGGTATTCGACAATCTTACCTATCGCGTGGATGATTCGGTGGTCACCCTCATGGGTCAGGTGACTAACCCCGTCCTCAAAAGCGATGCCGAAAGAGCCGTCAAGGGGATCGAGGGCGTCACCAAGGTGATTAGCCGCATTCAGGTGCTGCCGGTTTCCCCCATGGACCACCAGACGCGCACCGCGGAATATCGCGCGATTTACGGATTCCAGGGCTTGGACCGGTATGCCATGCAGGCTGTGCCTTCCATTCACATCATCGTGGACAATGGTAAGGTCACCCTGGTCGGCGCCGTGGATACGCAAGCGGACAAGGATCTGGCCGGTCTCCGCGCTAATACCGTCGCCGGCGTTTTCTCGGTAACCAACAACCTGCAGGTATCGAAACGGTAGACGAGCCGGACCATTCCGCCAGCCCCATCCCCCATCCCCAACCCGTGTCTTTCTGTGTTCCGCCGTACTTCGGTACGCGTTTTGCAGCATCCCAGCCGGAGGGAGTAGAAATGAAATTCCCAGGTTTGATGATGCTGGCCGTTGGAAGTTTGGCCGCCCAGGTTCCCAACCCCACCCAACAGTCGCCCGCCGCCCCCGAGCAGGCGTCCCAGGGGATGCCGATATACCGCGTCACCGTGGTCTCGCGAACCACCAAGGCAGTGAATTATCACCACCGTACAGGCACCACCCACATCGATTTTCGCGGCACCGAACTGATGCCCGCCGCTCGCGGAGAGGCCAGCGTCTCCAGCCAGATGGGTTCCACCAAAATCGAAACCTCGCTCCAGCACATGACCCCCGCCGCCCAGTACGGGCCGGAATATATGACCTATGTTTTGTGGGGCATCACCCCCGAGGGGCGCGCTAATAATTTAGGCGAAGTCGTCCTCGACGGCGATCATGCCAAGCTGCTCTCTACCACCGATCTGCAAACCTTCGGCCTCATCGTAACCGCCGAACCGTACTTTGCCGTCACCCAGCCCAGCGACGTGGTTGTGGCCGAAAACTTCCTGCGCAGCGATACCGCCGGCACCATCGAGCAGGTGGACGCCAAGTATCAGTTGCTGCAGCGCGGACAATACGTGATGAACCGCAGCGCCTACACGCCCGTCAGAGTGAACCCCAAGGGCCCGCTGCAACTCGCCGAAGCGGAAAATGCCGTCGAGATCGCCCGCCTGGCCGGCGCGGACAAATATGCCTCCGACACCTTCCAGAAAGCCACCACCGACCTGAATAATGCCGAGGGCTTCCTGCATGGCGGTAAGAACCGCAAGGAATCCGAAACCGACGCCCGCGAAGCCGCGCAAATGGCCGAAGATGCCCGCATCATTACCATTCGCAAGATCCGCGACGAGCAGTTAGCCGAAGAGCGTCTCGCCGCCGCCAGGCGCGAAGCCGATGATCAGGCTCGTGCCGCCGCCGCCGCGCAACAAGCCCAGGCCTCGGCCGACCAGGCCAGGTTGGAACAGCAGCGCCGCGAACAGGCCGAGACCGAACAGCGCGCCGCCCTCCAGGCCAAAATGGAAGCCCAGCAGGCCACCCAGATTGCCGTGCAGGAGCGAGCCGCCGCCGATACCGCCCGCGCCGCCGCCTTAGCCCAGCAGCAGGCCGCCCAGGCGGAAGCCGAGCGAGCCAAACAGGCCGCTCAGCAGGCGGAAGGGGAAAAGACCGCCCTGCGCGAGCGCCTGCGCCAGCAATTGAACCTGATTCTGGAAACCCGCGAAAGCCAGCGCGGCCTCATCGTCAATATCAACGATGTGTTGTTCGATTTCAACCAGTACACCCTCAAACCGGGCGCCCGCGAGAAACTGGCCAAAGTATCCGGCATCCTGCTG
>JARLGM010000254.1 GCA_031292755.1 Candidatus Sulfopaludibacter sp.
TGCTGCCTTTCCTGAGCAAGCGCGTGGGCGGAACCGGGCACGTGATCGGGGAAGACATCACCGACGATTTTCTGGGGATGGCGCGGCAGCGCGCGGAGAACCAGAACCTGACCAACGTCACCTTCGTGAAGGGAACCGAGACGGACCCGAATCTGCCGGAAGGCAAGATGGACGAGGTGCTGGTGCTGGACGCGTACCATCATTTCGATTATCCGGAGAAGATGCTGGCGGCGATTCACAAGTCGCTCAAGCCGGACGGGCGGCTGGTGATTGTGGAGTATTATAAGCGCGAAAAAGCCATGCCGAACGGGCGGGCGATAAGCCATATCCGGCTGGACATGCCGGACGTGATCAAAGAGGTGGAGGCCAATCGCTTTCACCTGATCGAAGAAAAAGAGAGAATCCGCGATGTCCAGTACATGCTGATTTTGGAAAGAAATTAGGGAACGAATGAAGAATTTTTATCGATACGCGAAGCTGGCGGTGCTGCCGCTGCTTGTGATGGTGCCGTTGAGCGCTCAAGAGGCGGGCTCGGGCCTTACAAAGGAACAGGGCGACCAGATCCTCAATGAGTTGCGGCAGATCCGGCAGTTGCTGGAGAAGCAGGCGGCGGGAAATGCGCCGAAGGGACCGGCGGAGCCGCTGCGCGCCAAGTTGACCCTGACGTCGTCGGAGATGCTGGGCAATAAGGACGCGCCCCTCACCATGGTGGAGTTCACCGACTACCAGTGCCCGTTCTGCCAGCGTTTCCACGTTACGGCATTCAACGAGCTGAAGAAGAACTACATCGATACCGGCAAGGTGCGGTTCTACAGCCGCGACCTGCCGCTGGATACGCTGCATCCGAATGCCATGCGGGCGGCCATGTCGGCGCGCTGCGCGGCGGAGCAGGGGCAGTTCTGGAAACTCCGCGACCTGATGGGGGCAAGCCCGGACAAGCTGGATATGAACAGCATCATGGCGGAGGCTGCCGGCCTGAACATGGATACCGCCGCGTTCAAGAGCTGCGTGGAAAGCGAGAAATACAAGATGGCGATTCAGAATGACGTGCTGGAGGCCGCCAAGATTGGCGCAGATGGCACGCCGACTTTCGTGATCGGCAGAAGCACCACGCTGGGAGTGGACGGGGAAGTGCTGGTGGGTGCGCAGCCGTATCCGGCTTTCGATCAGAAACTGAAGCAACTGGAAGCGGGCGCGGGGGCCCAGGCGCCGGCGGCCGGGAAATAGTTGCATTACCGCGCCGCTAAATCCTCCAAAAAGATGCGGCGGGCTTCCTTGTAATCTTCGGGGAGCATGGGACCCAGTTTGGCGTATCGATCGGCAGCCGCGCGCTCTTCGGCGAAGGTGGTTTCCAGGGTGCGGAAGGCCAGCAGGCAGACCTCCACGGCCTCGGTGGTGTAACGCTCCGCGGCATCCAGCATGTGGTTGGCGCGGTTCAGGATGTCTTCCGCCGCGGCGGCGCGTTCGCGCGCTTCGGTCAGGATGGACTGGTGGCCGCTCAAGTGGAGATGAGGGCCGAAGGCTCCGGCCACGGTGGACCAGCGGTCGATGACGATCAGGGCGCCGTAGCGGTGCTGGTCCAGCGTCATCTCGTAGGCGAAGGCGCGCCCCTTGCCCTGGCCTTCCAGACGGCGCAGGGCGGCGGCGGCGGCGTTCAACTCGCCGGCGAGCGAATCCACGAAGGCAGCTACGCAGCCGAAGAACTGCGGCTCGGCGATGCTGGGGAAACGGAGGATGCGCACGGGTGCCTTTCAGGCGATGTGTTCGCCCAGGGCGCGCTCCACGTCCTGGGGATCGAGGCGCTCGCCCTCATTGAGGCGGGCGAGCAGGGTCTGAATGATTTCCTTGGCTTCGTCTTTGCGGAAATTTTTGATGAAGCCGTCGAAAAAATGTTCTCCCGCCAGAGCGTGATTGATTTCGGTTTCCTTGTTGTGATCCTGCAGTTCGGTAAAGTACACGACCCGGTATTTGCCGGAATACTCGGTCTCGCGATAGATTTCGAACATCACTTTATCGGACTCAAACAGCATAGTTTCGAGGGTAGCACAGGAAGGTTCAATGCATGGTCGCAGCGATGATCCAGCACAGACCCAGGGCTACCGCTCCCGCCAGAATGGCGGCGGCCACGTTGTGCTCGTGGACGATTTCCTTCCACAGATCGAAAGGCGCAAGCCTGGCCAGGATGGCGAAGGCGACGGCAAATACCAGAACGCCGAGGCCGGCGAAGAGGAGCGCGTTGAGGACGGGAAATTCGGTCATGGCGTTAGAGTCTTCTTCTCACTTTAGGGTAGAATGTAATGGAACCTGCGGGAGTAACTCAATGGTAGAGTCACAGATTTCCAATCTGTTGGTTGCGGGTTCGATTCCCGTCTCCCGCTCCATCCTCTCTTGTTCCGCTTTCCTGTGACTGTCCGGCGATGCGCAAACATCAGGAGAGATAGACCCATGAAGACCTACACGTGTCTCCTTTCGCTGCTGGCGAGCGCCTTCCTATGGGGGGCCGATGCCGATCCCAAAGTGATTCTCCTCTGGCCCGATGGCGCCCCCGGATCGGAAGGCAAATCCGCCGCGGAATCCGCGCGCCTCACTGCCGAAGGCGAGCACGTCATTTCGAGCGTACACCAACCCTCCCTCACGGTGTACCTGCCGGCCCAGGGCACCCAGGGCAGTATGACCGGCGCCGCGGTCATCATCGCTCCAGGCGGCGGCCATAGCGAATTGTGGATGGATCACGAGGGCTACAACGTCGCCAGATGGCTGAGCGCGCATGGCGTGGCGGGCTTCGTATTGAAATACCGTCTGGCCCGCGAAAAAGGATCCACCTACACAGTCGAGGGCAACGCCCTGGCGGATATCCAGCGCGCCATTCGCACCGTGCGCTTCCGGGCGTCGGAATGGGGAGTGAAGCCGGACCGCGTTGGCGTGATGGGCTTCTCCGCGGGAGGCGAAGTGGCGGCGCTCGCGGCCGCGCGCTATCATTCCGAGTCCGCCATGGCAGGAGACGAGATCGATCGCCAGAGCGATAAGCCGTCGTTTCAAGCGCTGCTGTATCCGGCACTCCCGGCAGACAGGAATTTCTCGAAGGAAACGCCGCCGGCCTTTCTGGTCTGCGGCGAAAACGACCGGCAAAATATTTCGCAGGGGCTGCCGGAGCTTTATCTCGCCATGAAGCGCGCCGGCGCCAGCGCGGAATTGCATGTATTCGCCGGCGTGGGTCACGGCTTCGGCCAGCGCGAAAGAACCAAGGGTCCGGTGGCCGGTTGGATCGCCCTCTTCCACGGTTGGCTGGACGCGCGCGGATTCCTGAAACTTTGAGCGGCCCCTATGCGCATGCTGCTCCCGCTGTTCCTGTGCGTTGGAATTGCCGCCGCGGCAGATCCGGCGCCCGGCTATGTGGGCGCCGCGACCTGCGGTAAGTGCCACCGCACCGAGTTCGACCTGCAACCGAAAAGCGCGCACGCCCATACGCTCGCACCCTCCGCCGCGGATCAGCCCGGCGATTGGGCGTTCGGCGCCGGCTCGCAAGCCATCACCTTCCTGCGCCGCGAGGACCGGGAGCATTATCGCGAATTAGGGCAGACCTGGTACCGCGAGTTGAACGGCTATGGACTAACGCCGGGCCATCGCAATCTGAATGGAGTCTCGTTCCGGCTCTTCGACGCCGACGCCCGCATCCTGCGCTGCTTCGCCTGCCACTCGACGGGCCCTATCACGCTGGGCGACGACGATCGCGTGATTCCCCACGAACTGGGCGTGCGCTGCGAGATGTGCCACGGCCCCGGCAGCCTGCATGCGCAGGATCCGGCGCGCAATCATCCGCGGAATCCAGGCCGACTCCCGGCAGGCGGGGTCAGCACCTTCTGCGCTTCCTGCCATCGCTTCAAACTGGAGACCGGCGAAGAACTCACGGATCTGCGGGACCCGCGCAATTCGCGCTCCGAGCCGCTTCGCCTGGCGGCCAGCGCCTGTTTCCAAAAGAGCAATGGCCGTCTCACCTGCCTGACCTGTCATTCCCCGCACGCGCCTTTGGAACAGAGCGCGGCGGTTTACGATCGCGCGTGCGGAAAGTGTCACCCGGCGCCGCGCCACGCCGCAGCCATTGCCGGTCAGAGTTGCTCGCAATGTCACATGCCCGGCATCCGCACGGGAAACCTGGTGTTCCGAAACCACCGCATTGCCACGTACCGGCCCGAAGACCCTCTGGTCCCCGTCAATGCGGACCGGCATTGATCTGCTGCTCGATCGCCACCGCCTCGCGAGGCCGGCCGGTCTTGCGATAGAGGTCAGCCAGTTTGCGGGCATCCGCCAGCGTTTGCGCATGGCGCGGGCCAAGCGTCTGCCGGTCCAGCGGCAATAGCAGGTTGAGAATCAGTTCAGCCGTGGTGCCGTCGGGTCCATCGGCCTGCTCCGCTTTGGCCAGTGCCCGGCGGAAGCAGGTGGCCGCGCCCGCCAGGTCTCCCGCGGATTTGCGCAGCCCGGCGAGCGTGGAAAGTGCCTCGCCGGCCACCACTGCGTCGGGCGATTCGCCGGCGCGGCGAAGCAACGGCTCGGCCGCGGCGGGCGGCGAGACGGTCGCCAGCGCCAGCGCGTCTTCCAATGTTTGCGGCGCGGACGGACCCACGCCGCCCTCATCGATGCGCACCGCTTCCGCCAGCGCCCGTCGCGCCGCCGCCGCGTCTCCATTGGCGCGCAGAAACAGGCCCAGATCGCGCGCCGCCTGCGCCGTCCGCGCGTCGGTGGCTCCGAACTCCCGCTGCCGGCGCGCCAGCGCGTCTTCAAACACCCGCCGCACCACGGCGATATCGGGCTGGAACGCCAGACCGGCAACCGCCAGCCAGACGCAAAACGAAATCATGCCTTCGCCGCAATCGTCACGGTAGCCGTCTTGAGCCCCGGCGACGTGGCGGTCACACGAATCGTCCCCGCGCCGGCCGTGGACTGCACCATCGCCAGGCACATGCCGTGGGAAGCCTTCCGCGTTTTGCCTTTGAAATCCGCCGCCATATCGGCCATATTGCCATTATCCACGCCGATCAGCCGGCCTGCCCCCTGGACCTCAAACGCGATTTCGTTGTCTGCGTCGGGATGCAGGCGACCCTGCGCGTCCAGCACCTTCACCGTCACATGCGCCACATCGCGGCGATCGGCGCGGATAGTGTCGCGGTCCACCGAAAGGCTGATGGCGGCAGGCTCGCCGGTGGTCGCGATCTCCACTTCGATCGCCGCCTTGCCGCCCTTCATCCCGACCGCCTTCAGGGTGCCGGGCTCGTAAGGCACGTCCCACGAGAGGTGCAGATCATTGGTGGTCCGCACGGCTCCCGCCGGTGACGCCGCATATTGCCCGTAACGGCCCTGCATGCCGTATCGCGGGAACACGAAGCCTTTCGAACCCACGGATTTGCCGTTGAGGAACAGCTCCACGCCGTCGCAATTGGTGTAGCAGCTCACCGGCACAAACACACCTTCATGCCCCTTCCAGTTCCAGTGCGGGAAGAGGTGCAGCACCGGCTTTTCGGTCCACTGGCTCTGGTAGAAGTAGTAGCCGTCCTTGGGGAAGCCGCAACTGTCGATCACCCCCGCGCCGGACCCCCGCGACGCTCCGCCGGCCTCGCCCAGGTAATCGATGCCGGTCCACATGAAGTCGCCGGAGACGTAATCGTGCGTCCGCACGAATCGCCACAACTCCTCGGTGTCGAGACCGCGGCCGCCGCCCCCTCGCCCAAATCCACGGCCCGCGCCGGCAGCCGCCGCGGCGCCGGGAATCAGGCCGCGATAGTCGCCGCGCTGCCCGCCCATGCCGCTGCTCTCGGTGCCGATCATGCGCCAGTTGGGATGCGCAAGTTTGTCCACGCTGTAGTACAACTCGCGCCGCTCGCGCCAGCGGTCGGCATAGTTGTATCCCACGATGTCCAGTTGGCTCAGAAACTCGACCGGCGCGGCTTTCGGTTCCGCCGCAATCTGGTCGCAGGCGGCCGTGACCGGGCGGGTGGGGTCTTCGCGATGGAAGATGGCCAGCAACTCGCGCAGAATCTCCACGCCGTGATCGCTAAGCTGGTCAGGAATCTCGTTGCCGCAACTCCACAAAACGACGGATGGGTGATTGCGGTCACGGTGGACGAAATCCGTCACGTCGCGCTCGTGCCACTCATCGAAAATCCGCGAATAGCCATTGCCGCGGACCTGCCCCTTGCCGGCCCTCCACTCGTCGAAGGCTTCGTTCATCACCAGGAAGCCCATGCGGTCGCAAAGGTCCAGGAACTCGGGCGCGGGCGGATTGTGACTGGTTCGTATGGCGTTGCAGCCCATCTCACGCAGCGTTTCGAAACGCCGTTCCCACACGCGCTCCGGCACGGCGGCGCCCACTGCTCCGGCATCGTGATGCAGGCACACTCCGTTCAGTTTGACGTGCTCTCCGTTCAGCAGGAAGCCGCGGTCGGCGTCGAAGATCGCTTCGCGAACGCCAACGGGCGTCTCGTACTCGTCCATCAACTGTGCACCCACGCGGACCGTGCTGCGCACCTTGTACAAATACGGCGTGGCCACGCTCCAGAGCGTGGGCTTGTCCATGGTCACCGATTGACTGAACTCGTAAGTGGCATTGGGGCCGATTGCCTGCGATGCTTCCGCGGTCTGGATGGTCTTGCCTTCGCGGTCCACCACAGCCGTGACCAGCGTACATTCCGCAACCGCCGCTCTGGCATTGCGCACGTGCGTTTTGACGCGCACGGTCGCGGAGTCTTTGGAAACCCGCGGTGTGGTGACGAACGTTCCCCAGTGCTCCACGTGGACCGGATTCACGGCCACCAGCCAGGTGTGCCGGTAGATGCCAGACCCGGAATACCAGCGCGACCCCGGTTGCACCGAGTTATCCACCTTCACCGCCACCACGTTTTCACCGCCGGCATTCAGGTGCGGCGTGAGGTCGTAGGCAAAACTGATGTACCCGAATGGGCGCTTGCCCAGGTATTGTCCGTTGATCCACACCTCGCTGTTCTGGTACACGCCATCG
>JARLGM010000255.1 GCA_031292755.1 Candidatus Sulfopaludibacter sp.
GGTTTTCCGGATTGCCTCGGCAATTTGCCGGATTTCGGTGGGGCGGTAGGGGTGGTCGGAGATGCAATCCACCTTAATGAAATCCAATCCCCAACTCGCATAGAGCTTCAGCATCGAGTCGTAATATGCCTGCCCGGCGGGGTTGTCGCGGATGCCCCAGTTGTCCTCGGCCCACGAGCAGGGGGAACTGGTGTCAGCCGCATCCTGGGCGTGAAAGGCCGACCCGGCGATAGGCAGGTTCTGCTCAACTACCTGGCGCGAAATGCCGCGCAGGATATGGATGCCGAACTTGAGTCCTTGCGCGTGAACCCAGTCAGCCAGCGGTTTGAATCCCACACCGCCGGCAGCCGATGGAAAGCGGTTCAGCGCAGGAATCAGGATCCCGTTGCTATCCCACACGTACTTTCGTGCCGCAATTTCATCCGCAGAAGGGTCTTTCGCGTACCACCCCTCGTCAATTACTGAGTACTCCCATCCGTACTGTTTGAGTCCCGCGAGCACGGTGGTGTTGGCGCGGTAGTCGGCCTCATTGATGGTCAGGCCATAAGAGTCCCAACTGTTCCACCCCATCGGTGGTGTGGGGGCAAGGGTCTGTGCGGGGACAGAATGAGGGGCGGAAGCAGCGAAGGAAATAACGGCGGCGAAGAAAGCGATGCGACGAATCATGCGGAAACGTATACCACAATTGCCTGCCCACCGGCCGTGAGCCAGACTTTGGGAATGCTCGACTGTGTTCACTTCGGTCACCCGTCGCTGCGCGCGGGGTTCGAATGGGCCTATAATGCAATCGAATCATCAATACAGCTGGCAGATGCCCTTCTCCGACACCTGCAACTGAGGAGACTGTTATGTTCAAGCCGTTCCTGCTCCTTTCCGCGGTGGCCATTTTTGTGCTTGTGCCTGCGTCCGCACCGGCGGGTCCGCCGCAAGAGAAGACTCCCGCCGCATCCGCCCAAAGGAGTTCCGCAAAGCCGAGTGCGCAATTGCAAGCAAAAGCCAAAGAGATCTATCAGATCGACTGTGCACTCTGCCATGGGGCCAACGGAGACGGCAAAACCGATGTTGCCAAGGACATGGGGCTTAGCATGGCCGACTGGACCGATCCCAAGTCGCTGGCCGGGATGCAGGACCAGGTTCTGTTCGACACCATTCGCAACGGCAAGGGCAAGATGCCCGCAGAAGCAGAGGGACGCGCTTCGAAGGACGTGGTAACGAATCTTATCGCCTATATTCGCAACCTGTCGAAGGGTCAGCCCGCCCCCGCAGAGGCTCCAACTCCGGCCCCGACTCCGGCTCCGGCGGAAAGCGCACCGGCCACTCCACCCGCATCGAACAACTGAGCCGTTCCGCACGGGCTGCAATGATCCGACTCCGGTCGGCTGCTTGAGCAGTACCAGTTATCGGCTCCGAACCATCTCATCCCCCGTGCGATAAGCTGATGCGGGGGTGTGCAGATGCGACTATGGACGGGGGGCCGCAGGGCTCTTGCAAGCCTGGCGCTGGCCTTGGGGCTGGCGGTTGCTCCGTGGCAATTGGCAGCACAGGGAAGCGGCTCCAATGCGTCCCTGCCGGTCGTTCATGTAGAAAACGGCCCCAACTGGCCTGCAGCACAGCGGGCTCACTATGTGGTGCTGGTCTCGCTGGACGGATTCCGCTGGGACTACGCTAAACGCGACGGAGCGGTGCACCTGCTGGCCCTGGGCAGGCAGGGCGCATGGGCCCCGGAAGGCATGCTGCCCAGCTATCCCTCGCTCACCTTTCCCAACCACTTCACTCTCGTTACCGGCCTCTATCCCGAACATCATGGTCTGGTGGCGAACAGTTTCTACGACGAAACCAGGCAGGCCCGCTACGCCATCAACGACGCCCAGGCGGTGAGCGATGGAAGCTGGTACAGCGGCGTGCCCTTGTGGAGCCTGGCGGAAAGTCAGGGCATGCGCTCGGCCTGCTTCTTCTGGCCGGGCTCCGAAGCTAAGATCGCCGGCTACCTGCCCAGCTACTACCTCCATTACGACGACAAGATCGACGACAATGCCCGCGTCGAGCAGGTGCTGGCGTGGCTGCGGTTGCCAGCGGCTGAGCGCCCCCACTTCATTACGCTTTACTACTCTGAACCCGATCATGAGGGCCATGCGTTCGGCCCCGACGCGGCAGAGACCAAGGCCGCCGTGCTGAAGGTGGATGCGCTGGTGGGCAAGCTGAAGGCTGGACTGGACGCGAGCGGACTGCCGGTGGACCTGGTGGTGGTGAGCGACCACGGCATGGCGAAGGCGGAGGGGGGCTGGATCACGCTGGACCAGTTCGCCGACCTTTCCGGCTTTGAAGCCGTGGGGGCGCTGCTCTACGGCAAAACCGAAGCGGACCGCGCCCGGGTATACAACCAGCTAAAGAAGGCCTCGTCGCAATTTATCGTCTATCGCCGCAAGGACGTTCCCGCCGGCCTGAACTTCAGCCAGAATCCGCGCGAGGGCGACCCTGTGGTGATCGCCACCGGACCCTACGCTATCCGCGCCCACGCGCCTGCCGCCGGCAAGCCAGACCAGCCGCCCAATGCGGGGATGCACGGGTTTGACCCCCACAGGATGGTGGAGATGAAGGCCAGCTTTTTCGCCGCCGGTCCGGACATCGTGTCCGGGCGCACGGTGGCGCCGTTTGAGAATGTGAATCTGTACCCGTGGCTGGCCCACCTGCTGGGACTGACCGCCCCCAAGACGGACGGCAGCCTGAACGTGCTATCAGGAATTCTGCGGGATGGTGGCGCTGCACAAGCACAGTAATGCAAGGAGCAAGAGAACGATGAACGTGGTGTTGGGAATTGACGGCGGAGGGACGCGCACCCGCGCTTCCATAGTGGAAGGCGAGCGGGTGCTGGCTTTCGTCGAGTATGGATCGATCAAGCGTCTGCGCGTGGGTGCGCGGGTGGCGGAAGAAAATCTGCGCACCCTGCTGGGCGAAGTCTTCAAGCAGGCAGGTGTCCAGGGCGTGCGGGCGGCATCAGCGGGTGTAGCCAGCGCCAACATGCCCGGCGTAGCGGATTGGATATCGGTTGTCCTTCGCGATTTTGGTGTGGAGCGCTCAGAGATTGTGGGCGACGAAGTGATCGCGCTGGACGCGGCGTTCAAGGGCGGGCCGGGGATATTGCAAATCGCCGGAACCGGCACCAATTGCATCGGGCGCGCTCCCGACGGAGGCCGCGAGTGCTACGGCGGCTGGAGTTCGCGGCTGGGCGACAACGGATCAGGCTATTGGATCGGCTTGCACGCCGTGCGCCGCGCGCTGAAAGCCCATGACCGCGAGGAGCCGACGCGCGTTCTGGAGACAGTGGGTCACATATGGGGAACGACGACCATCGACCAACTGGTGAACTTGGGTGACAGCACCCCGGGCCCTGACTTTGCCGCTCTGGCTCCCGCGATCAGCCAGCTTGCAGAAGAAGGCGACGCGGTGGCGGCAGGAGTTTTGCAGGAGGCAGCGGAGGACCTGGTGGAATCAGTGCTGCTGGTGCGAGGGAAGCTTCGCCGCAAGCACAACCTGACCGAAGAAGTTCCGGTGGCGTGGATCGGCAGCGTGATCGGCAAAGCGCGCCTGGTCCGCGAGCCGTTCTTCGCCGGGCTACGCGCCGCCGCGCCGCAGATGCCGGTGGAGGAGCGCGAAGTGGCGGGGATCGAAGGCGCTATCTGGCGCGCCCAGCGACTGGCGGAAGCGAGCTAGGGTCAGTAGTGTTAACAGACCCTAGTAGCTTGGCTTAGCGAACGGATTGCCCGCCGACGACAGAGCCGACCAGCCGGCCGGCCGCATCCACGGCCACCAGGTTGGCCGGCATCCCAATGGCAAGGGTGCCGGTCTGGCTGGAAAGGCCGGTCATGGCCGCGGGATTGGCTGTCAAGAGGCGCAGACCCTGCGGCACCGTGGCGCCGGTAAACTGCACGAAGTTGGCTAGTGCGCGGTCCAGGGTCAGTACGCTCCCGGCCAGGGTGCCGTTGGCCGGAGCGTCCTTGACCACGGCGCGACCGGCTGCCACCAGCACGGGAAATCCGCCCAGTTGATATTCTCCGTCGGGCATGCCGGTGGCGCTCATGGCGTCAGTGACCAGGATCGCCCGCTCCGGTCCCTTGGCCCGCCACCACAGGCTCACGATCTCCGGCTCGGAGTGGATGCCGTCGCAGATCAGCTCGGCATACAGGTCGTCGTTGGTGAGCACGACGCCCAGGATGCCCGGTTCGTGGTGATGCAGGGGACGCATGCCGTTAAACGTGTGCGTGGTGCTGACCGCTCCGGCGGCAATCGCGGGGCGGGTCTCGGCGGCTGTGGCATCGGAGTGACCCAGCGAAACACGAACTCCGCGGCTGGTGGCGTGCGCGGTCAGCTCGACTGCGCCAGGCAGTTCGGGCGCCAAGGTGATCAGCTTTACGTTTCCTTCGGCGGCGTCGACAAGCCGGTCGAAGATGGAGATGTCCGGGGTCAGCAGGTGCTCCGCCGGCTGAGCGCCGCGACGGGCGTGGGAGAGAAACGGGCCCTCAAGGTGAATGCCCAGGGGCCGCGCGTGCCCCGCACGTGGAGGCTCGGCCAACAACCTCGCCAGCCCCTCAACCGCGCGCAGGGTCACGTCCAGGGGAGCGGTGACGGTGGTGGCCAGAAAGCTGCCGGTTCCGTGCGAAGCCAGAAAGCCGCCGATGGCGTCGAGCGCCTGGGGTGTCGCTTCCATCAGGTCGTGGCCGGCCGCGCCGTGAATGTGGACGTCAAAAAATGCCGGGGCCAGGGTAGCGCCTGGAAAGTCGAGAACCTGCGCGTCCGCCGGTAGTGGCGCCGCCTCGCGGTGGGTGATGGAGCCAATTCTGCCGTCTTCAATGACCACTTGCGGGTGGCTGGTCAGTCGGCTGCCGTCCCAAAGTCTCTCCGCGGTAAGCACGGTACGCATAGGGCTAATTATTACAGGGGTTGCTGCCTTGCGCATCGGGCGCCAGCCGAAAAGAAACGGGGTGAAGGCGGTGGAGCGGCCGCTGTCATGGCAATGTAAAGCGCCATGGACCCCGGCTTTGTTATGGTTTTGTGCATGCATATCAGGGCGCTGTTGACGGTTGTATCTTCGTTTCTCGCTCTGGCCGCCGGGCAAATGGCGGCTCAGACGCGGGATCTGCCCACCAGCAAACAGTTGATCGGGCCAATTCCCGGCCATCCGCAGCGGCTGAATAGTTTGCCGATGTCAATGGCGGTCTCACCGGATGGGCGCTACGTGGTCACGGTCAATGCCGGGTACGGAACCTACGAGTCGCACTACGAGCAGTCCCTGGCAGTGCTGGACACGCGCACCGGCGCCGTCAGGGATTTCCCTGATGCCCGCACGCTGGCGGATGTCGCGAAGCAGACACTTTACTCCGGTCTTGCCTTCAGCCGCGACGGGAGTCACCTCTACGCCAGCATGGGATCGATCACCGACCCGCTCGGCGACGGCAAAGAGAACACCGGCAGCGGCATTGTGGTCTACCGCTTCAGCGAGGGTGCCATCGAGCCAGAACGGCTGATCCACCTGCCGATGCAGGCGCTGGCCGCAGGGAGAAAGTCGAAGTCGCCGCAGGGCGCGGAGAGCGTGCAGGGCATTCCTTTTCCGGCGGACATCGCTCTAGTGAGTCGCGGCGGCGCGGAAAAACTGCTGGTGGCGGATAACCTGTCGGACGACGTGCTGCTGCTCGATCCTGGCAGCGGGACCATCGAACATCGCTTCGACCTATCTGAGAGCGATGCGGTGCCGGCTACGTATCCCGTGGCGCTGCAACTCGCCAAGGACGGCCGCCGCGCCTTTGTCGCGCTGTGGAACGCATCGGAGATTGTGGAACTGGACCTCAAGAAGAACCTGGTGGGCCGCAAGCTGACGCTGCTGAAGCCGACCAGCCCCGTCGCGCCGGGCACGCATCCGTGCGCCCTGGCGCTGGCGCCGGACGGCAAGACGCTCTACGTGGCCCTGGCCAATCGCGATGCCGTGGCGGCTGTGAATGTGGGCGGAAGCGAGTTCGCTGTAAAGGGCTACTTCGATACCAGGCTTCCGGGACAGAGCTACTTTGGCGCGGAGCCGGAGGCGCTGGCTTTGAATGGCGATGGCAGCCGGCTTTACGCCGCGAACGCGATCAGCGATGCTGTGGCCGTGATCGACACCCGTAAGCTGACCGCCAAGGCTGCCCGCGCAAGCATGGTGGAGCCGGATGGATTTATCCCTACCGAGTGGATGCCGATGTCGATGGCGTTTCTGCCCTCGTCCACCGGCGGAAGCCTCTATGTGGCGACCGCGAAAGGGCAGGGAACAGTGGCGAACAATTTCGCGCAGCGCGAAACGGAAGAGACCAAGGCTCACAACTACCACACGGATAACACGTACATCGCCACGTTGTTGTATGGCTCGCTGGCCACGCTGGACACCACGGAGATCGAAAAGAACCTGCCGCAATGGACTGCAGTGGTGCTGGAGTCGAACCGCATGAAGGCGGCGGCGGAGAAGGTTCCATTTGCCGGCGAAACGCGGAATCCGATCCGGCACATCATCTACATCATCAAGGAGAACCGCACCTACGACCAGGTACTCGGTGACCTGCAACAGGACGGCAAGCCGGTGGGCAACGGCGACCCCAGCCTGACCATGTACGGTGCGGCCATCACGCCCAACATGCACAAGCTGGCGCTGCAGTTCGGCGTGCTGGACAACTTCTTCGATTCGGGCGAAGTGTCAGGCGATGGGCATGTGTGGTCCACGGCGGCCATTGGCACTGATTATCTTGAGAAGACCTGGCAGCAGGCCTATCGCGGGGAGCAGCGCACCTACGACTACGAAGGCGTGGTG
>JARLGM010000025.1 GCA_031292755.1 Candidatus Sulfopaludibacter sp.
CAGCATCTCACAAAACATTACATATGGTAAATGTTATTTTGCGGCAAGCCCTAAGTGGATTCGGTCCAACAAAAACGGGCAAGGCGAACGCACCCACAGTACAGGCCGACCTCGCGAACCACGTTGCTGCAATCGATGTCGCGGCCATATTTAAGAAATCTGCTGACCTATTCACCTCTATAATCGCAAGTGCTGACTATGAGTCGGCGCTCCGCTTCTACAACTGCAAGGGAATCCCTTCGTTTGTCGCCGGGGCTTTGGGCGTCAACACGCGCACGTACTGCAACATGATTATCGGGATCACCCGATCGCCAGAGGGGGCTAGGGTCGCTGCCGATTTGCGGTCGAAAGTTGTTTGACGCTCCGACTCGTGGCGTTCAACCCAATAGCACGGGCAGACGCAATCCCTCGGGTTACTCGCCATAAACGCTAGGACTCTATCTGGAGTGACCCGGCGCGAAAAAGCTGGAGAGCAGTGGAAATCCGGACCGCCGGGTCACTTCGGATAGAGACGTTTGAAGTCATCTCGTTGATATGAGCGTCTGGCGCCAGCTCCGGCCGCATCACGAGCCGCGCGGAGAAAGGTCAAGTCTGGCCGTATCCAGCCCACGGAGACGATGAGGACAGAATTGACGAAAGCAACCACTCCTGACATGTCCTTCGGCTAACTGGACAGCATTTTCGCCAAGGCCGGCCGCTCAGCGACCGGTTCAACGGCATTCTCCGGGCCGGCTTCGCGGTGGAAACGGCCGCCCGGCCGTTCAGGACCCCCAGGTCGTCGCCTACTTGCTGCATGTGCGGTGCCAGAAACCGTGAGCCGGTGTAGTTCACTCCGACCGCAGGGCCTGCACCACGTCGACGCGGGCGGCACGCGCGGCGGGGAGGAGGGAGGCGACCATGGCGGCGGCGATGAGGACCACCGCCGAGCCGGCCACTACCAGGGCGCCGGGCATGCGCACTACCTGGAAGTAACTGCCGGCCAGGCGTGCCAGGGCGAAGCCGCCGAGGGCGCCGACCACGACGCCCTGGGCCGCGATGGCGGCGCCTTGTCCGATCACATCTTTTACCAGGTCCCGCGGTTGCGACCCGATGGCCAGGCGGATGCCGAACTCCCTCATGCGGCTGCTGACCGAGAAGGCCAGCACGCCGGCCACGCCAACCACGGCGATGGCCAGAGCGACAAATGCGAAACCGCCGAAGACGAGCGTATTGAGCCGGTCGGGTGTGAGCACTTCGGCGCGGATGTCTTCGAGCGTGGCGGCGCGCTCCACAGGCTGATCCGCGGAGAGATCGCGGACGATGCGGCGGACCGGGGTGACCAGGGCGTAGGGATCGCCATGGGCGTGGACAAACAAACGGCCGCCCCAGGTCTGTTCCTGCCCAAAGGGTTGATAGACGGTGATGGCCGGACCGGGCACCACGTTCTCATCGTCCACATCGGCCACCACGCCTACGATGCGGCGGGGCTGCAAGCTGACATCGATGAACTTCATCACCTGGTCGGTCCACATGAGGTGGCGGTTCACGGCGTTCTGGTTGGGGAACATGCGCTGTGCCAGGCTCTGGCTGACGATGACCACGGGCTCGGAGCCGCGGCGATCCAGGTCGTTGAAGTCACGCCCGGCAATCACCGGCACACCGAGAGACGCGAAAAATCCGGGAGAAACGTTGCGGAACCGGGCGCGCGGATCCTCTTCTCCCGCCGCACGGGCGCGGCCTTCCACGGAAAACTCAAAGCCGGGGCCAAAGCTCCCGGCATCGCGCCAGGGAATCTGGGTGCCGAGGGCCACATGGTCCACGTTGGGCAGTTCCTGGATGCGCCGCATGGCCTCGCGATAGAAGGCCACGACCTGGCCGTCGGTGCGTCCGTAGGACATCACCGGGACGTTGAGCGCGAGCACGTGGCGCGTATCGAAGCCCGTTTGCGCCGCTTGGAGCGCAAGCAGCGTCTTCAGCAGCATGGTGGCGCCGGCCAACAGCAGGAACGAGGCGGCAATCTGGGTGATGGCGAAAGCGCGCAGACGGCGCGTGGCGCTGCCGGTGACTCGCGGGCTTCCCCTCCCTTGAGCGAGGCCGCGCGGCGAGCCGGCGGAGGGCAACCGCGGCACGAAGGCCAGTAACACGGCGGCCACCAGGGCCAGCAGCGCGCCGACCCACAACAGGCTGGAATCGACGGTGAGATCCAGCGCGCGGACGCTGAACCGGGAGGCGTAACGCGCCAGGATGGCCACCATGGGCCGCGCGATGAGCACGCCGACGGCGGCGCCGGCCCCGCACAGCAGCAGGCTTTCGGCCAACAACGTCCGGCGCAACGCACCGGCGCTAGCGCCCAGCGCGGCGCGCACCGCGAGTTCCCCTTCGCGCCGGATGGTGCGGGCGAGCACCAGGTTGGCGACGTTCGAGCACGCGATGAGAAAGATCAGGCCGGCCGCGGCGAGCAGGACCAGCAGCACGGTGCGGGCCTTGGACGTGATCTGATCGCGGAGGCGCACGGCGTCGATGCGGACGTCCGCCTTGGGAGAGTATGCTTCCGGGTGCTGCCGGACCATGGAGGCGTGGGCGGCGCGGAGATCGGCCAACGCCATTGCGAGCGTCGCGCCCGGAGCGAGGCGGCCGAACAGCTCGGTCATGCGGTGCACGCGCCCCTGCACCATGGTGGCGGAGAGGTGATGCGGGCTGGTCACCACGTTGGCGATGATCTCGGTTTCCGCCGGATAGGGCACCGAGGGTTCGAGCACGCCGACGATGGTGGCGGAGCGGGTGCCAAGCCGGATGGTCTTGCCCAACACGGAGGAATCGCCTTTCAGTGAGGTTGTCCAAAAGCGGTAGGTGAGGACCGCCGCGCCCGGGGCATTGGGCCCATCATCGCCGGGGCCCAACAGGCGGCCGAGCACGGGATGGAGACCCATGACCGTGAAATACGATCCGCCCACCACGCCAGCGCGCACTTCACGCGGTTCGCCGAGACCGACCATGGTGAAGCCGGTGGTCGAGAAATCGCCGAAGGCGCCGATGGTCTTCACGCGCGAGCGCAGGTCCTGGATCTCCGGCACGGAGAAGGCGGCGTTTTCGATGCCGATGCCGGGCGCGCTCTGGCGGATGTAGATGAGGCGATCCTCGTCGCGGTTGGCCAGAGGCCGCAGGAGCACGCCGCGCACCAGGCTGAAGATGGCCGCATTGGCGCCGATGCCGAGCGCGAGGGTCAGGACCACGGTGAAGGCGAGCCCTTTGGTGCGCGCCAGGGAACGGAACGCGAATTTCACTTCCCGCAGGAACGTCATAACCAAAACTCCTTCGACATAGATTAGTCGAAATGGGGGCACCGAAATCGACACGGCGCCCGGTTTTTTTACGGCTCGGCGAGCAGGTCACCGAGGCGATCCAACTTCCGCTCCCACTCGGAGCGGCGATCCCGGATCCAGCGCTCCGCCGCGGAAAGCCCGGCGGGTTCAATGCGACAGGTGCGGACCCTTCCCAGTTTTTCGGTGCGGATGAGGCCGCTTTCCTCCAGCACCTGGAGGTGCTGGACGACGGCGGCGAGGGTGATCGACAGAGGCTCGGCCAGCCGGGAGACCGAAATGGGGCCTTCGCTGACCTTTTGCACGATGGCGCGGCGGGTAGGATCGCCGAGCGCGTGGAAGACCTGGCCGATGTCAACCTTGAGGCGCGGCATGGGCGGGTTCGATTTCGGGTTGGCTGGCGAGATGGGCGGCCAGGTTTTCCAGCAGCTTGCGCCATCCCTGTTCGCGCATTTGTGGACCGTCGGAGCCCTCGAAGAAGGCGCCCTGATCGGTGAAAATCAGGTCTGTGCCGGTGGCCGTCGCGACGAACATGAAGGTCGCCAGAGAGGCGGAAAAGCGCCGGCCGTCCATGCTCATGGTGTAGGCGTAGACCAGGCGCTGGTTGGGGACGATGTCCTGAAAATGAATGTGGCTATCGAGGGTGTTGCCGGGAAACGGGGAGCCGGGTTTGAAGCGGGAGCGCATGAAGCTGTTGCCGCCGACGCGGAAATCCATCGTGAATTCCTCGACATCGCGGCCGGCGCCTTCGGCGAACCACCGGCGTTTTTTGCCGGGGTCGGAAAATGCGGCAAAGACGCGCTCCGGGGTGACCGGGTAGCTGCGCTCGATAACAAATGTGCTGTGAAGTACGGTTCGTTCTTCCATGGTGTTTTGTCCTTTCCGAAATACTCAAGCCAGGACTTAAGTATCGGCCAGGCGCACGAAATTGTCAAGTGGTTACTTAAGTATTTTTAGTAGAGGCCTTTGACCATTCCGCCGTCCACCTGAATGGAGACGCCGGTGATGTAGCTGGCGCGTTCGCTGGCCAGGAAGACGACGAGGTTGGCGAATTCCTCGGGCTGTCCGATGCGCCGGAGCGGAGCCTGGCGGGCCCAGCGGTCTTCGATCCCGGCAGGGGTCACGCCCTCTTTCTGAGCGAGCGTAGCGGCGAGGGAGAGCAGGCGGGCGGTGGCGGTGTAACCGGGGCAGACGTTATTGACCAGGACGTTGTAGGGGCCGTATTCGTTGGAGAGCGTTTTGACCAGCCCGCTCACGCCGGAGCGGACGGCGTTGGAGAGAATGAGGCCCTCGACCGGTTGCTTGACGGTCATGGAGGTGATGGCGATGAAGCGGCCCCAGCGGCGCGCCTGCATGAGCGGGAGGGTCTCTTTGGCGAAATAGACGGTGCTCATCAGGTTGAGATCCGTGGCACGCTCCCAATCTTCGATGGTGGTATCGGCGAAACTTTTGGAAGGCGGACCGCCGGCATTGGCGACGCAGATATCGACGGCGCCGAACGCGGCCTGCGTTTCAGCGACGAACGCGCGGACATCGGCATGGACGGTGACGTCGAATGCGCGCGCGATCACCTGGACACCGGTTTCCGCGCGGATCTCGGCGGCGGTGGCCGTGAGGGCCGCCTCGGAGCGGGCGCACAACGCCAACTTTGCGCCCTCGCGGGCCAGACCGAGCGCGACGGCTTTGCCGAGACCCTGGCTGGACGCCGCCACCAGAGCCACGCGATCCTTCAGTCCCAGGTCCACGGCTCAGCCTCGCAGGTATTGGTCGTCTTTGTGGATCCAATCGTGGCGAATGGGGCTGAAGATATCGAGATCGAGCGTGTCTTCGAGCGCCACGGCCCGGTGCGGCACGTTGGAAGGAATGCGCAGCACCTGACCTTTACCGACCACAATCTCCTGGCCTTCGATTTCGAATTTCAGAGCGCCTTCCAAAATGTAGGTGATCTGTTCGCTTTCGTGATGGTGCTCCGGCACCACGGCGCCCTTCGCCAGAAAGACCTGCGCCACCATGGCCTTTTCGCCGGTGATGATTTTGCGCGCGATGGTCTCGCTGAGAACTTCCTTTTCCATCTCGTCCCACGTGTAGAATTCCATGCCTTCGCTATTGTACTTGGTAATCAGTGTTTGGGGCTGACGGCGGACGGATTGGGGGCGAGGTTCGGCGGGTAGGCGTGATCCAGCACGGACCACATGAAATCGGCTGCCAGGCGCGCGCGGTTGTGGCAGTTCATGCAGCCAAGCTGGGGGCGGTCCTGGTCGAAGGTTTCCATGGTCAGATTGGCAAAAGCCGAACCGGACGCCGACCCGAGACCGGGAAATGTATGCGAGGCATCGCCGCTGAGGCTGGCGGGCACCGGCACGGACTGCTCGCCTTCGACGCGCGGCCACTGCGTCATCACCAACTGGTAGTTCTCCCAGATGGCGCCCTTCAACTGGCGCCCGTACATGAGATTGGTATAAGCCGTCTTCGGGTTGATGGGCGAGACGCGGGAGCGCGTCACGTTGAAGGGCTTCACGGGTTCGGGAGCGAGCGGCACCAGAAGCAGCGGGTTTTCGGGCGGGGCGGGGTCCGCGGATCCGTTGCTCAGCGCGAAGACGCCGGGCGCGCCGGGACGCGCCGGAGGGACGTCATCCACGTGCTCGAAGGTGGACCAGATCCACTGCGGACGGCTGGCCGTCTTCTGCACGATGTGCAAACCGATCAGGCCCATGGTCACGGCGGAGCACTTGCCGGTGTTGGCATCGCGGACGGTGACCGGGCGGGAATAGTAGCGGCTCTTTTGGGGCGCGGAGAACCCGTCGAGGTCGAGCCAGGCGCTCTTGACTACCACGGAGCCATCGGGGAATTGGACCACCGGTTCGGCGGGTCGAGGGCTGGGGATGGGCGGGAGGGCGCTGCGCAGGTAGAGCTTACGAGAGACGATATAGTCGTACGCGACGCGGTTGTAGAGCGTCTGCGTGCGGACGTATTTTCCATTTTGGGCGGCCAGGGGTCCCAGCATCTCGCCGGGACCGAACTGGGCGACTTCTTCGAGGCCGGAGAAAGAAGCAAGGACTGCGCCATCGAAGCCGGCTTTCACGCCGCAGGCGTTGTAGCGGGCGGCGTCGTAGGAATCGAAGGCGGGGGTGGGCGGCGAGCCATCGGGATGAAACACCTCCCAGAGGGGTTTAAACGTTTCAAATGTCCGCGGGCCGGGGCCGGAGAGTTTGGCGGGGGCGTCGGGGTCTCCGCGCCGCGATGGGGAGGCGGGCCAGACCAGGGCGATGAAGGCGCGCCAGGAGTAGTCGTCAAAGTAGTCGGTGGCCACATCGGTGAATTTCGTGGGAATACAGACATCGGGCGGCAACTGGCTGGAGGAGACATTGGGAACGGGTTCGCGGGCGCAGGCGCCGCCGGGAGCGGGCGCGGGGGTGCAGACGCAGGCGCTAACGGCGATGAGCGCGGCAACAGCCCAGGGGATAGAGGTCCTACCGAACATTCTCAAATCAGCATATAATACGTCTGCGGTCGAGGCGGATGCTATCCAGAAGAGAGTTTGGGAAAATCACCCTAGCAGGTTTGCCGTTCGCGTTGCGTGCGGCATCAGATGGAGCGGTTCGCGTGGGCGCGTCCACGGAGAGCTTTCATGACTTTCCGCGGATACCGGGCCGCGACAATGTGGAGGAGATAATCGGCGGGCTGAAGGCGTCGGGAGTCGGCGAGATCGACCTGGCATCGGTAAACACGGAAGCGCCGAACCCCGATGCGGGGCTGCCTCCGCCTCCGCCTCCGGGGCCGTACGGCGGTCCTCCGGCGGGATTCACACCGGCGGAACTGGCGGCGCGCGCGCGGGCGTTGCGGGACAATCTGCGCAAGTGGCGCGTGGCGACACCCGCGTCGCACTACAGGAATTTGCGGACCCGGTTTGCCGGCGCCGGGATCGCCGTGTACGCGATGTCGTTCCAGCACGACGACGCATTCACGGACGACGAACTGGAAGCCACTTTCGGGCATGCCAAGGCATTGGGCGTGGAGGTGATTTCGTCGCGGGCAACGCTGCCGATGGCACGCCGGCTGGCCCCGTTCGCGGAAAAACACGCGATCCCGGTGGCGTTTCGGAACGAGCGCGAAACGGCGGCACAACTCTCCGCGCTGGCGGCCGTCTCGCCGCGGTTCCGGGTGAATCTGGATATCGGCAACTTCACCGCAGCGAATCAGGAAGCGGTGGCATATATTCAGGAGAACCATCAGAAGATCACGCACGTGATGGTGAAGGACCGGACGCGCAATGAGGGCGGCAACGAAGTGTTCGGGTCGGGCGACACGCCCATCCAGGCAGTATGTGCCCTGCTGCGCGACAAGCAATATCCGATCCGCGCGTTCGTGGATTACGAATATGTGGGTTTGGGCACGCCGCAGGAAGAAGTGCGCAAGTGCGTTGCCTATGTCAAGGCGGCGCTCGCTTAATCAGAGAGAGGGTTTTTGGGAGGGGCAGATGAAAATAGAAAGCATAGGGCCACGGAGCCGGCGCGATTTCCTGAAGAATGTAGCCGCGTTCGGATGCGCGGCGGCGATGACCGGCACACTGCGTGACGCGATGGCTCAAACCACGCCGGACTGGACCAAACAGGTGGGTTTGGAACTGTTCACGGTCCGCGATGCGATGCAGACGGACTACGAAGGGGTGCTGGCCAAGATCGCGTCGTTCGGGTACAAGGAAGTGGAACCGGCAAGCGGCTACAACGATCTGCAGCCGAAAGAATTTCGGGCGATGCTGGACCGTTACGGCCTGAGCATGCCCAGCACGCACTCGGGGCTGCCGGCGGGAACAGACGTGGAGTCACGGCTGGAAGGCGGGCAGACGATGGGCCTGAAATACATCGAGAATCTGGGCGGTGGAGGCGGGGGCGGAAGGCGTGCGGGCGGTCCCGCGGGTCCCGCGAATGCGAATGGCGGGCGGGGCGCCGGGCGGGGCGGACCTGGGCGCGGGGGACCGGGTCGCGGGGGCGCGGGCCAGACCGAGGAAGCGGTGAAGCGCCAGGCGCAGGCCCTCAACGAAAACGGCAAAGTGGCGCAGAAGTTCGGGATGAAGATGATCGTGCACAATCACACGATGGAATTCGCTCCGGTGGCCGACAAGCCGGAAATGCGGCCCTACGATATTCTGCTGGCGGAAACGGACCCCGCCCTGGTGACGATGCAGCTCGACATCGGTTGGGCGTCGGTGGCAGGCCAGGACATTCTGGGGATGTTCAAAAAGAATCCCGGCCGGTTCGAGTGCTGGCACGTGAAAGATGCCAAAGGCATCAAGGCAATGCCGGCGAGCCTGACCCAGGGTCAGCGGCAGCAGTCGGCGGACCTGGTGCCGGTGGGTCAGGGCGAGGTGGATTACAAGTCGATCTTCGCGGCGGCCTCACTGGCGGGCATGAAGCACTTTTGCATCGAGCAGGACAATGCATCGCAGTGGGGCGATTCGGTGGCGGCGGCGCGCGTCAGCCTGAATGGCCTGGTGCGCGAACTTTCCTAGCCTTTCCGAGGAGAAGCGCCAGAGGACACGCCATGGCAGACCCATGCCAGGGCCAGCATGGCCAGTCCAAAGGCGCAGACGCCGTTCCACTGCCAGCGGCTCCATGCCAGCGCGGAGGCGGCCGACCCGAACGCGCCGCCCAGGAAAAAGAGAATCATGTACACGGTATTGATCCGGCTTCGGGCGGCGCGCGACAGGCTGAAGATGCGGGTCTGATTGGAGATCTGCATGGCCTGCTGTCCCACGTCCAGCACGATGACGCCGGCGATCAATCCGGCGATGCGAGATCCGAACACCCAGAGGATTGTGAAGCCGGCGGATAGCAACGCGAGCGCGAGAGTCAATGCGACCCGCGGACCCCGGCGGTCGGCCAGGCGTCCCACCGGCGATGCGGTGGCGGCTCCGGCGGCTCCGAGCAGTCCGAAGCTGCCGGCCACGCCGGCGCCCAGACGATAGTGGGGCGAACCGAGAAGGAATGTAAGATTCGTCCAGAACGAGATGAAGGCCGCGAAGCACAGAAATCCGATGGCGGAGGCCGCGCGGAGAACGGGCTGGTCGCGGGAGAGTTCCCATAGCGAGCGCAGCGCCGCGCGGTAAGGCATGGGGTGAGCGGGGGGCGCCGGGGGCAGGCGACGGCGGAGCAGCGGTACCAAAGCACCCGTGAATACGGCGGCAGCGAGGAACACTCCGCGCCATCCGACTATTTCGGAGACGACGCCGGAGACCGCGCGACCCAACAGGACGCCCACCAGCAGGCCGGTCATTACGATGCCGATGGCGCGCCCGCTCTGGCCGGGTTCGGCAAGTTCCGGCGCCATGGGCACCATGATGTGGGTCACGCCCGCGGTCATCCCGATGGCTACGCTGGCCGCCACCAGAATCCAGAACGAAGGCGCCAGCCCGGCTGCCGCCAGTGCCAGCGAGACGGCGGCAAAGAGCCTGAGGATCAGCTTCCGCCGCTCGGCCACATCGCCCAGGGGCACGAACAGCAGGATGCCGGCCGCGTAGCCAAGCTGGGTTGCCACGGAGACAACTCCGCCGGTGGCCGCCGGCACATGAAAGGTGCGGCTGATTTCCAGCAGCAGGGGCTGGTTGTAATAGATGGTAGCCACGCTGGCGCCGCAGGCCATCCCCAGAAACGGCAACAAGCCGCGGCGCGGAGAGATCTGTTCCAATTCCCAGGCTAGCATTGCGGGGTTGACAGTCGCGGCGGCAAACGGGTGTGCGACATAGAAGTGGAGTTGACCGCGAGCACAATGCCCCTGGAACTCCGATCCTGAAGGTCGATTCCATGCGTGCGGCTTTCGAAGCGGAGGTTCTGTGGAAACCACAACACGTCTCGGCGGCCATACAGTATGTCGTCGCCCAGCAGGGTGAGCCCATGAGCGTGTTCGAGTCTCACGAACTGTAGCCACTGTGTGCGGCAACCGCTGCCTTACGGTCGCGGCTCTGCCTGCGGTACGCATAAGCCAGGATTCTGCCGGTTGGCCGGGATTTCCGTAAATCTCTCACTTCTATGCACACGCGTGGCAAACGCTGGAGCGGGCGGCGGGAGCGACTGCTTTATAATGGTCTCATTTCCCAAAGGGATCATTGCATGAATCGATTGTGGTGGAGCGCAGTCCTGATTGGTGTGGGCGTGTTGGCGGCAGCGGATGCCGGCATCTGGAAAGTGACGCCGCCGGCGCCGCCATCGATCGACCGCGACCGCGCCGCCGACCTTACGGCGCACCGCAAGGCAGTGGCGGAACAGATCGGCGAAAAGGGCATCCTGATCCTTCACGCCGCCGAGCCGCGCAACTACGCGGGCGACGTGGACTGGCCGTACCGCCAGGAAAACGACTTCTTTTATCTGACCGGGATTTCGCAACCCGGCAGCACTCTGGCGATCATCCCGGGCGGTCGAAACATTCACGAGATTCTGTTCATGCCGCCCTCCGATCCCGCGCAGGAGAATTGGACGGGCCACATCCTCACGCCGGACGAAGGGCGCAACATTTCGGGCATCCAGGACGTTTGGGATGCCCGGCAATTCCCGGCGTTCCTCACGACCTTGATTCCGCAAGCCAAAGACGCCTTGCCACAGACCGGCGGGCGCGGGGGCCGCGGAGGCAGAAGCGGGCGCGGCGCCATAGCGGCGCCACCTTCCATTCCGGTGGATCCGGCGGTGGAGTTCGCGGGCCCCATCGCCACGATCGCCGCCAAACAGGCACAGCTTTTCATGCTGACGCAGGGGAGCCCGGCCGAGTATGGCCGCGAGGAACAGTTCGCCGCCAAGCTTGCCGAGGCGGATCCGGACCTGAAGATTTCCAACGCCGCGCAGATTTTTTCCAACTTGCGCCGCGTGAAATCCGAGCGCGAGTTGGCGATTCTCAAGCACGCGGTGGATATCACCGCCGAGGCGTTCCAGCGCGCTTATGCGCTGGGGGTGCCGGGTACGCCGGAGTACGAAATTCAGGCGCAGTTCGAGTTGACGTTTTTGCGGCGCAACGGCCACTGGGGCTATCCGTGCATTGTGGCGTCCGGCGTGAATGCCACGACGCTGCACTACGAGACCAATAAGGATACGATGAAGGCCGGCGACCTGCTGCTGATGGACGACGCCGCCGAATACGACGGGTACAGCGTGGACGTGACGCGCACCATTCCGGTGAGCGGCAAGTATTCCAAACTTCAAGCGGAGATCTACCGCCTGGTATGGGAAGCGCAGAAGGCCGGAATCGACGCGGCCCGCCCCGGAAAAACGTCGGCTGACATTACGGGCGCGGCCACCAAGGTGTTCCAGGCAGGTCTCTACAAGCTGGGGCTGATTACCGACCCGGACAACGACCAGCAGGTACGCATCTGGTTCAACCATGGCATCAGCCACGGTATCGGGCTGAACGTGCACGATCCCGGCGGGCGCGAATTTCAGCCGGGTATGGCCATCACCATGGAGCCCGGCATCTACATCCGCCCCGACGCTCTGGAGAACCTGCCGAAGACGCCGGAGAACGAAAAGTTCATCGCCGCCGTGAAGCCGGCGTTCGAAAAGTATAAGGGTATCGGGGTTCGGATTGAAGATGACGTGCTGATCACCACGGGCGAACCCAAGGTACTCTCCGCGAATATTCCTTCCAGGCTGGAAGACGTCGAAGCCACGATCGCCCAGTTGCGCAAAGCAATGAAATCCACTCCCCTGCCCTAACCTATGGACGATATCTCTGCTGTCGATGTATCCGCAGTCGTCGGCCTGACCGCCATGGTGCTGCTGACACTGAATATTCTGATGGGGTTGCTGGTCTCCACCAATTACAATCCCGCGCGGCAATGGCCACACCGCAAACTGCCGTGGCCGCTGTTCCGTATCCACAACTGGAACGGCTATCTCGCGATGGCGGTGGCGGTGCTGCATCCGGCGATTCTGCTGCTCTCGCGGACCGCGAAATTCCGCATCTTCGATGTGCTGTGCCCGGTGAGTTCGCCTGGGCAGACGCTGTATAACAGCCTGGGCGCGCTCACGTTTTACGGTTTTGCATTCGTGGTGTGCACCTCGTATTTCCGGCCGAAGCTGGGATACCGGCCCTGGAAGAAACTGCACTACACGGCCTATTTCGCCGCGGCCACGATGTTCGTACACGGCACGCTGATCGACCAGAACCTGAAAGGCCAGGCGCCGGATTTTCTGGATGGGGAAAAGGTATTGGTGGAGGGCTGCTTCGTGGTGGTGGTCGCGGCCAGTATCTGGCGCTGGCGCCGCGGCACGGAAAAGCAGCGGTTTGGTGCGGCGAAGGCTGCCGGAAAAGCGGCATGATGTGACGCCGGTAAAGCCACCGTCCCGCGGCGCGCTGGTGTTGGGACTGATCCCTTTCGGGGCGATGTGCTTCTCGGTCGCGCTCTGGGACCGGGTGGATCCGATGATCCTCGGCATTCCCTTCAATCTCGCGTGGCTGATCCTCTGGATCCCGCTCAGCACGCTGTGCCTGTGGGCGGCGTATCGCCTGGAACGAAAATGAGCGCGCGCGCCGTGTCACTCGCCATGATCCTGGGGATCATCGCGCTGGGCAGTGCGATCGGCTTTCTGGCCGGCGCCCGGCGGAAGATGGACCTGGAACAGTGGACGGTGGGCGGGCGCGGCTTCGGCGCGGCGCTGGTGTACCTGCTGATGGCCGGCGAGGTATATACCACGTTCGCGTTTTTGGGCGCCAGCGGTTGGGCCTACTCGCGCGGAGGCCCGGCGCTTTACATCATGGCGTACCTCACGCTGGCGTACGTGGTCTCTTTCTTCATCCTGCCGCCCATCTGGGAAGTGGGCCGCAAGTACGGCTTGCAGACCCAATCGGACTTCTTCCGCATGCGTTACGGAAGCAAGTACCTGGCTGCATTTGTGTGCGCGGTGGGTGTGGCGTTCCTGATTCCGTATCTGCAATTGCAGATCACGGGCCTGGGGATCATCGTCTCGATCGCCAGCTTCGACGGGATCGGCCGCACGCCGGCCATGGCGATTTCGGTGGCGCTGCTGACGGCGTTCGTGCTGGCCGGCGGCGTTCGCGCGGTGGCGTGGGTGAGCGTGTTGAAGGACATTCTGATGGTGGTGGCGGCGGTGGCCATCGGCATCGGTATTCCGTACATTCGCTTCAGCGGCATCGGACCCATGTTCGCGGCGCTGGCGCGCGCCCGTCCCGCGCACCTCACCATGCCCGGCGCGACTCCCAATCTGGGGCACACCTGGTTTATTTCCACGGTGCTGCTCACGTCGCTGGGCTTCTATATGTGGCCGCACGCGTTCGCATCCACGTTCACCGCCAAGAGCGCCGGCACCTTGCGGCGCAATGCCGTGTTAATGCCGCTGTACACGATTACCCTGGCCTTCATCTTCTTTGCCGGCTTCACGGCGGTGCTGGCCGCGCCGGGCCTGGCCAATGGCGATCTGGCGCTGCTGACGGTGGTCCGCAAGAGCTTTTCGGCGTGGTTCCTGGGGCTGATCGGCGGCGCGGGCGCGCTGACCGCCATGGTGCCCGCGGCGGTGTTCACGCTGACCGCCGCCACGCTGTTCGCCAAGAATCTGTGGCGGCCCATTTTCGCACCGGAGATGACGGACGATCAGGTGGCCCGGGTGGCGCGATTGTCGGTGGTGGTGCTCAGCCTGGTCAGCCTCTATTTCGCCGTCTACAGTTCCACCACGCTGGTTTCGCTGCTGTTGCTGGGCTACGCCGGCATCACGCAGTTCTTCCCCGGCGTCGTGCTGGGCCTGTATTGGAAGCGCGCCAGCAGCCCGGCGGTGTTTGCCGGGATGATCGCCGGAGTGGGCGCAGTGGTCTTTCTGTTCCTGACGCATCGCGATCCCTACCGCGGGTGGAGCGCCGGATTCATCGGCCTTTGCCTGAATTTTTCGATCGCCGCGACCTTGAGCCTGGTCACGCGGCCAAACGGAGAACTATGAAACTCACATCGCTATTCCTGCTGGCCTGCACGGTGTTCGGCCAGCGGCTGGTGATTCAGACCAGCAGCATTCTCGACGGTAAGGGCGGAAGCATGCGCAACGCCCAGATCGTGGTGGATGGCACGAAGATTCTCAGCGTAGGCCCGGGCAGCGCCACGGCCGACTACGACTTGCGCGGGCTCACCGTAATGCCCGGATGGATCGACACCCACATCCATTTGAACTGGCACATGGACGAGAACAACAAGAGTGCGGGCGGCACGCGCAACCAGGCGGACGACGCACTCTACTCCGCGGGCGATGCCTGGATGACGCTGCAAGGCGGCTTCACCACGGTGCAGAGCGTGGGCGCGGCCATCGATGGCGTGGTGCGGGACCGGATCGCGCAGGGGCTGCTTCCGGGGCCGCGCGTGCTCACTTCACTGCGCCAGATTCAGGCCAATGCGGGCGACCCGGAGGCGCTGCGCGCGCTGGTCCGGAAGACGAAGCAGGAGGGCGCGGACGTGATCAAGCTGTTCGCCACATCGGGCCTGGGCGCGGGCGGCGGACAGACCATGACCGATGAGCAGATCCAGGCGGTGTGCGGCGAAGCGAAGGCACTGGGCATCCGCGCCGTGGTGCACGCCATCGGCGATTCCGGGGCGCGGGCAGCGGTGCTGGCCGGATGCACTTCGATCGAGCACGGCACCTTTCTGACCAACGAAACGCTGGACCTGATGGCGCAGCGCGGCACCTACTTCGACCCCAATCTGCTGGTGCTGCACAACTACCTGGACAAGCGGGAGAGCTTTACCTTCACGCAGGCGCAGTTGGACACGCTGGAAAAGGGCATCGCGCCCACGATCGACGTGCTGCAACGGGCGCGCGCGCGAAACATCAAGATTATTTTCGGCACCGACGCCGTGGCGGGCTCGCATGGGCGCAACGCGGAGGAGTTTGTCTATCGTGTGCGCGACGCCAAGGAGAAGCCGATGGATGCGATTGTCAGCGCCACGTCGCTTTCCGCGCAATCGCTGGGGCTGGGCGGCGAGATTGGCGCCATCGCGCCCGGTCTGGAGGCGGACCTGGTAGCGGTCGTAGGGAATCCGCAGGAGGAGATCACGGCCGTCCGCCGCGTGGTGTTTGTGATGAAGGGTGGCAAGGTTTACAAGAATGTACATAAGTAAGGTGGGCGTAGAGGGGGTTGAGAGTCCTATTCCGCACGCTGTTGCGTTTTGTTATGTGGTGACCTGCCACATAGTCTGGTAAGATTCGCTAAACGTGGAAACCGGGATTCGCGGCAACTGAGGGGCCGCGATGTGAGGAGCGGGAGAATGATACTCGCGACGCTGCAACGGTTTCCGTTTTGAAAGGAAGGGGACCAAAGATGAAAATCAGACTCGCGGTAGTCGCACTGTCGGCCTTGGTACTGCTCGCGGTGGGCTCACCAGCAATGGGACAGACAACCTACAACTTGCCGGACAATCCCAATGGCAAAGTGGACTTCATCGACTATGGGACCTATGCCAACCTGTTCGATTCTGAAATGCCAGTAACGATCAATGGCGTGCCATTCCTGGTTAGCATAACGGCGCATATGATGCCGGATGAAACCATCTATACGCCGTATTCCAGCATCGAGTTTTGGAATCAGCAGACCGGAGAAACGGTAAACGTTCCGCTCACCGGAACGATCAGCAGTTACGCATACACGCTCAACCACGTGGGGCCGACGATCAAAGGCTCCTTCTCGGGCTCGGGCTATAACGGAAGCTTTGTACTGAACCTGCTACCGCATCATCCCTGCAAGGTAGGGAGGTTCTGCTACCTCATCTACTGGGGGCAGGTGAACAGCACGCTGACGCTGAATTAGGCGATTGTTTGTCAGGCGCCGTTCGCCCTGAGAACGGTTGCCGGCGCGGTTGAGTTTTGCTTCGCGCTAAGCAGTACACTAATCCTCATGAAGTACGCGATTCTGCTTGTAGCTTTGTGTGCCACGGCACCGGCGGCGACTTTGCACCTGCTGCAAAAGCCGGCCATGAACAAAACCGAGATCGTCTTCTCTTATGCGGGCGATCTGTGGAGCGTGGGCCGCCAGGGCGGCGTGGCGCAACGGCTCACTACGGGCCAGGGCACGGAGAGCGATGCCGCGTTTTCGCCCGACGGCAACACCATCGCGTTCAGCGGCGAGTACGACGGCAACGTGGATGTGTTCACGGTGCCGGTGACCGGCGGCATCCCCAAACGCATCACCTATCACCCGGGAGCGGACCGCGTCTCGGGATGGACGCCGGATGGCAAGCAGATTCTGTTCCGCTCGAATCGCGACGCTTTTTCGCGCTACACGCAACTGTACGCGGTGCCCGCGGAGGGTGGGTTGCCGGCGGTGCTGCCGCTGCCGATGGGCTATACCGGGAGCTATTCGGCCGACGGCAAGCGCATGGCGTACCAGCCTCTGGACGGCGGGCAGTTCACCAACGAGGGGACGAATTTTGTATCCTGGCGCCGGTATCGCGGCGGGCGGGCGAGCTACATCTGGCTGGTGGATTTTGCCGACCTTGCCACGCAGAAGCTACCGCGCACCAATTCCAACGATTTCGACCCCATGTGGATCGGCAACAAGGTGTACTTCCTTTCCGACCGCAACGGCCCGGCCACGCTGTACAGCTACGATCCGCAGTCGAAGCAGGTGGCCAAACTGATCGAGAATACCGGCCGCGACATCATCAGCGCGAGCGCCGGGCCGGGCGGGATTATTTACGAACAGTTCGGCCAGATTCATATTTACGATCTGGCGACCGGCAAGGAACACGCGGTGCCGATCGAGATCACCGCGGACCTGACCGAGGTGCGGCCGCACTTCCAGAACGTCGCGCGCGAGATTCGCGAGGCGAGCATTTCGCCCACGGGCATGCGCATGGTGTTTGAAGCGCACGGCGAAATTCTCACCGCGCCGGCCGAGAAGGGGGACATTCGCAATCTGACCCACTCGCCGGGGGTGATGGACCGGACGCCGGCATGGTCGCCGGACGGCCATTCGGTGGCGTATTTCTCGGACGAATCGGGCGAATACGCGCTGCACATCACGCCGCAGAGCGGAGAGGGCGAAACGCGCAAGCTGGCGCTGGCCGGGAAATCGGCGTACTACTTCGACCCCAAGTGGTCGCCGGACAGCAAGAATATCGCGTTCGCCGACAATCAGCTCAACGTGTGGAACCTGGACGTCGCATCGGGCAAGCTGAGCAAGGTGGATAGCGACTACTTCTATGAAGGGCCCATGGAGTTTGCCTGGAGCGGCGATTCGAAATGGATCGCGTATTCGAAAACGCTGCCGAATCGCCTGCACGCCATCTTTGCGTACTCGCTGGAGAGCCAGAAAGGCACGCAAGTCACCGACGGCATGAGCGATGCGCGGCATCCGGCGTTCGATCGCGACGGGCAGTATCTCTACTTCACGGCGAGCACCAATTATGGGCCGTCCTCCAGCGGGCTGGACATGACCAGCGATCAGTTCGAGGTGAATAGCAGCGTGTACCTGGCGGTGCTGCCCAACAATATTCCTTCGCCGCTGGCGCCGGAGAGCGACGAAGAGGGCAACGCCGCGGCGGAACCCGCAGGGCGCGGCGGACGCGGCGGCAACGGCGGCGCGGCGGCGGCCAACACACCGCCCAAACCCGTGCGCATCGATTTCGATAAGCTGCAGCAGCGCATCGTGGCCCTGCCGCTGCCGGCGCGCTCTTACCAATCGCTGACCGCGGGCAAGGCGGGAATGCTGTACATCGTGGAGAGCGGCAGCGGTGGCGGTCGAGGCGCGGGTGGCGGGGCGACGCTGGTGCGCTACGACCTGAAGGCTCGGAAGAGCGAAAATCTGGCGACCGGGGTGGCGGGCTTCGACCTCTCGGCCAATGGGGAGAAGATGCTGCTGCGCATGGGCGGCGCGGGTGGCGGTCGCGGAGGCCGCGGGGCGGCGGCGGGCGGCGCTCCGGCGGGTCCGCAATATGTGATCGTGCCGGCTACGGCTCCTGTGAAAGCGGGCGAAGGGGCGTTGCGTTTGGCCGATGTGGAAGTGAATGTGGACCCGATCGCCGAGTGGAAACAGATGTACCACGAAGTCTGGAGGATTGAGCGCAGCTACTTCTACGATCCCAATCTGCACGGGGTCAACGTGGCGGATTCGGAGAAGCAATACGAAAAATATTTGGATTCGCTGGGCTCGCGGGCCGATCTGAATTACATCATCCACGATATGATCTCCGAGATCACGGTGGGCCACCTTCGCGGCGGAGGCGGCAACATCCCGCAGGCGAAAACGGTGCAGGGAGGGCTGCTGGGCGCGGATTATGAGATTGCCAACGGGCGTTATCGCATCCGGCGGATTTATACGGGCGAGAGTTGGAACCCGCAATTGCAGGGCCCGCTGGCCGCGCCGGGGCTGAACGTGAATGTGGGAGATTACGTGCTCGCGGTGAACGGGCGGGACCTCACCGGCAGCGAAGACGTCTCGCGCCTGCTGGAAAACACCGCCGGCAAGCGCGTGACGCTGCGGATCGCGGGCGACGCCTCGGGCGGCAACGCTCGTGAGATCACGGTGATTCCGGTGGCGAGCGAGACGGCGCTCCGCAACGAAGCGTGGATCGAAGGCAATCGCCGCAAGGTGGAGGAGCTGAGCGGCGGCAAGCTGGGCTACGTCTATATGCCGGATACGGCGCAAGGCGGACTGACCAACTTCAATCGCTATTACTTCGCGCAGGTGGACAAGGACGGCGCCATTATCGACGATCGCTTCAACAGCGGCGGGCAGGCAGCGGATTACGTGATCGACGTGATGAACCGGCCATTGGAGGGATGGTGGAGCCCGCGGTACGGCGCCATCTATCGCACGCCGGCGGCCGCGGTGCTGGGGCCGAAGGTGATGATCATCGACGAATTCGCCGGCTCCGGCGGCGACATGATGCCGTGGATGTTCCACCACACCAACACCGGGCAACTGGTGGGCAAGCGCACATGGGGCGGGCTGGTGGGCCTTTCGGCATACCCCACGCTGATGGATGGCGGCACGGTGACGTCGCCCAATTACGGCTTCTTCAATCCCGAGGGGCACTGGGACGTGGAAAACAAGGGCACTCCGCCGGACGTCGAAGTGGAACTGGACCCGAAAGCGGTGCATGACGGCCACGATCCGCAACTGGAGCGGGCCATTGCGGTAGCGCTTCAGCAACTAAAGGAGCACCCGGTGCCGCAACCGCATCGTCCGGCGTATCCCAATTACCAACGGCCGGTGACGGGCGCGGGATCGGCGGCAGGCGGGCCGAAATAAATCAACGTGTCGTACTGGAGCGTGACGCGACCATCAACCTGGAAGGTGGCGAAGAGTCCGGACAGGGCGTCGAGCATCTCCCGATGGCCGGGCGCGCCCTCCAGCGGCGCATAAGAAGACGACGCGAGGCGGCCTTGGAGGCCTGCGAGGTCGAGCACCTGGCGATTTTCCAGTTGGACAAGGCGCCACACCGGGCCGCCGAACACGCGGTCGATGTCCTGCTCGCGGACGCGATTCACTTCCGGGGCATAACGGCGGACCAGGGCGTCGTACGCGGCCTGAAATCCGCCACCTTCAGCGCGCTCATTCCAGACCAGCACCAGATGGCCGCCGGGCTTGAGGATGCGGCCGAACTCGACGCGCGCGGCGGCAGCTTCGAACCAGTGGAACGCCTGGCCGGCAGTGACAAAGTCCACGGCGGCGTCCGGCAGGGTGGTGACCTCGGCGCGGCCGTCGACTGAATGGAAGCGGGGATTGCCGGCCAGCAGGCGGGCACCGGTGGCACGCATCTCGGCATTCGGTTCGACACCGAAAACCTCGCAGCCCAATTCGAGGAACCGTTCCGCCAGGAGCCCGGTGCCGCAACCGATATCGGCGACGCGCGAATTCGCGCTGAGGCCGCACTCCCTTTGTAGCAACCCGGTGAGCCCCGGCGGGTACGACGGGCGGTGGCGGGCGTACACATCGGCGCGGTAGGCGAAGCGGCGGGTGGGATCTGTCTCCATGGAATGATGATAAATTAGTGCACCTATGAGCAGCGAGCCACACATCGTGGTGGTGGGCAGCGCCAATATCGACCTGACCACGTTCACCGACGAATTTCCCCGCCCGGGGGAAACGATTTTCGGGCGTGAATTTCACCTGGGATTCGGCGGGAAGGGCGCGAATCAGGCAGTGGCCGCGCGACTATGCGGCGCGCGTGTTTCCATGGTGGCGCGAGTGGGCGACGACCTGTTCGGACCGGCCACCATTCAGAATTTCACGGCACGCGGCATCGATACCAATCACGTGCGGATCACCAAGGGCGTCTCCAGCGGCGTCGCACCCATCTTTGTGGACAGCGCCGGACAGAATCGAATTCTGGTGGTGAAGGGCGCCAACGATGCGCTGCTGCCCGCTGACGTGGATGCCGCGGAGGACCTGCTGCGCAGCGCCGACTGCATCGTGATGCAACTGGAGATCCCGCTCGAAACCGTGTACTACACGCTGCGGCTGGCGCGCGAGCACGGCATTCGCACCATTCTCAATCCCGCGCCGGGCCAGCGGCTGGACCTGGCGGAACTTGCCGACGCCGATTACGTGGTTCCCAATGAGACGGAAGCCGAGGCTCTGAGCGGAATCCACGTAACGAACCTGCATGAGGCGCGCAGTTGCGCGGTCGATCTGTTGCGCAATGGCCTGCGGCGGGTGATCGTGACGCTGGGCGCGAATGGCGCCCTGCTGGCGAACGAGGAAACGCTGGAGCATATCCAGCCTTATCGGGTGGACGCGGTCGATACCACGGGCGCGGGCGATGCCTTCATCGGCAGCTTCGCATATTTCCTGGCGAGCGGCTATAGCGAGACGGAATCGATTGAGCGCGCCAATGTGTACGCCGCGCTTTCCACGCTGGGCGTCGGCACGCAGTCGTCGTTCGTGACCGCGGAGCGGTTCGAAGCGGCCTGGGCGGGGCGGTAGGGGTTACTTCGCGGGCACAGTCACCGCCGGAACGTTCTGGTCATGGACGAGCTTGTTGAATGAGGCGATGTCCGTGGTGAGCAGCGTATTGAGCGCGCGAATCTGCGAGTTAGTTTGCGATGCTACGTCTTCGTACACCTGGTACGACTGCGCCGTGGGCGCGTTGTCGGAGCCTTCCACCACACCCATCACGTAAGCCAGTTTGTTATTCAGCTTGATGGGGAAATTCAGCGGATCTTCGGACGCGCGGTTCTTGGTTTGGTATAGCTCCTCTTCCACGGCGGTCAGTTTCTTGAGGAGCGCGCCGGCGGCATCGGCCACGCGCTTATCGTCGCGCTTGGCGTACTCCTCGAGTTGCTTGCGCACCTCGCGAATTTTCACCACGCCGCCGTTGGCTTCGGAGAGCTTGTCGCGAATCTGTAGGGCGAGACTCAACTGTTTGGCGTAATCTTCGGGAGTGGTGGAGAGGCGCGGATCCTTCTTCAACTCGAAGGTCTGGGTGTACGATTTCCCGTCCACCGTGAGTTTCGCGGTGTACATGCCGGGAGCGGCCACAGGGCCGGTCACGCTGCCCGCCCACATGATGAGGCCGGGAAAGGTGGTGGCGTCGGGATAGCGCAAGTTCCAAATGAAGCGATTCATGCCCGGCTGCGCCGGAATGCGCTGCGGCCCGGCGTTGAAGCGGAACGGATTGTCTTCGGCATCGGCGGGACCGGCGGCGGGCGCGGGTTCCGGCGCACGGCTGGAGAATTTCTTTACCGACGCGCCCTTGCTATCCAGGAATTCCAGGGTGAGGTCGGCCTGCGGCCGGCTCTTGAGCCAGTAATTGATCACGGCGCCACCGGGAGGATTTTCACCGGCTGCGCCGCCGCCCCGTCCGCCGAAACCGCGGCCTCCACCCATGCGATACGGGTCCTTCGGTTTGAACAGGTGGGCGTCTTCCGAGGTGACGCTGTCATTCACCTGGTAGAGGAACGGCACGTCATCCAGCACGTAAAAGGCGCGACCCTGCGTGGCGATGACCAGGTCCTTCTCGCGCTTGTTAAAGGCCACGTCGGCGATGGGCACGATGGGGAGATTCAGTTGGAACGGCTTCCAATCCGCGCCGTCGTTATAGGAAATGTACAGACCGAATTCGGTTCCGGCGATCAGCAGGCCACGGTGGTTGGGATCTTCGCGCACGACGCGCGTGAAGTGATGCTCCGGAATTCCGTTCACGATCTTGCTCCACGTCTTGCCGTAGTCGCTGGTCTTGTACAGATAGGGCCGGAAATCGTCCAGCTTGTATGCGGTGGCCGCCACATAGCAGGTGCCGGCGTCGAACGCGGAAGCGTCTATGGTGTTGATCTGGATCCAATCGGGCATGCCCTTCGGCGTGACATTGTCCCAATGCTTGCCGCCGTCGCGCGTGATGTGTACCAGCCCGTCGTCCGACCCGGCCCAGATCAGGTTGGCCGTGACGGGCGATTCCTGAAACGTGAAGATGGTGTCGTAATACTCGATGCTGGTGTTGTCCTGGGTAATCGGACCGCCGGAAGTGAGCTGCTTGGTTTTGTCGTTGCGGGTCAGGTCTCCGCTGATGGTCTCCCAGTTCTGGCCGGCGTTGGTGGTCCTCATCATCACGTTAGAGCCGATGTAGAGGGTGTTCGGATCGTGCGGCGAAAACGCGATGGGGAAACTCCACTGGAAACGGTATTTCAAGACATCCGCGCCGTAGCCCATGGGGTTGTCGGGCCAGGCATTGATGTTGCGCATCTGCCCGGTGTGGTGGTCCTGGCGCGTGATCAGGTTGCCGTAGGAGCCGGCGTAGACGATCTGCGAATCCTTGGGATCGGGCGCAATCCAGCCGCTTTCGCCGCCGCCGACATCGTACCAATCCTTGTCGGTGATGCTGCCGCTGGTGGTGCGGCTGGCGATGCGGACGGTGGAATTGTCCTGCTGTGCGCCGTAGATGTGATAGGGAAAATCGTTGTCCATGGCCACGCGGTAGAACTGGGCGGTGGGCTGATTGTCCTGCGTGGACCAGGAACGGCCGCCATCGCTGGTGATGGTGGCGCCGCCATCGTTGCCTTCGATCATGCGGCGGGGATTATCGGGTGCGATCCAGAGCGCGTGATTGTCGCCGTGGGGCGGGCGGAAGGCGGCGAAAGTGCGGCCGCCATCGGTGGATTTGAAGGCTCCCACGTTGAGCACGTACACGGTGTCGGCGTTTTTGGGGTCGGCAAAAATGTGGCTGTAATACCAGGCGCGCTGGCGGAGGTCGTTCTCCTGGGCGAGGCGGATCCAGTTGCGGCCGCCGTTGTCGGAACGGTAGACGCCGCCGTCGGCAGCTTCCACGATGGCCCACACGCGCTCGGGATTCACCGGCGAGACGGTCACGCCGACGCGGCCCATTACGCCGCGCGGCAGGCCGGGAGACTTGGAAAGGTCGGTCCAGTTGTCGCCGCCATCGGTGCTCTTCCAGAGGCCGCTGCCGGGGCCGCCGCTATCCAGGCGCCAGGGTTTGCGGCTCACCTGCCAAAAGGCGGCGTAAATCACCTTGGGATTGGCGGGGTCGATGGCCAAGTCCACGGCGCCGGCTTCGGGTCCGCGAGTGAGCACCTGCTTCCAGGTCTGTCCGCCATCGGTGGTGCGGAACACACCGCGCTGTTCGTTGGGGCCCCACAGGTGGCCCAGCGCCGCCACGTAAACGATGTCGGAATTTTTGGGATTAATCTTGACGGCGCCGATGTGATAGGTGTCCTGGAGCCCGACGTTGCGCCAGGAGCGTCCGCCATCGGTGGATTTGTAGACGCCATCGCCGTTGGAGGCATTGCCGCGGACGCAAGCTTCTCCCATACCGGCGTAGATGATGTTGGGGTCAGAATCGGCGACAGCGAGGGCGCCTACGTCGCCGGTTTTGATCTGGCCATCGGCCACGGGCAGCCAGGAGAGTCCGCCATCGGTGGTCTTCCAGATGCCGCCACCTGTGGCGCCCATGTAATAGACGTCGGGTTGAGACGGGATACCCGTGACCGCGACCACGCGGCCACCGCGAAACGGCCCGATCTGGCGGAAGCGGAGTTCTTTGAATAGATCGCTCTGCTGACCCGGGAGCAGGAGAGGGAGGAGACACAATACAGAAAGGCGGACGATTCTCATACGTTTTCGCATCGTACCAGAAACCGCCCACCTTGTAGAAATCGAAGCTGGATGACGCGTGTGCGACATCGAAGTGAGAGATTTACGGAAATCCCGGCCAACCGACAGAATCCGAGCGTATGGCGGACTTCAGGCAGAGCCGCGACCGTAGGGAAGCGGTCGCCGCACACAGTGGCTACAGTTGGTGAGACTCGAACACGCTCATGGGCTCACCCTGCTTTGAAATCGCCCATGACTGGCTCCGGCGGAACCTCCGCTTCCACCTCCGGAATCGCTTCCAGTACCGCATCGCGGCGGATCTGGTCCAGGCGATAGGGAGCCTGATTCATCAGTTCCGCTTCGAAAGCCGCACGAATGGAGTCTACCTTCGCCGCCGTGCAGATGGCCTCCGTAGCACGCAAAGTGATCAGATAAACCACGGAATATCACCCCAAATTTACCGCTCCCTGACGGGGGCGACTCTGATTGGGGTCCACTTCTGTGTCGCAAACACCCCTTTATTGGCCAGCGGGCGGGGGCGCGGTCAGAGGCATCGCGGCGCCGCGATGGCAAGTGTAGCAGGTGACGTGCTCTTTGCCGTCGGGAAACTTGCCGTTGATTTCCTGGGCCATAGTAATCATATGGCGGGCGATTTCCTTTTTCGGATTTTCGTCGCTCGCAAAATTGCCTTGTATATGACAATAGGTGCATTGCACACCGAGGGCGGCCCGATAGCCCTGCATGATCTGGCCGATGTTTTCGTCCTTCAGGATTTTCAAATTCGTGTGCGGCATACCGCCGCCCTTCTTTTGGGGCGGGGGCGTATCCTGCGCAAGCATACCCACGCAGAGAACGGTGGACAGGCACAGCATCGTGAGAGAGAGTAAACGCATGGATGTAATGATACATCGAACCGGACAGTTCCGGGAAAATGATACGATGACAAAATCACATATGTGGCTGCGTTCCTTTTTCCTATTCTGCGTGGCGGCGTGTGCCCTGTTGCTGGCCGGCTGCGCTACTGACAATAGTGTGAAAACCCCGGTACCGCCCGCGCCCGCGAATCACCTGACCTTGCGTTGAAAGGACAAATTATGCGCTTCCCGTTCCGTCTGCGACTGAGTGTTTTTGCCGCCATTTTTGCCCTGGCCCTGACTGCTGCCGCGCAACGGCGCGGAGGCGGCGGGGCAGCGCCGGAGCCATTCGCGTTCCGCTTCATGGGGCCCGCGGTGGGGAATCGAATTTCGGCGGTCGCGGGCGTACCCGGCGACCCGACTACGTACTACGCGGGCGCGGCCTCCGGCGGCATCTGGAAATCCACGAACAGTGGCACAAGCTGGGCGCCCATTTTCGACAGCCAGTCCGCACAGGCCATCGGCGCGCTGGCCGTGGCGCCTTCGGATCACAAGACCGTGTGGGCGGGCACCGGCGAGGCATGGGTGATCCGCGACAGCGACATGATAGGCAACGGCATTTATAAATCCACCGACTCCGGCGCTACGTGGCAGCACATGGGGCTGGAAGAGACCGGGCGGATCGGCCGCATCATCGTGCATCCCACCAATCCCGATATCGTGTACGCCTGCGCGGTGGGGCGCGCCACCGGTCCGCAGCAGGAGCGCGGCGTGTTTCGCACCAGCGATGGCGGGAAGACGTGGAACCGCGTGCTGTTCGCCGATGCCGATACGGGCTGCTCCGGGCTCAGCATGGACGCGCACGATCCGAATACGCTGATCGCCGGCATGTGGCAGGTGGTGGTGCACACCTATGCGATGTTCAGCGGCGGCCCTTCCAGCGCGGTGTATATCACGCACGACGGCGGCGTCAATTGGAAGAAACTGGAAGCCCACGGCCTGCCGCATTCGCCGGTAGGCAAGATCGATGTGGCCATCGCACCGAGCAATGGGAAACGCGTGTATGCGCTGATTCAGACGGCCGACCAGGGGTCGCTATGGCGGTCCGACGATGGCGGTGAGAATTGGACGTCGGGAAGCTGGCAGCGAGAGTTGGTCGGCCGCGCGGGATACTACGTGCGGCTGGCGGTATCGCCCAAGAATGCCGACGAGGTGCTGGTGGCCAACAGCAGTTTCTGGCAGTCTACCGACGGGGGCAAGAGTTTTCGCAACGTCCCGTGGGGCGGCGACACTCATGATATCTGGTACGACCCGCTGGACGCCAATCGTATTTGTGTGACTCACGACGGCGGCATGTGGATGACCACGGACCACGGCCAGACTTCGAATCGAGTCACTCTGCCGATCGGACAGATGTATCACGTGGCCATCGATCACGATACGCCGTACCACATCTACGGCAACATGCAGGACGACGGCACCATGCGGGGACTCGCGACCACGCAGGAGGCGGGCGCCAACGTTCCCGGCCAGGAGAGCGGCGGACGGGGACGCGGCGGCTTCGGCGGCGGACGCGGGGGCGGCGGCGCGGTGGGCCCGTGGGAGCACAACCTGGGCGGCTGCGAATCGGGATTCACAATTCCCGATGTGAGCACTTCGGATGTCGTGTATGCGTCGTGTTACGGCGACGAAGTGACTCGTTACGATGACCGCACCAAGCTGGCGCGCTCCATCAGCCCGTTCTTCCACACGCTGGATTCGGCGCCTAATCAGACCAAATATCGCTGTCACTGGACCGCGCCGCTGGCCACCGATCCGTTCGATCACAAGACGGTTTATTACGGCTGCCAGGTGGTGTTCCGCACCACCAACGAAGGCATGAGCTGGAGTCCGATGAGCGATGACCTTTCGACCAAGGACCCAAGCAGGGTGATCTCATCGGGCGGAATTGTGGGCGACAACCTGGGACAATTCTACGGCGAAGTGGTGTTTGCCATTGCGCCTTCGGAGATTCAGAAAGGCCTGGTGTGGGCCGGCACCAATGACGGCAAGGTGTGGTACACGCGCGACGCGAATGCGAGCACGCCGCACTGGACGGACGTGACGAAAAACATCACGGGCCTGCCCGCGTGGGGTGTGGTATCGAAGATCGAGCCTTCTCATTTCGACCCGGCGACGGCTTACGTAGCGGTGGACTTCCACATGATGGACAACCGCGATCCGTGGCTCTACAAGACCACCGATTACGGCAAGACGTGGACGAAAATCACCGGCAATCTGCCCACGGGCCCGCTGGCCTACGCTCGGGTGATTGCCGAGAATCCGAATAAGAAGGGGATGTTATTCGCCGGCACGGGCAACGCGTTCTACTATTCGCTGGACGACGGCCAGAACTGGAAGCAATTCAAAGACGGGCTGCCGGCGGCTCCGGTGACCTGGATCGTGGTGCAGAAGGAATACCATGACGTGGTCATTTCGACGTACGGACGCGGGCTGTATATTCTGAGCGACATCACTCCGCTGGAGCAGGGGTTGCTGGAGACGACAGCAAGCGCCGCGGTGCGTGTGGTGGCGCCGCGCACTGCGGTGCGCGAGGTGCGCGGCGGGCGGGCGCAGTTGAGTTTTCTGGTGAAAGAAGCGCCCAAGGATCCGGTGCAGATCGAGATACTGGACGAGAAAGGCGCCGTGATCCGCAAGTTGCCGCCCGTGACGGCGCGCGCCGGGCTCAATCGCGTGAACTGGGACATGCACTACGAAGCGCCGCGCCTGGTGGCGCTGCGGACCACGCCGCCGGAGAATCCGCACATCTGGGAGGAGCCGCGCTTTGAGAATCAGGATACCCGGCCGATCACTCACTGGGGCGCGGCGCAGGCGGAAGTGGGCCCCATCGCCGGCCCCGGGAAATACACCGTGCGCGTGAATATCGACGGACAGACGCTGTCGCAGCCGTTTGAGATCGTGCTGCCGCGCGACAGCCACGGCACGGTGGCCGACATTCAGGCGTCGGTGCGGCTGCAACTGAAGGTGCGCGACGACATCACTTCCGTATCGGACATGACCAACCAGATCGAGTGGATGCGCAAGCAACTGGAGGACCAGCGGAAGACCACAGCCGGGAAAGCGGAACTGCTGAAGAGCATGGACGCGATCGATAAGAAGATGCAGGACGTGGAATACCAGCTCATTTCGCGCGCCGAAGCGCTCAGCGACGATAAGTATTTTCAGACGGCGTACAAGTTGTATCTGAACCTGATCTGGCTGAACGGGGAGATCGGCACGGGGGCGGGAGACGTGGCCGGGACCGCCGATTACGGTCCGACTGAGACTGCCGTGGGCCTGGTGCTCAACCTGGAAGGCCAGCTCAAAAAGACGCAGGACGATTACAAGAGCCTGATGGAAAAAGATGTGCCGGCGTATAACAATTCGATCGGCGGCAGCGGGGTGGCTCCGCTGAAGACCACGGGCGCTCCTTTACCGCCGGTGCGGACCGGCGGACGGTTTGGGGGGTAGGATGTCCATCGATGACGAGGACCTCCGAAAGGCGAGGCGGCGCGCCGAGGCGATGGGAACGAGCGTGAACCAGTTGGTGCGTGAATACATCGAGCACCTGGCCGGAAAAACCGATGCGGAGGCCGATGCCCGGGAGTTCGAACGTCTTTAGCGCTCCGCCCACGGTAATTCCAAAGGTTGGAAATGCAACCGGGAAGAACTGCACGAGCGGAAATGAGCGACCCTGGTGGCTCGTGCCAGAGTCGTCCGTTTTGAGGCGAGCGATATCGTTGCCGCGATCGAACTGCACCGGCTGGCGCAGGTTTCCTTTTGGGACGCTTTGATCGTTCACGCAGCCCGCTGCGCGGGCGCCGCGGTGTTGTACACCGAGGGCTTGCAGCCTGAAGTCTGTCTTGGGTGGAGTACGGGTGATTAATCCGTTTGCCAATTAGCCGAACGTAGTGGATGGCGCCAGGGTGACTCCGCCTTCCAGCATTTCCTGAATGGCGGCCTCCGAACCGGCGGGCGTGAGAGACTGGACCGCATCGGTGACCAGGGTGACGTGCTTGCCCAGACGGAGTAGGCCGCGCACGCCCCACAGCACGCACACTTCGGTCACCACGCCGTAGACAACGAAATCGTCCGCGTCCAGTTTGTGGATGACGCGGTGCATGTTGGGCGCCTGGAACGAATCGACCGTCTGTTTTTCGATGATGATCTGCTGCGCGCCTTCGATCGCAAGGTCGCACTCGCGATTGGGGATCACCACGCAGCGTTCCAGGAGCGTGCCTTGCGCTTTGTGCTGCCCCGTGGCGCCGGCGACGCAATGGTGCGGCCATGAGGCAAACTCGGGATCGTTTTCCGTGTGGGCGTCAGCGGTGGATATTATGGGGATCCCGTGGGCGGCGGCGTGGCGGTTCAGGCGCGCGACCGTTGCCGCGATGCGCTCGGCGCCCGGAACATACAACGCGCCGCCCGGGTACAAAAAGTCGAGTTGCGTATCGACATCCACGAAGACGGTCTTCATTGCATCAGGTTATGGCGGGTGTTTTCGATCAGCTCGCGCAGTTCGCGGCTATAGATCACGGGCCAGGGCTCGGCCGGCTCCAGGCCGCGGATCTCTTCGGGCAGCTTGGCCAGCATGGCGGCGGCGCGTTCGCGGGATTGTTCCAGGGTAGGCAGGGGCTCCACCAGTTCACCGCCCAGCAGCACGGGGCGGAGCAGGGCTTCACCATTGCCGCACTCGCCGGAGCGGGCGATCACGTCGCGGTGCGCCGCGCGAAACACTTGCTTGGCTCCGGGCACGCTGGCCTTTTCATCGCTGTACTTGGCGGTAAATCGCTTGATGCCCTGAATGTCCAACTCCACCAGCTTGTAAACCGCGCCCATTACGGGCGAATCCGCGGATACGGCCAGTTGGGTCCCCACACCGAAGGAATCTACGGCCGCACCGGCGCGCACCAGTTCGCGAATCTTATACTCGTCCAGGTCGCCGCTGGCCATGATGCGGGAATCGTGCAGGCCGGCTTGATCCAGGATGGCGCGGACCTGGCGGGACGTCGAGAGGAAGTCGCCGCTATCCAACCGCACGCCCCACAGCGGCTTGCCGAGCTTGGCGGCATGGCGGGCGCCCTGCAAGGGATCGTAGGTGTCCAGCAGTTGAACGGTGGATTCGCCCATCACGCGCTGAAGCTTCCGGAAGGCTTCCATTTCGCAGGCAAAGGACATCACCCAGGAGTGCGCGGCGGTGCCCGAAACGGGGATGCCGTAGCGGTATCCGGCCAGCGTGTTGCTGGTGCCGGCGCAACCCCCGAGATAAGCGGCGCGCGCCCCCAGCACGCCGGCATCGGGCGTGTGGGCGCGGCGCGTGCCGAATTCGATTACGGGCCGGCCAGCGGCCGCGGACGCGCAGCGGGCAGCCTTACTGGCGATCAGGGTCTGAAACGTGATGGTGGAGAGCAGCCAGGTCTCGGGAATCTGCGCCTCGATGATGGGAGCCCGCAGGCACAGAACCGGCTCTCCGGAGAACAGCGGTGTGCCTTCCGGGGCGGCGAACAAATCGCCCGTGAAGCGGAAAGAGCGGAGGTATTCGAAAAACGCCGGCGAGGCGCCACGAAACTGCGGCAGGCCGCGCAGATACCCGATCTCTTCTTCGGTGAAAGAGAGATTTTGCAGGTACTCCACCACCTGCGCCAGCCCGGCTACCAGAACGAAGTTCCGGAACGCGGGCAGGCGGCGGATGGTGAATTCGAAGGTGGCCTTCTCTTCGACCTTGCCGGATTCAAAATACCCGGCGGCCATGGTGAGCTCGTAAAGGTCGGTTAAAAGGCCGTTCATAGGAGGTGACAGGCCAGGAAGCCTGTCTTACTTCTTCTTTGCCGCAGGGGCGGGCGCCTGCTCTTTGACATCGGACGCGGCTTTTTGCAGGTCGTCTACCGCTTTGCCGTCCAATTCATAGATGCTGGGTTCGCCTTCGCGTTGCGCGAAATATTGGTCCAGGGACTTATCGATGGTCACCTTTTCCACGCGCTTACCGTCGTTAGAGGTGACCGTGGCCTGGAAAACGGGCTGGCCGCCGCCCTTTTCGGGGAACTTGGTGGCCGTCAAATCGCGTAATTTGTCGATCAGATTCTGGACGCTGGAGTTGTCCATGGTCTTACCGCCGGACGTCCATTTGTCGCCGCTCTTGGTGTAGACCGTGCCCTTCACCTCGAGTTTATTGGGGTCGCTGAAGCCGAAATCGAACACCTTCTTATTGCGGAAATCGTCCAACGATTTGTTCAGGCCGTCGCCGACGTCGCTGGCGATTTTGTACACGCCGTCGACCGCGGAACCTTTGGCGAAATAGGTGTGGTCTTTATCCTGGCGGACTTCCAGCGTCTGGGTGCCGCTGGAATCGGTCACACTGGCGCCGGCGATTTTGGTGGCGCCGGCGAACTTGGCGGCAGCGTCGGGAACGGGCGTGGCGAGGTCCATCTTGGCGTCCTTCAATTTGCCAATCAGCGAATCCACGGCGGCGCCGTCGGCGCGCAACGGGCGCGGCTTCAAAATGGACCACTCGTTCTGGCCATTCTTGCCGAACTCGACGGCCGGCCCCTTGGCCTGGAGTTCCACGCGCGTCAGCTTATCCTGATCGAAGGCGAGCAGGCGCTTGTCGCGCAGATCGCCGGCGGTCTTGTTGAAGCTGCTCTTGACGAAGCTGGCGACGGTGTAAACGTGCGGGTCGCCGGCCTTTTTGGCATAGGTCCCGGAGTTGGTCGGGGTATCGTCACCCAGCAGCAGTTCGTCGGTCTTACCATCCTTCTTCGTCACCAGCACGCGCAGTTGGGGGTTGTTCAGACCGTACGCGGACAGGTCGCTGGCTTTATCTTCAATCGTCTTATCGGCAGTCACCGAGGATAGGGCGGAGGTCAACGAACTGGCAGCGTCGGAATCGGCGGGCAAAGGCTTGGGCTCGGTCATCTGCCACTTGCCGTTCTCCCGCTTGAGGGTATCGGTTTCGCCGCCCGCGTGCTGGATCTGGATGGCCACCACCTGGTCGTCCGGGATGGCGACAATTTTGGGCGACGTATCGCTCGGCGCTTTGGCGGCGGCTGCCTGTTTCTTATTCGACCACCAGACCACGCCCCCGAGGACAGCCAAAAGAACGACGGCGATCAACAGTCCCTTCGGCTTCATCGCCTATCTCCTCTTCCACCAGGTGGCGAGGCCCAAGCCTACCACTCCCAGCGGGAAAATCACGATGCTGATCCAGAACAGCGAATTCAGCCGCTGCGGCGTAACGTTGATCTGCTGATCTTCGGGCGCCTTGGGGCGGATGGAGATCAGGTCTTCGTCGGAACTCAGCCAGTTGACCGTGTTGACGAACAGGTCGCGGTTGCCGAGTTGGCGGGAACCCACCAGACTGTTGGTGGCCCAGAGCGACGTGCCGAACACCGCGAAACGGCCTTGCGGCGTGCCGGAATAAGTACCCACCGCGGCGATGGTGAGCGGCCCTTTCTTGCCTTTCTTGGGATCGATCTGGCCGCCGGCTCCGATCTCCGTTACCGCCACGCTATCGTCGCCGGTGGCCAGCAGCTTGGTCGGACTGGCTTTGTCAGCCGTCTTAATATCCATGGAGCGGACCAGCGGGAAGGCCGTGGGAACACGGCTGAGCGGCTGGACGATGGGGTGCGATTCGTATTGCAAGATCAGCGGGACCTCAGGGCCGAAGCCGAAAATCTGACCCACCCCGCTGAGATCCAGGACGAGGTCTTTATTCACCGTGACTCCCCATCCGGCGAGGACAGCCGAGAGATCCGGCTGTTCGCTGGCCGGTTCGGAGCGCCCAATGCGCAGCACGTTGTCCAGCATGATCAGGGCGCGGCCGCCATTCTCCACAAAGGTCTTCAGGGCATTGGAAACCGGCTGCGGATAGGCGGTCGAGGGGCCGCCGGCCACCAGCACGGTACAATCCTTGGGCACTTCCACATTTCCCATGGGGGCGGCCTGGCCGATGGCCATGGGTTTGGCCGGTTCGGCGCCGGCGGGCTTGAGCGCCTGGGAGCGGACCTTATAATTGTCGCGCTCCAGAAGTTGCTTCAGGTAGGCGAAGCTGTTGCCGCTGTTCTCATCGTCCAGGGACTTTTCGCCGAAGCCGGTCAGGAAGCAGACGTTGCGCTCCCCGGTTTTCAGCGCGCGGATCAGCGCTCCGGTCACTTCTTCTTCGGTGAGGCTCTTGGCCCCTTCGCTGCGCGTGCCGGCCTGAATCACCACCGGAGAATCGCTGCGGAACCCGGCGGCTTTGGCGATGGTGGGCTTCTTTACGGGATCGACATATTGGACGTGCAGTTCCGGGGAGAGGGCGGAGTAGCGGTCCAACAGGTCTTTAGCGCTGGTGAAACTGCTGGTTTCGCCGAAGTAGGTGAAATTCACGTTCTGCTTCAAGCCCTTGACCACCTTGATGGTCTGGTCAGAGAGGCTGAACTGTTTGTTCTTGGTGGAATCGTACGATTGATCGTAGCGGTTGGCCAGGAAATTCACTGCCCCCAGAACAGCCAGAATCACGATGATGTACGCGCCGGCGTAAGCTGTGTATTTGGTCTGACGGGTCTTATACCAGGTTGCCATGTTAGCTCCTCCACCTCAGCGATTCCATGGAGCGCGCGGTCAAGAACAGCGCGAAGAAGATCATGGAAAGATAAAACACCACGTCTTTAGTGGATAGCAGTCCTTTCGCGAAATTATCGAAGTGGGTGATGATGGAAAGGTAAGCAATCACCTGCCCGAAGGGGCCGGTGTCGAACGCCGTAAACCAGCTCAACAGCCACAGTAGCAGGCAGACGAAGAACGTCACGCCGCCGGCGATGATTTGGTTTTTCGTGGTGGTGGAAATGAAAGTTCCGATGGCCAGCAGACATCCGCCTTGCAGAATCAGCCCGAGGTAAGCCACCGCCACGGGCTTCCAATCCGGTTTGCCCCACGCGAACAGCATGGCGATATTGATCACGCTCATGCCCAGAATACAAAGGTAAAGCAGCATGGCACCCAGCCACTTGCCCACGATGATGGCGAGATCGTTGACCGGCGAAGTGAGCAGGAGTTCGATGGTGCCGGTCTTTTTTTCTTCGGCGATCAGCCGCATGGTGATCATGGGAATCAGGAAGAGCGCGATGGTGCTGGCGAATCCCAGCAGGGGCCGAATGATCTGATCGTTCAGATTCATGGGCTGCTGCTGGCCCATCATTTGAGCCTGCAGGCTGAAGCGCACCACATCGCGGGTTGCCGTGTAGAAGCCGAACCCGAAGATCAGCGCGAAAAACGCCATCAACAGATAGGCGATGGGGCCGGTGAAATAGCTCTTGAATTCTTTCTTACAGATGAGGAGGACGCTGGTCATTTCTTCTCTCCTTCTTGCGCCGCGGAGGATTCGGCGGGCTTTTCCGCCGAAGTCAATTGCAGGAAGATGTCTTCCAGGCTCAAGCCTACCGAGCGCATCTCATTCAGGTTCCAACCGGAGTTGACCACGGTGCGGGCCAGGTCGGCGCGGATGTGGCGGCCTTGCAGGCTCTCCACTTCGAAGAGCAGGCCGCCGTCTTTGGATTCTTTGGCCATGACGCGGCTGACCCCGGAGACCTGTTCGAGGCGCTGCTGGACGTCGCCGGCATTGGGCTGGCCGTCCACCGCCTGGACTTCCACGGCGACCGCTTCGGAACCGCGCAGGCGATTGGTGAGATTCGCCACCGAATCGATGGCCACCAGTTTGCCGCGGCTGATGATGATGACGCGCTCGCAGGAGTGCTCGACTTCGGAAAGAATGTGGGTGCTGAGAATGATGGTGTGCTCGCCGGCGAGGTGGCGGAGCAGCTCGCGAATCTCGATGATCTGCTTGGGATCGAGTCCGCTGGTGGGCTCGTCCAGAATCAGCACGGCCGGATTGTGAATGATCGCCTGCGCGATGCCGACGCGCTGGCGGTAGCCTTTGGAAAGCTGGCCGATCAGCTTGTTGCGGACTTCGCCGAGGGCGCATTTGCCCACCACGTCACTTACTTTCCCGTTGATCTCGCCGGAACTGATTCCCTTCAGCCGGCCCACGTAAACGAGATACTCGGAGACCTCCATTTCGGGATACACCGGAGGCGTTTCGGGAAGGTATCCGATCCTCTTTTTGACTTCCAGCGGGTTGGCCATCACATCGAAGCCGGCCACGTTGGCGGAGCCCTCGGAGGGCGGAAGGAAGCAGGTGAGAATGCGCATCGTGGTGGTTTTCCCGGCGCCGTTCGGCCCCAGGAATCCAACAATCTGGCCCTTCTCCACTTCGAAGGAAATGTTGTCTACAGCGACAGTACGAGCGTATCGCTTGGTGAGACCCTCAACTTTGATCATATGGTTTTGTCCCAGAACAGAACAGACGGAATAGTTGCCATTTGGGCGCGAATAGGCGCTCGGGGAGCGCCAGCATAGAAATCCTCAGGTTGAAACTTCATGATACGGAGTGCGGGCAACTGTTGTCAATTAAGTGGATCTCGTAGGATTTGCAGGAACAAAGCCGATCCGGGCGAGTGCGGCTGAAAAACAGGATTGGCCGGCAAAAAGTCAAAGAGCGTTTGACGGAACGAAGCCAATTCGAACCTCCCAATAATTCCATTGTACAACCGCCTGTTCCGGGACACGCCGGAAGGCCTTTGTTTTCAGTGGGAAATTGCTTGTGAAGGGCTGGCCCGGCGGGGCGGGAGGATCCGTTGCCGGATTCTGGTCTTATTCCGTAAAGACCTCTTGCAGAGTGGTTAAGGCGACTGTCAACGTGCTTGGGGACAGAGCTCCCAACTTCTTCACTAACCTCACATTGTCCACGGCGCGGATCTGGTCCAGCAGGATTAATCCCTTCTTGCCACCGTGCGTGACGCCAATGCGAAACGGCGCAGCGCGGCTCTTAGTGGACATCGGCGCGACGATCAGAGTACGCAGGTGATCATGCATTTCAGCGGGGGACACCACGACGCACGGCCGGGTCTTCCTGATCTCGCTCCCGACCGTGGGATCGAGATTCACCAGCCAAATTTCCCCACGAATCACCAGACCAGCTCCGTGTCACTCGAGTTAGCGAATTCGCCCATCACCAACGCGTCATCGCCTGCTTCGGCGATCTTCCTGGCCGCTTCCGCCCATCCGGTGCGCACATGCCTGGCCGGCCGGCGCAACACAAGGGCGTCTCCTTCTATGGTCATTTCGACTTCGGCATGGCTGCTCAGCCCGAGTTGTGTGAGGACCGGCTTGGGTATCACGACGCCTTGAGAGTTCCCGACCCGCCGGATGTTAAGGTGCATGGCTTTCATCGTAATAACAATGTTAACACGACCCGCAAAATCTAAAGGTCTGTTGAACGCTTCGCAACCCGCGGACGTCAGCTGGATGGGAGGGCTGATGAAAAGGCAGTTGCTGGTGATGGCGGGAGTCTGGTGCTTCCCCGCCCTGCACGCGCAGCCGACGTTCGAAGTGGTATCGATCAAGGAATGCAAGGCCCACGATACGGCCCCGCCTTCCAATTCCTCGCCAGGCAGGTTAAGTTTGGGATGCTGGCCGTTATGGCGGCTGATCGCAGAAGCCTACGATACGTACGCTTCCGGCAAGGTCGATCCGCTGAGGCTGTTGTTTCCGCGGCCGCTGGAGGCAGCGCCGTCCTGGATCAACTCCGCCCGGTACACCATCGACGCGAAGGCGGAGAGTCCGCAAAGTGGCGCCATGATGCGCGGGCCGATGATGCAAGCCCTTTTGGAGGACCGGTTCCAATTGAAGACTCACCGCGAGACGCGGGAGGTATCGGGCTACCTGATGACCGTGGCGAAAGGCGGCCTCAAGGTGAAACCTACCGCGGAAGGCAGTTGTATTTCGGTAGATCCCACGGATTTTTCGCAATCCGGGAAACCCGATCCGAGCGGCAAGCCCTTCTGCCTGAACCCGGCCAACCCAAGACACGGGTCGTTCGAGGCATTCGATATCCATGGAATCACGCTCGCGGCCTTTGCCAGCCTGCTCCACCCCGACGGCCTGCCCGTCATCGACCAAACCGGCGTTACGGGAAGATTTGACATTCATCTGGAATGGGAATCGGGGACGCCCAATACACCGGCGACGGCGGATGGAGCGGCCAGCGATCCTTCTCCGCACACTTCGGCAATTATGGCGACGCGCGTGCAGCTCGGTCTGCGGCTCGAACCTGGCAAGGGTCCGCACGAGGTGCTGGTGATCGATCGCGTAGAGAAGCCTTCGGGGAATTAGGTGGGCAGGCGGAAGCGCCTGCCCAGGGAAAGACCGGGAGGTCCTACTTCAGCGATGCGGCGGCAATTTGGGCGATGTCCAGGAGCTTGGGCGGCGACTGAGTGATCACTCCCAGAGCGTCGCGAAACATGGTCTGGCAGAACGGGCAGGCCGTCCCAATCACCTGAGCTCCGGTGGCCACCAGCTCTTCGGCGCGCTCGACATTCACGCGTTTACCCTTTTCTTCGCCCAGAAACATCTGGCCGCCGCCGGCGCCGCAACAGAAGGAGCGTTCCCGCGAACGGGCGGGATCGATGGCGTCCGCCGTTTTCGCGATTACGGCGCGAGGCTCTTCATAGACGTTGCGGTAGCGGCCCAGGTAACAGGGGTCGTGAAACACCACGGTTTCCCGCGCACCTTGCGGCCCCGGTAAGCGTGAGCCCAGGCGCGCCAGCAGTTCACTATGATGCTCGATCTCGAATGTTCCGCCGAACTCGCGCCAGTCCGTGCCAATGGTGCGCACACAGTGCGGGCAGATGGATACTATCTTGCCGACCTTCGCCGCACGCAGCGTTTCGATATTCGCCTCGGCAACCTGCGAAACGGCGAGGTCGTTGCCCAGGCGACGTGCGGGGTCGCCGGTACACTTCTCTTTGCGCAACACGCCGAAGGTGACGCCGGCATGACGCAGCACGCGCGCCAGGGCCAGCACGATCTCGCGGCCCTGGGGATCGTACGCGCCCATACAGCCCAGCCACAGGCAGTATTCCTGGGTGCCGTCGTAAAAGGGCAGTTGGTTCTTTTCGATGAATTTCTGCCGCTCGATGGCGGCGAAGCCCAGAGCATTCCCGTGGCGCTCCAGATTGAGGAACAGCTTGGTGCCGTATTCGTCTTCCCACTTCCCGGTGTTGACCGCGCCGCGGCGCAGCCCGACGATCAGGGGCAAGTGCTGGATTCCCACCGGGCATTGAAATTCGCAGGCGCCGCAGGTGGTGCACTGGAACGCCGCTTCTTCGGCAATATGCTTACCCAGTAGAGGCGCTTCGTTGCCGGGTCCGAATTCATTGAGGTACGCGCGCAAACCCAAGATGATTTCTTTGGGATTGAGCAGTTTTCCGGTATTGCTGGCAGGACAATGCTCGGTGCAGCGCCCGCACTCCACGCAACTGAAAGCCTGGAGGGAATCGATGCGGGTGACGTCCTTACCGGTGTCGAGTCCGAAATCCTCGTCGCCTTCGAGGGGCGGAATGCGGCTGAAACCGGCGCGCCGCAGGAACACCGTCACCGGACTCAAGGCCAGGTGCAGATGCTTGGTGTGCGGAATGAGCGGGAGAAAAATCAGGAGCGACAGCGTGTGCAGCCACCAGTTGATTCTGCCGCCGGCGGTGCCTTCACCGAAGTACAGGCCGCCCAGGTACGTCACCATGAGGGCGAAGATCAGGAAGGCGATGAAGCCCGACTCCGGCGAGACCGCGCCCAGCCACTTCGGCTGAACCAGGAAGCGCCGCACGAACAATCCGGCGATCGAGATGGCCACCGCCACCGCCCAGAAGGCCACAAATCCCAAGTAAAAGCGCCCGAATCTACTGTGCGGAGAGAGGAAAGCGAAACCGAACCCGGACGCGATGTGATTCAGCGTAATGAGAGCGAACGCACAGAAGCCCCAGAAGACGAAGGCGTGGGCCAGACCGGGCAAGGGCCTTTGGCGGATGACTTTTCCCTGCGCCATCACTTCCCATAGGAACTGCGCAATCCGCGGCCCCAGGGGCGCCACTTCGAAATCCGGAGTGACGCGGGAGCGGCGAACGATGTCCAATACCCGGCGCAGCCTCATCCAAAACCACGTGAGCGAGGTGATCAGGAGTACGAAGAGGACCGCCCGTTCCGTCCAAGATGGCTCGACCATATTAACCAGTTTTGAATGTAGCGCAAATAGGAGGCGGGGGCGCTAAACTGGGGAGTGGTCGTTTCGCGGCCCGGGTGGCGAAATCGGCAGACGCAACGGACTTAAAATCCGTTTTTCCGCAAGGAGAGTGCGGGTTCAATTCCCGCCCCGGGCACCAAAATCGGTCAAGGATGTGCCGTCCGCCAGCCTGAACGTCTTCCCGCTGTCGTAGGGAGGCCGCTTTTTCTAACGTAGACTATTGAAAGGATGAAAGGAGTCAGTGATGGAAAACGGCCACGAACCGGCGACCAAAGCGGACGTGAAAGCGCTCGACGAGAAAATTATAACGCTCGACGAGAAGATCGAGATGCTGCGGAACGAAGTGCACCATGGCTACGACGACCTGAAGGATGTCTTGCGCGACAACGAGACGAAGCTCCTGCAGGCGTTCTACGGGTTCGCCCAATCCAACCAGGAGCGCCTGACCCAGCAGGAACGCGATGCGGCGGCGCTGAAGGAACGCCTGGCGATTTTTGAACGGCGCCTCATGGACCTTGAGCGCAAAGTAAACTTTCCCGGCTTCCCACCTCAACAGCGGTAGTTCGCGCTCGAAAAACGTAAGCAAAGACACCGTCATTCCTGCATTTATCACGCGAATTTCCGGCGGCTAATTTCCAGTGGCAAGCGCTTATTTCGGGAATATTGCGGGAGTCCGGGCGAATTACAGACAAGTCACCTTTTTGTCCGCTGCTTCTTGTTGTTTATGAGAGTTCGAAGAGCTACAATCCGGGAATGTTCAGGGTATCGGCCGGTTTGTTGTCCGTATTCTTCTTGAGCTCCTTTCTTCTTTCCGCGGCGCCCCCGGTTAAGCCTTCGCCGGCGCAACACGATCTATCCTTTCCACTGGCATTCGAACGTGTGGGAAGCGGATCTCAAAGCCGGTACGTCGCGCATGGGGACGGGTACGCCATCGCGCTGGATGGCACGCGTGCGTCGATCCGCCTGCCACGCTCCGCCGGTGAAGGGAGGGCGCTCGCGTTCGAATTCGCCGGCGCGCGCAAGTCGGTGGCCGTCCCGGGCCCTGAACTTCCCGGCAAAGTGAATTACATTTACGGCAACGATCCTCGCCAGTGGAAGGTAGGACTGCCTACTTTCGGCAAGGTCACTTACAACGGCATTTACCCCGGCGTGGATGCGGTGTTCTACGGGAATCAAAAGCAGCTGGAGTTCGACCTGCTGCTGCGGCCGGGCGCCGATCCGCAGCAGATCAGGCTGAAGTTCAGCGGCAACCGGCATCTCTCGGTGGATGCGGATGGCGCGCTCGTCGTCCAGTCCGCCGGCAACACCCTGCGTCTGGCGCTGCCGGCAATTTATCAGGAAGCCGACGGCCGCAAGCAACCCGTGAAGGGCCGGTACACTCTGCGGGCGGACGGCGAGGCGGGCTTCGCAGTGGAGGACTACGACCGCAAGAGGCAGTTGGTGATCGATCCGACGATCGTGTACTCCGCGCTTCTGGGTGGCGGCACTGGCGATTCGTTCGGCCAAGCCATCGCGGTCGACGCCTTGGGGAATTCGTACGTCGCAGGCTACACCTACGCTCAGGATTTTCCATTGGCCGGTACAGCATCGCTGCTGCAAGGTACTGCCAACGGATTTGTTGCCAAGGTGGACCCCAACGGCAACCTGGTGTATTCGACATACATCGGAGGCGCCGGCACCGATCAGTTTCTCGGCATCGCAGTCGATGCGAGCGGGTCCGCGTGGGTGACCGGCGTTTCCAGTTCCACCAATTTTCCGCTGGTCAGTCCGTTTCAGTCGCTGCCGGGCGGCGTCAGCGATGGGGTGGTGCTGAAGCTGAATGCGCAGGGCCATCCGATCTTCTCCAGTTACTTTGGCTTTTCCACGCGAGGGAACGGGATTGCACTGGACACCGGGGGGAACGCTTATGTGGCCGGGAACGCCGGCGCCATACCGGTGACGGCGGGAGCATTTCAAACCTCGTCCACGGGTTCGTACGGCTTTCTGGCGAAGTTCAGTGCGCAGGGCGCTCTGAATTATGCGACGTACCTGGGCGGTCCGGGCGGGAGCTACGCGTCCGCGGTCGCAGTGGACCTGTTCGGAAACGCCTATGTGGCCGGATACACGTTCGCAACCAGCTTTCCCGGCGCCCCGGGCGGCGGAGCACAGCCGTTCAATCGCGGCAGTGAGGACGCTTTTGTGGCCAAGGTGAACCCGGCCGGCAGCGCGCTCTCCTATTTCACTTTTCTGGGTGGCTCCGGCAACGATTTCGCCAATAGCATCAGTCTGGATTCCAACTTCAACGCATACGTCGCGGGCGGAACCACGTCCGGCGATTTCTACGTTACGGACGGAGCGCTGCAGACTTCCTATAGCCTGACTCCCTCTCCGTTCCTTGCCAAACTGAATGCCGGCGGCTCGCAACTTCTTTACTCGACTTACCTGGGCAGTGCCCGTCCGGTATACCAATATGGTCTGGCCGTAGACGCCGGAGGGAATGCCTATGTAGCGGGGACCACCGCGGATTCGCTAGCCACAGCAGCGGCGGCTCAGAACAGCCTCCCTAACACCAGCGCCTTGTTTCAGACCACCAACTCGGGGGCATCCTGGTCTGCCTTCGACGGCGGTCTCGGGGGGACTCCCGCGGCGATTTCGCCGGACCCGCAGAACGAAGGGTTTATCGTCGCAGCCACGGACCTGGGCATCTTCCGCACCACCAACAATGGGGCATCGTGGACCCGGCTGATTCTGGGCACCTTCGTGGGGTTGTCCCGGAGTCCCGCGAACAGCAGTGTGCTCTATGCCAGCACCGGAACGCAGGTTTTCTATTCGACTAACAACGGAGTCACGTGGTCTATCACGCAAAACAGAGCCGTGGCCTCCGCCATCATCCTGGCCGATCCTCTGAACGCCAATACCGCCTACGCCGTCACCAGCGGCCAAGCCATCAGCAAAACAACCGACGGCGGAACTACCTGGACTACGCTTGCCGGCCCCGGCACCTTTACGGTGGATTCGTTCGTGGCCGCGCCGAATGGTACGCTGTTCCTGGATACGAACCTTGGAGTCTTCGCGAGCGCCGATCACGGCGCTTCCTGGGCTCCCATGAACACCGGCCTGGCCCCTCTGGCCGGCGTGGTCAATGGCCTGACCGTTTCGGCGGCGAATTCGCTGGTGCTGTATCGCAGCGCCGGCACACCCACGATCTATTCGTCCGCGGATGGCGGCGCTACCTGGGCGCCAGTATCGGGAAGCCTTCCCTACAATGCCGGCGCGCTGGCCGCATCGGCTACCAACGCCGCGGTCGTGTATGCTCTCCCGTTAAGCTCGACTACCGCTCCCGCGGTGTTCTCGAATCCCTATGTATCGAGCGACGGCGGCGCAACCTGGAATCCGGCGGGCACGGGCTTGGGCACATCGGCAGTGACCGGCATTGTTTTCGATCCGGCCAACGGGTCCATAGCGTATGCTCTGGCGAAACCGACGCGCGCCGGGTTCCTCACCAAGATCAACTCCACCGGCTCCGCGGTGGTCTACTTCACGGCTCTGACGGGATCGATCTCGGCTCAGCCCAATGCCATCGCAATCGCTCCTTCAGGCGATGTGTTTGTGGCCGGCACCGAGCAGGGCGCGTTTCCCGGAGCGCCCTCGGTGCCGGCGTCCATGAGCCGCAGCGCTTTCGTCACGCGAATCGAGGACGTCGCCCCGGTGTGCTCGTACACCGTCCAACCGGGTCTCCAGATCATTTATGGGCAGGCGCAAACACTCACTTATGTAGTGACGGCTCCCGGCAGTTGCGGTTGGACGGTATCGACGGACCAGCCATGGGCTACCATCGGCAGCGCGGCGGCCAGTTCCGGAGCGGATATTGTGACAGTGAATGTCACCGCCAATACCAGCGGAGCCTCGCGCACGGTCAACCTGACGCTGGCGGGCCAGGCGATACCCGTTATTCAGGCGGCTTCGACGTGCTCCTATTCCGTTAATCCGGGAATGGGAACGGTGCCGGTTGGCGGCGGTACGGTGGCGATAAACGTCATTGCGCCGGACGGATGCCCGTGGAGTGTCGGCAATCCCTATCCCTCTGTCGTGAGTTTCCCGTCGGGTTCAATAGGGTCCGGCGGGGGCACGGTGACCGCTTCGGTCGCGCCGGCATCTACCGCCGGTCCCAGAAACCTTGGATTGCCCGTGGGCAACACAATGTTCGCAATTTTCCAATCGGGTCTGTGCTCCTATTCGCTGAGCAATGCCGGCGGACCTTTCGGCGCCTCCGGCCAGTCTGGAGCTTTTACGATTAATACGGGTGGTATCTGTCCCTGGACGGCGGTGAGTAACCAGTTGTGGCTCACTGTCACGGCGGGTGGTGGGGGGAATGGCCCTGGGACCGTGAATTACACGATTGCCCCGAACGCCACAGGCAGCCCGCGCGTGGGCGCGATCACGGCCGGCGGCCAGACCTTCACGGTAGTGCAGGCGGCCGTGGGCACCTGCCTGTTCTCGATCACTTCCACCAGCGTGACTCTCGGTAATGGTTCCGGCACGTTCGCTTCCCTGCCGGCCAGTTTCGCCGTTAACGCGACGAATTGCACTGCTAACGATACCTGGAGCGCCACGTCAGACTCGCGGCGCCTCTCTATCACTTCCGGAGCCAGCGGCAGCGGCACGGCCGTTGCCACCCCTGTCGCGCTTTCCATGCTCACCAATTCCACCACGCTGCCGCAAGTCGCGCATATTACCGTGAATGCCATCATGTCGGGTATTCCGGTCAGCATGATCTTCACGGTGAGCCAGGCGGGTTCCGCGGAGCCGGAAATCCAGCGGGCGGTACGCGCTTTGTATCAAACCATTCTGGGGCGCGAGCCGGATCCCAGCGGGTGGGCGTTCTGGACCGGATCGGGAGTGGGCGTGAATATCATGGCCGACGATTTCTATCGCAGTCCTGAGTTCCAGGGCAGCGGCTTCGCCGTCTTCTCGATCTACACCTCGGTGCTGGGCCGCCTCCCCACGTTTGCCGAATGGAGTTCGGTCACTACGGCCCTTCGGAACCTGACCATATCACCGGCGCAACTTGTCGGCACCCTGGCCGGGAACGTCACTAGCGCGGCATTCGTGCAGACTGCGATCCTGAACGGACTGGGGCGCTCGGCAACTCCGGATGAAGTCACCAACTACGGCGCCCAACTGGATGGGGGAGAGACCAAGTTCGATTTTCTGAACACCGTGATTTTCACCGATCCCGCCTTCCAGAGCAACACCAACGGCGCGTTCGTGGCCATGCTCTACTACACGATCCTGGTGCGCGACTACGACCCGGCCGGCTTCACCTTCTGGCTGGCCACGGCAACCAACCCGCCCGGCATGGGCGGCATCTATTATGTGTTTAACGATCCGGCGGCCGCGTATGCGGCAAAGCTGGGGATCATCGGCCAAGCCGTGCCGCCGAACCCCAGCGCGTTGGGCTTCCTGGGGAGCCCCGAATTTCAGGGCCTGATTCAGTAGCGGCGGCGGCCCGAAGGGGAGCTACCCGGGACATGCGCCACGTGGCTGCCGCCGTATTTTCGCTATCGCTGTGCGGAGCTTCCTTACCGGGTTTGGCCGCGTGCCAGTTTTCCCTCGGTTCCAGCAGCGCCGCGCTCGGCAACGGTTCCGGGGCGTTCGCTTCGCTGCCCGCCAGTTTCGACGTGATCGCCGGCAGTTGTTCCGCAAGCGATAGCTGGACCGCCGTGCCGGACTCCCCGCGCCTCACCATCACGGCCGGAGCGAGCGGGAACGGAGCCTCTGCCGCCACCACCGTCTCGCTGTCCATGCTCACCAACTCCACCACCCTGCCGCAGACCGCGCATATTACCGTGAGCGGCGCCGCGTCCGGCCTGCCCTTTACTGTGACATTCACAGTGACTCAGGCGGGGTCGTCGGAGACGCCTGCCCAGCGCGCCGTGCGCGCCTTATACCAGACCATCCTCGGGCGCGAACCCGACCCCGGCGGCTGGGCGTTCTGGACCGGCTCCGGCGTGGACGCGAACATCATGGCCGACGACTTTTATCGCAGCACGGAGTTCCAGGGGAACGGTTTTGCCGTCTTTTCGATCTATGCTTCGGTGCTGGGCCGTCTCCCCACGTTCGCCACATGGAGCGCGGCAACGACGGCTCTCCGCAGCCAGACCGCGACTCCGGTCCAACTGGTCGATAGTCTGGCCGGCGCCGTTTCCAATGCCGCCTTCGTGCAGACCGCCATTCTCAATGGGCTGGGACGCCCGGCCACTGCCGTGGAGATCATCTTTTACAGCGCGCAACTGAATGACGGCCAGACCAAATACGACTTCCTGAACAGTGCGATCTTCACAGACCCCGCGTTTCAGAACAATACCAACGACCTGTTCGTGGCCACCTCGTACTACACCATACTGGTGCGCGACTACGATGCCGGCGGATTTAACTTCTGGCTCAGCGTAGCCACGAACCCACCGGGACTGGGTGGGATCTACTACGTGTTCAACCAGCCCGCGGACGCCTATGCACTGAAGCTGGGCATGATCGGGCAGGCCGTGCCGCCGAATCCCGCCGAATTGGGCTTCCTGGGAAGTCCGGAGTTTCAGGCGCTGATTCAGTAAGCGCGCTTCACGAATGACCCAGCACTTTGTGCGGCTGGTAGGGCTCGGCCAGCGCCTGTAGCTCATCGTCACTCAGACGCACGTCCAGGGCGGCCACGGCATCATCCAGATGGTGCATCTTGCTGGCCCCTACGATGGGGGCGGTGATGCCCGGCTGCTGGAGCACCCAGGCCAGCGCCACGCGCGCATTCGAGATGCCGCGCTTCTTCGCCACCTCCGTGATGCGGTCCACCACGTCGAAGTCGGATTGCTGATAGTACAGGCCCTGGGCATACGTATCGGTCTTGGCGCGCACGGTGTCGCCGTGATCTTCGCGGCGCCGGTTGCCCATCACGAAGCCGCGCGCCAGCGGGCTCCAGGGAATCACTCCGATGCCTTCTTCGCGGCACAGGGGCAGCATCTCCCGCTCCTCTTCGCGGTAGACCAGGTTGTAATGATTCTGCATGGTCGCAAACCGCGCGCACCCCATTTCGTCCGCCTTGTATAGCATCCTGGCGAATTGCCACGAGTGCATCGACGAGGCTCCCAGGTACAGAGCCTTCCCCATTTTCACCACTTCGTCCAGCGCCTCGATGGTCTCCTCGACCGGCGTCTCGTAATCGAAGCGGTGGATCTGGTACAGGTCCACGTAATCCGTACCGAGGCGGCGGAGACTGTCGTCGATGGAATGCATGATGTGTTTGCGCGAAAGTCCGCGCTGATTCGGATCGTCGCCCATCGGGTTGAACACCTTGGTGGCGATCACCACGCGGTCGCGCGAGGGTCCGAAATCCTTCAGCGCGCGCCCTAGAATTTGTTCACTCACGCCCACCGAGTACATGTCGGCGGTATCGAAAAAGTTGATTCCCAATTCCAGCGCACGCTGGATAAACGGCCGGCTCTCCGGCTCTTCCAAAACCCACTCACGCCACTGCCTGGAGCCATAGGTCATGGCGCCCAGACAAATGCGCGACACCTTGAGTCCTGTCGATCCTAGTCGGGTATATTGCATTCTTTATCTATAACACCGGCGAGCGCCGATTCCGGATATACTGCTCTGGTGAAGCCAATTTTATTGGGTCTCGCCCTGCTGCTGGCCGCAGGCGCGCAGCAGGCGGGCGGTCCCCAGCAGCAATACCGCAGCGCCATCGTCATTTTCGATCGGGCCGCGGGAACATCGCGTGTGCTCTACACGGCCGACACCATCTTCGAAGCGCCGAACTGGTCCCACGACGGCAAGTACCTGCTGGTGAACTCCGGCGGGAATCTGATGCGGCTCCCGGTGGAGGGCGCCTCTCCGGTGCCGGAGAAAATCGATCTGGGCGCCGCGTATCGCTGCAACAACGATCACGGCTTCACGCGCGACGGCAAAATGCTGGCATTTTCCGCGACCCTGCCTCCGGCGCGGGCTTCCCAGGTATTTCAGGCCACCGCCGAGGGCAAAGACGTGCGGCTGATGACTCCCGTGGCCACCGCCAGCTATTTCCACGGCTGGTCGCCGGACTCAAAGTGGCTGGCCTTCGTGGGCCAGCGCAACGGTGTGTTCGAACTGTACCGCGTGGCCGCCGCCGGGGGTGCCGAACAGCGTCTCACCTCGCACGGCGGCTACGACGATGGACCGGATTACTCGCCCGACGGCAAGTGGATCTATTTCAATTCCAACCGGTCTGGCGGGTGGGACATCTGGCGCATTCCGCCGGATGGCGCCGGCGCGGACGATGCCAAGGCCGAACGCATGACCAGCGATGAACTGGAGGACTGGTTCCCGCACGTTTCGCCGGACGGCAAGTGGATCGTGTTCCTGTCGTTCCCGAAAGGCACCGAAAACCACAACGGCAAAATGGCGGGCGTGCAACTCCGCATCATCCCCACGCCCGGGAAAAAGGCAACACCCGCGAAGATTCAGGTGCTGACCACCATCTTTGGCGGCCAGGGCACCATCAACGTAAACTCCTGGTCGCCCGATTCGAAAAAGTTCGCCTTTGTCACGTACGAACCGAAGTAGCGCGCTCCGGGCTCCTCACCCTCGCGTCAACCGATACATGGTGATCTCCGGCGGCGCGCCCACACGGATGGGAATGAAGATGGTCCCGATGCCGCGATTGACGTACAGTTGGCCTCCCGGCTTTTGAAACAGACCGGCCACGTACGGCGTCACGATGCGGCTGGGCGCGATTTCCGGGCTGATGAACTCCAGCGCCGCCTGACCCCCATGCGTGTGGCCGGCCAGGCTCAAGTCGATTCCCAACTCCGCCGCGCGATCGAAGGTGTCGGGGTTATGGCTCAACAGGATGTTCACGCGGTCGCGCGCAATCAGGCCTTCGATGTTGCCCAGAAGATGCTCCACCGGCGGCGAAGGGCCGAACCGGCGATGGCTCTGGAAATCCACGCCGATCAGGTTGAAGGATTCGCCGTGCGCCACAACGGGCACGTTCTCGCCGCGTAGAATCCGCACCCCGGTCAGGCGGAACAGTGCCGTAATTGAATCCTCGACGCGCGTCCAGGCGTCGTGATTGCCCAGGCAGCCGTACACGCCAAAAGGCGCGCGCAGGCCGGAGAGCGCCTCCACCACGGGCTGCTGCGTGGTCGCGTCGAAGGTCACGAAGTCGCCCGTGAGCACCGTGAGGTCCGGCTTCAAGGCATTGGCGATGGCTACGTATTTGCGGATCTCCTCGATGGGCATGAACGGCCCGATGTGGATATCGGAAAGCTGGCAGATACGGAAACCCTCGAACTGCCGCGGCAGTTTCGGCAGCACGATGCGCTGGGTGGGAGTCTCCAGGTTGAGGCGTCCGTAGAACAGGCCGTAGGTGCCGGCCACAAACGGAGCGGCCGTCGCCACTGCCGCCGTCCGCTCCAGAAACTGCCGCCGCGGCGGCGATGCCAGGTCCTTGCTAACGGCTACTTTGCGAACCGCCGTGACCAGGCCTTGCGGAATCGCGAACAGAAGCGCCACCAGGAAGCCGAAGATCGAACAGGCCAGCCACCAGCGAAAGGGAGCGGTCAGCAGGGCGTCGGCCAGGGTCAGATGAATGGCGTCGCCGCGCGGGCCGAACCATCCGAAATTAAAGGCCAGCGCCACCCCGTACACGGCCAGCACGGCGCCGCACACAACCATCCGCGGGAGCCGGGCGGGAAATAAGCGCACCGCCAGAAGGTACGCGCGCCGCGCCCAATAGAACTGCGTGGCGGCGAAAATGAGAATGACAATCCGGAATATAGACATGCGCCACGAGTGAAAACGGAACTATTCTCATTGTGCCATCGCGGCGGGGGTCGCGGGGCACCTCGGAGCGCGGGAAAAAGCCAACCTACTGGACCAGCATTACGGGAGCGCGCCAGAAGGCGAATTTGTGCCCGTTCGGATCGATGACGCTCACCTGGCAGGTGTACTGGCCCGCCGCCAGTTTGCCCAGCGGCACCTGGAACTTTAGCGGCAGCGCTTTGCTCTTGGCATCCAGTCCTTCGGTCACCTGCAACGGCAGCGTTTCGAATGCCTTCACTTTGCCGCGCATGAAACTCACCGTGGCGACCAGCGGCTGCGTGCTGTCCGCGGCCGGCTCGTACGCCTGGAGGTAGACATACATATCCTGCGCCTTGTTGAAGGTATTGGTGACGCTGGGAATCAGCTTCTTGCCCTGGTCGATCAGCGGATTCGCGGCGTCCAGCTTCTTGTCGTTCTGGGCTTTGAATAGCGCTGACGAAAGATCCTGGCGCTGACTGCTCAGCACCACCGAGCTGATGGGCAGAGTCCGCGTTTCCGAAGTCAGATCCGGAATAACGAAGGTGCGGCCGTACGTTCCCATCTTGCCGGTCTCGTTTTCTCGCGCCAGGAACTTGATGGAGTACGTGCCGGGCGCCAGCGTGAAGCCCATGTCATAGGCCAAGGGGCGCTTGGAGAGTTGACCCGCGTTTTCCCCCTTGAGCGTCACGGGAATGTAATCGCGGACGTTCTCTACTACCTTGCCTTTGGCGTCCTTGATTTCGCCGATGAAATCGATTTTGGTGCTTTCCGCGCCGTTGTGCGCCTTGGCCAGCTCCAGGGTGCTGCCCGGGATTTTGATGGTGATCGGAACGAAGTAACGATCGCGGGCCAAACGGAAGTAATCCACTTCCAGGGCGATCGGGATGTCGGTGACCGGGTCGCCCAACAACAGAGCCTGGGTCAACTGGCGTTCCTTATCCGAAGCGTTGAATTTGCTGAAATCCTTGCCGGCGAAATAGCCCTGGCGATAGTTCTTCGGCTCGCCGTACTTAGCGGCGAGTTCCGGCCGCAGAGCGATCTTCACGCGCCGGAACTGCCCGTCCAGCTTATCGTTGGTGGGATAGTAGCCCAGAATGTAATAACTGGCAATATCCTTCTGCGCCTGCACGATGCCCATGCCCAGGTCGTTATTGTCCAGCAGGGCCTTGCCGCCGGTATCGGCCGCCAGGGTGGACAGCGTCTCCTGCTGGTTCTGGAAATTGGCCGTGGCCGAGCGCGCCGAACTGCCGGTATACATGGCCGTGCTGCCGGGCGAACCCTTGGTGGCATCGCCCAGGGGAGCCGAAGCTACCAGCCCGCGTGCGTCGATGGGGTAGAACGAAACGTTGGCCCGGATGGCGGCATTAATGGTGGCCTGCAATTGCGCCTGGTTGTCGTTCTGCTTTTGCATGCCGCTGGCGAAGTACACCAGCGCCTTCTTCTCATTCAACGATCCGAGCATCTTCACCGCCGTCTCCAGCGCGGAAAGCTGGCGGTCGGTGTTGAAGATGTTGAATTCGGTATCGTCCTGCTGGAAGGCCGCGCCGGTATCGGAGGCGCTGTCGTCGGCATTGGAGACATCGAAGCCCTGGCCCTCGCCGATGGTGAGATTCTTGATGTCCTTGGCCAGCAGGTCGCGGTCGTCGGTGAAATCTTCCACTACCTTCACGTCGCTGGAGAAGGTCATGATGGCCATCAGGTCGCTTTTGGTCATCTGGGTCTTAAGGAACTTCTGCGCGGCGGTCTGTGCGCGAAACTGGTCCTGAATCGGCATGCTGGTCATGTCGAAGAACATCACCATCAGGCGGCGGTCTTTGTACTTGAGGTCGCCCGGCTTTTCGGGAGCGATCTCCGTCGCCACAACGCTCTTCACCAGGGGCTTGGTCTCCACCGGCTTGGGCGCCGTTACCGAGGGCGTTGAAGCGGTCTCCACCGCCGGCACGGCCGTTTCTTCCAGGCTCTGGTAATCGCAAATGCTGACCGTCTGCGGTTTGCCGTCCTCGGTAATGATGAAGTCCTTGTTGGTCAGCCCGGGGATCGGATTGCCCTGTTTATCCTTCAAGATTACGTCTTCGACCACCAGGTTCGAGGATACCGAAATCGAGTAGCCGCCCTTGACATTAACCACCTGCCCGTTCTGTGGCTGGGCGGGTTGTTGCGCCCGCGCGGGGGTGGGCCGCTGCTGCGCCGAAGCGACCAGCACCCAAACCAGAAATGTAGCCGTGATTGATCGCTTCATTAGAATCTAAACCTCAGAGTGGCTTGCAGGACACGCATTCCGTTTGCGACGGTCGGTAACCCGAACTGCGAACTGCCCAGGGTGGTGTTCCACGTCGGGAAGGTCACATGGTTTAACAGGTTGGTGGCCTGGAACTGCAGATCGGCGCTGCGCCGCTCGCCGATTCGAATGGTGCGGGACGCCTGGCCGTTCAGGCTGAAGGCGTCGGGTCCGTTGAGGGAATTGCGCTCCAGGCTGCCCCACGTACCCGGCGCCGGAGCCACGAACGCCAGCGAATTCAAATTCGCGCCGGCTACATCGTAGACCGGCAGACCCGTCAGGTTCGGCCGCTCGCTGCCGGTCACGCCGGTCCCTTTCACCGTGAGGGGAACGCTGACATTCAGGGGAAGCGCGCTGCCCACCGTGATATTCGTCAGCACAGTCCAGTCCTTAAGCAGTGTCCCTTTCCAGCCCTTCAGCAGGGTGCCGCCGCGGGTGCCTACGCCGGTGCTGTACTGCGCCTGCACGCTCAGGGTATCGGCACGAATCCCGCTGGACCGCGCGCGTTCCCCGGCCAGATCCAGCCAGTTCTGCGCCTGCACCGCACCGCCCAGGGCATCGTCCATCGCCTTGCTGTGAACATACAGGATGTTGCCCGAGAAGCCGCTGCGGAAGCGCCGCTGCAACTGGAAGATGACCGAGTTGAACGTGTTGTCGCCGTTGGACGTCTCATAGGTGTAGCCCGACGGCCCAAACGGTCCGGGAACCAGCGGATTGGAAGCGGTGAACCCATTCGGCACCGAATTGGGAAGGAACGTCTGCGGCAGACGCGTACCCTTCGATCCGGAATAGGTGACGGTGGCCACCAGGTTGAACTTCAGGTTTTGCTGGACGGCCATCTGCCAGTTCTGCGAGTAACCCACCTGGAAGTTGGGGTCGATGGCGAAGGTGTTGGTGGTCTGATTGGGCGGAATCAACAGCCCGGTGGCCATGGTCAACAGATCGCTTGGCGAACTCGAGAGGCGCGCGGTGGTGGAGATGGGCGATTGCTGGGCCATTTGGTTGGCGATACCGGAGTACACCGAAGTGTTGTAGTAAACGCCGTAGCCGCCGCGAACCACCATGGTGCCCTTCTTAAATGGCCGGTAGGCGAAACCGACGCGCGGCTCGAAACCGCCCTTGGTTCCGTTCACCAGCGAGTTGGGCAACCCCACCTGAGACGCCGTTACCGAACATGCGGTGCCCGGCACGGCCGTAGCACAAACCGGCGCGATCGAGGAGAAGCCCGGCCCCACGTTCAGATTGACCATGCGCCCGTAGAGTTCCGTGATGGGCGTGGCGTATTCCCAACGGAAGCCGGTCACCAGGGTAAGCTGGCCATTCACCTGCCAACTGTCATTGACGAAGCCATCCAGCCACGTGGTGCGGAAATACTTGTCGGGGTTGCCAAACGCGATCGAGGTAGTATCGGCATAGCCCAGCAGGAAATCGGCAAAATCGTACCCGGTGCCGTTCACGGCAACGCCGCCCAGGTACTGCTGCGTAGCCGTGCCGTTGAACGTAAAACTGCCCCGGGGATTCTGCTGCGAATACGGATTGATATCCTGCCGCCGCACGTCACCGCCGAACTGAATGGTGTGTGTTCCCTTGATCCACATCAGCGTGTCGCCGGCCGCGCTGGTATTGTTTTTGTTGATCGCCGCGTTCGAGTCGCTCAACCCCTGGATGTTCGTAAAGTTGAGCGAGGGCGGTCCGTAATTCAGGGGACTCTGGTTGGTTCCCTGGATGCCTGCCTCCAGCGCGATGTTCTGGCCATTGGCAAAGGAGGGAGTGGCTTGCGTGTTCGACCGGCTGAAGTTGTATCGCGCCGTGTTGATGACGCGCTGGGTCACATGGTAGATCCAACTTGTATTGGCATTGATGCCGATCATGTGCTGTTTGTCCACGAATCCAAAGATATTGCCATTGGAGTTGGTCAGGTCGCTGCGCTGGTAGCCCATGCCGAAGGTGAACTGGTTCTTCGGATTCAGGGTCTGGCTGATGCGCGTATTGATATTGTCCTGGTTGGAGACTCCGACAAACGGGATTTGATAATTGAACCGCGTGTTGACCGGGAAGTTTTGCTGCGGATACAGACTGAGCAGCGTCGTCGCCTGGGGGCTGATCCGGTTAGTCGGAATGACGTTGTTCGGAAACGGGCTGCCGCCTATCGGGTCGAAAATTGAAATCGGGCCGCCGCCGGCAGGGACGGCCCCCGAGAGGTCGCCGCCGCGTTCGGCGAGTGTCGGCACCAGGCCGGTCAACGTGGATCCGTTGCGATTGCGCGTCAACTGATAGTTGATAAAGAACGTCGTCTTATCGCCGCTCAACAGGTGCGGTATCTTGAGCGGACCGCCGCCGCTGGCCGTCATCCGAGCTTTGGCGTACGCCGCTTTGGCAGTATCCGCGCCGGCGATGGAGTACGAGCGCGCATCCAAAGCCGAATTGTCCAGAATGAATGCCAGGTTGGCGTTATAGCGAGGCCGTGAGCCGCGCCGGCCGTTGCCGAACGAATTGGGATTCCCA
>JARLGM010000256.1 GCA_031292755.1 Candidatus Sulfopaludibacter sp.
GCCAGACTATTCTGGAATATTCATCTCAATTTGTCCAGGATGAGAGCCACACCCTTCGAGGATTGCCGCGTGCTTCGCGAAGATCGGACCGAGATTCTGGTTTCGCGCGATATCACTCAGCCGGACGTGCGGTGCACGTTTGCAGATGATACCTCCCGCGATGCCGGCTCCGCCGTCCTTCATCTTGTAGAATTCGAAGCGGGACGTCAGCAATCTCTGGCGGGCGATTGCAATCGCCACTCTGCTCGTGTCTACGGTGACCCAACGCCGGCCCCACTGTTCGGCCGCGAACGCCGTAGATCCGCTTCCGCATGTCGGATCGAGCACTAAGTCACCCGGGTCCGTGGTCATCAGAAGACACCGGGCAATGACCTTCGCCGTGGTCTGAACGACGTAGTAACGTTGCTCCGCGAACCCACCGGTAACCGTGTCAGTCCACAGGTTGCTGATCGGCATGTACGGAAAGTCAGACGCGAGTCTCCTGTAAGCGAGCGTCTCACCATAAGCTTCGAGACGATCACTATCTCGCAAACTAATCAGACCCGCCATGTCGGTCTTGAATGTTCCTTTCCCAGGTCTATACTCACGCCCGGAAAACGAAAACAATCTCACGTCCGTGCCCTGGGCCGGTCGCTGGCTCGTCAGGTTGTCCCGTCTGTAAACGCTGAACCCTTCAGCAACCGTCGCGTAATTCGCGCGCTCCTCCGGCGTTAATCTGCGGTAGGTCCCGTCTGCCGACAAGCCATAATCGTAGTTGACCCAGCCAGACCCGCTCCGTTCTAGATACAGCGGTCGCACCTTTGCCGATTCCCGGCTTCGGGCGTACCAGAGAATGAAATCGGCAACCGTCGATATGCCCTCGCCAGACGCACTGGTTGTCTTCTGAACAACGATGAGCGATACGAAGTTCTGGGGGCCGAAGACGTCGTCCATGACCTCACGCACGTGATGGACGTTCTCGTCGCTGATCTGGACGAAGATGCTTCCCGCGTCGGTCAACAGTTCCTTCGCGACGATCAGCCGATCTCGCAGGTACGCGAGGTATGAATGCACGCCCAGCGTCCACGTATCCCGGTACGCCTTCACCATCTCCGGTTCGCGCGTGAGGTCGGATTCCTTGTCCTTAACGTCGCGTTTCCCGATTTCTGGTTGGAAGTTGCTGGCGAACTTGATTCCGTAAGGAGGGTCAATGTAAATCATCTGCACCTTGCCCGCGAGATCTTCGCGTCGCGCCAGCGATGACATGACCTGGAGGCTGTCGCCCAGAATGAGCCTGTTGGACCAATCCACGTCGTGTTTGTAGAACTGAACAGCCTCGTTGTACTCCTGCTCCGGGTCCGCGAAGAGAGAGCGGTTGACGTCCTCGCGCGCCGCCACTTTAAGAATCGCTTGCGCGCTCACGCGCTCGTGGATGTGGAGTGCCACCGGATCGACGGCGAACGACCGCGCCTCCCGTTTGCCAGCCCACTCGAGCCACGGTTCGTGGGCATGCAACGCTTCCGGCGAGCGTAGCAGCCTCAGCCTCCGTCAGCTTCCGTTGCCTGGCGGTCGCCAGCAATTCCGGCAACTCGTCCGTGCGGCCTGTGGGGTCGAAGCGCAGTTCGGGCGGGCGGCGCGGGCTATACGTGTACTCTGCCTTCGGAATGAGCGGCACGTGCCCTTCGGCGGCGATCTTCGCCGGTGGGTTGTTCTTACGGGTCGCATCGGGGAACCTGTAATCGGTAACCTTGTCGAGACTGCTCTCGGTCGCAACCGGCTTCGCCTTCTTCTTGTTCGCCATAGATTGATTTAAGACAACCAAATGATTTTAGCGGGTTGCACCAGGGAGTGGGCTGCGCGGGCCGGTGTCCAATCACCATTTCTCTCACAGAACTCTATGGCGCAGCTTCGGCCACCGTATCAACGCAGGTTGGTACAATGGATATACGAGGGAATCATGCTCAAGAAGCTCACGAAGCACGGAAACAGCCTGGCGCTGGTAATCGACAAGCCGATTCTCGATCTCCTGAAGATTGACACCGAGACGCCGCTCGATCTCAGCACGGACGGGCACCGGCTCATCGTCGCGCCCGCCGAACAGTCCGTTCGACGCCAGAAGTTCGAGGCGGCGCAGCGTACCGCTCACAAGCGTTACGGCAAGGCGTTCAAGAAACTCGCTGAGTAATCGCCGGACATGGAGCCTCTATTCCTGGCGCTGGACGAGGTCCTGGAAATCCACGCGCAGCAAATCGAGTTGTACGGCGGGTCGGATGGCGTCCGCGACCCCCGCCGGACTGGAATCGGCGGTAGCTACGCCCATGGCAACTTTCGGTGGGCAGTTACTGCACCCGACCATTCCATCGATGGCTGCCGCCTACCTGTTTCACATCTGCCAGAACCACGCGTTTGTGGACGGCAACAAGCGGACGGGCGCGAACGCCGCCATCACGTTCCTGCTGATCAACGATTGGGAACTCGACTTCAGCGAAGACGAGTTGGTCGATCTGGTGCTCTCCGTGGCATCGGGCACGGCGTCGAAATCGGCCCTCACGGAGACATTCGAAGCTCGCTGCCGCCCCGCATCGGATCCGCTCCTGGGTTAGCCTGACGTATCGCTCGTTCGGCAATTGGCCACAGCGGATGCCGGTATCCTGCTCCCCGTTCCGCCGGAAAATCAGCAGTGAGATACAATGTATCTCAGGCGGGTGATTATGTCGACTACGATGGTTCACGTTCGCGTGGATGAAAAGACGAAGCAGAGGGCCACGAAGACGCTGGCGGCGATGGGTATGTCGGTGTCCGACGCCGTGCGCATGTTGCTGGTCCGCGTGGTCGCGGAGAAGGCCCTGCCCTTCGATGTGAAGGTTCCCAACGCGACCACGGTGAAGGCAATGCGCGCCGCCGACAAGGGCCACGGAAAGCGCCACAAGTCCACGGACGCGCTGCTCAAGGACCTGGGAATCTAATCCGGTGCTGGAAGCACTTCCGCGACTGCCATCTCCTGGCCTGATCGTATCGTGGTCGATCCCGACGTGCTTGCGGGCGTGTCTGGCGTACGCTCAAAACGCCCCCGAAACGCGGTGATTGGCCAAGTCGACGGGGAGGCGGATTGTGCACCCCGCGAAGGTGTACAAAAAAGCTGCGGACGGCAATTGGGGTGCGATACGAGCGATCCGCCGAACAAACAATCCTGCCGGCACGAAGACGCAATCAACCGCCCAGGATGCCCTGGACGTGCCGCAGGATCTCGCTCTTAGGCTGCGCGCCGATAATGCGGTCCACTTCCCGTCCGCCTTGAAAGATCAGCAGCGCCGGAATGCTTTGAATGCGGAACCGCCCCGAAGTCATGGGATTCTCATCCACATTCATCTTGCCGACCACCACCCGCCCGGCAAGCTCGATAGCCAGTTCCTCGACCACCGGCGCCAGGTACCGGCACGGTCCGCACCAGGGAGCCCACATGTCAATCAGCACCGGCAATTGCGCGCCTTCCACCTGGGCCGCGAAATTGGCGTCGGTGATCTCCACCGGCTGTTGCCGCGTCGCCAGCGGCGTCTTGCAGCGCCCGCAAACCGGGACGCGCCCGCTGCGCAGCTTTTCCACCGGCACGCGATTGGTCGCGCCGCAATTCCCGCAGGGAATCAACTGCAGTTCCGCCATACTCTCGTAGCATATCGCGCCCGTGCGATACCCTGGATGGGCACGCCGCACATGCAGACCATCCGGACACGCGCGCGCTACAAAGTCTTGGGCATGGCGGTGCTGCTGGCCGCCATCACCTACACCGACCGCGTTTGCATCGCGGTGACGGCGCCCGATATCATGCGCGACCTGCATCTCTCGCAAGTGGAGATGAGCCTGGTCTTCAGCGCGTTCACCCTGGCCTACGCCCTGTTCGAGATTCCTACCGGCTGGTGGGGAGATCGCATGGGCACGCGCCGCGTGTTGACCCGAATCGTGGCGTGGTGGTCCAGTTTCACCATGCTCACCGGCGCGGCGGCCAACTACGGATGGCTGCTGGCCACGCGATTCCTGTTCGGCGCCGGCGAAGCGGGCGCGTGGCCCAACGTGGCGCGCACTTTTTCCGCCTGGTTCCCCATCGGCGAGCGGGGTACGGCTCAGGGCATCTTCTTTATGGGCGCGCATCTCGCGGGCGGGTTGACGCCGGTCCTGGTCACCGTGCTGCTCGCTCATCTTCCGTGGCGCGCGCTGTTCGCCATCTTCGGTTCGGTTGGATTCCTCTGGGCTATGTTCTGGTACCGCTGGTTTCGGGACACGCCGGGAGAGCATCCCGCGGCCAACGCCGGGGAGCGGGCCTACATTGAGGCAGGGCGCGCAGCCCCGGCCCGCACCGAAGGGCGCACGGATTGGGCCGCCTTGCTGGCCAATCGCAGCGTGGCAGCGCTCTGCCTGATGTACTTCACGCAAAGCTACGGCTTCAATTTCTATGTCACCTGGCTGCCGGCCTACCTGCGGGATGTGCGCGGGTATTCGGGATTCCCACTCGGTATGCTGGCCGGGCTGCCTCTCACTCTGAGCGTGCTCGCCGATCTTTTCGGCGGCATCGCCACCGATCGCCTGACCCGGCGCTATGGCTTGCGGATCGGCCGGGCCGCGGTGGGCGGAGTTTCTCTCGCAGCCGCGGGAATGTTCCTGCTGGCCGGCACCCTGACGCCCAGCGCCGTGGCCTGCGCGATCCTGATCGGCCTGGCCGGCGCCGCCTCGAACTTCCTGCTGGGCGCGGCCTGGAGCACCTGCATCGACCTGGGAGGCGCGCACTCCGGCGTGCTCAGCGCGGCCATGAATACGTCCGGTCAGATTGGCGGCATCCTGTGCCCCATCGTCTTCGGATACCTGGTGCAGCATCGTGCCAATTGGACGCTTCCGCTGTGTTTTATGGCGGCGCTCTACCTGGCCGGCGCCCTGTGCTGGATCGGAGTGAGGCCGGGGGGCCGCCACTCACGCTATCCTAATCTTTCAAATGGGAAACATTCTGCAGAACGTGCCTGAGGGCGAAAAAGTAGGCCTGGCTTTCTCCGGCGGACTCGATACCAGTGCCGCCATCCATTGGATGCGTGCCAAGGGCGCCATTCCTTATTCCTACACTGCCAACCTGGGCCAGCCCGATGAGCCCGATTACGACGAGATTCCCCGCCGCGCGCTGCAATACGGCGCCGAAAAGGCGCGCCTGATCGATTGCCGGAAGCTCCTGGTGGTGGAAGGCATCGCCGCACTGCAGGCGGGCGCGTTTCACATCTCCACCGCCGGCGTACACTACTTCAATACCACGCCCATCGGCCGCGCGGTCACAGGCACCATGCTTGTGATCGCCATGAAGGAAGACGACGTCCACATCTGGGGCGACGGCAGCACCTTCAAAGGCAACGATATCGAGCGCTTCTACCGCTACGGTCTGCTGGCCAACCCCGCGCTGCGCATCTACAAACCGTGGCTCGACCAGGCTTTCATCGATGAACTGGGCGGACGTAAGGAAATGTCCGAGTACATGATCCGCAGCGGTCTCACCTACAAGATGAGCGTGGAGAAGGCGTACTCGACCGATTCCAACATCTGGGGCGCCACTCACGAAGCCAAGGACCTGGAGCATCTGGATAAAGGCGTAAAGATCGTCGAGCCGATCATGGGCGTGCCCTTCTGGCGCGAAGACGTGGCTATCCCGCCGGAAGTGGTCACCATCCGGTTCGAGGAAGGCCAGCCGGTGGCGCTCAACCACGTGACCTATGACGACCCGGTGCAACTCGTGCTGGAGGCCAATGCCATTGGCGGGCGGCATGGGCTGGGCATGTGCGACCAGATTGAAAACCGCATCATCGAAGCCAAGAGCCGCGGCATTTACGAGGCTCCCGGCCTGGCGCTGCTATTCATTGGATACGAACGGCTGCTGACCGGCATCCACAACGAGGACACCATCGAGCAGTACCGCATCAACGGACTCCGGCTGGGCCGCCTGCTGTATCAGGGCCGCTGGTTCGATCCACAGTCCATCATGCTTCGGGAGACGGCGCAACGCTGGGTGGCGCGCGCCATCACCGGTGAAGTCACGCTGGAACTGCGGCGCGGCAACGATTATTCGATCCTCGATACCACCAGCCCGAACCTCACCTACAAACCGGAGCGGCTGACCATGGAAAAAGGCGAATCGATGTTCTCGCCGCAGGACCGCATCGGGCAACTCACCATGCGGCACCTGGACATCACCGACACGCGCGACAAGCTGTTGCTGTATACCAAAACCGGCCTGCTGAATCCCGCCAGCGGAGGCTCGATGCCGCTGCTTTCCGAGGGCGCGAAAACGCCTGAGGAGAAAAAGTAGCGGGCGGCTCCGGCAGTCCTGCGCTGCCTGCATTGTGATACGATCCGGCCTATATGAAGTGCCGGATCCTCTCTCTCACTCTGCTTGCGTTTGGCGCGTTTGGACAGGCGCAGAAGCCCCTCCAACTCGCGGATATTTTGAGCTGGAAGCGCATTCAGGCGCCGGTGGTATCGGCCAACGGCGAATGGTTTGCGTACCGCATCGCGCCCGCCGAAGGCAATGCCGAGGTGGTGGTGCGCAATCTCAAAACGGGCAAGGAAGAGCGTTATCCGGCCGGCGACCGGACGGCG
>JARLGM010000257.1 GCA_031292755.1 Candidatus Sulfopaludibacter sp.
GCAAATCGATTGAGCGGCATAGCAATCTATTCTATATAGTGTGAAAGCCGCCATCCTTGCCGCTTACGAACGCATCCGATCCGTGGTTCGCGAAACGCCGCTGGAGCGGTCCGCCGCGCTGGGCGGCGCGTTCCTGAAACTGGAGCATCTGCAGCACACCGGCTCCTTCAAGTTTCGCGGGGCATCGCACAAGATGGCGCGCCTGACGCCGGAAGAGGCGGCGGCGGGTGTGATTGCCGCCTCCAACGGCAATCACGGATTGGGCGTAGCGGCGGCGGCGCAGGCACGCGGCGTCTCCGCCGAGGTGTACGTTTCAGCGCAGGTGTCGCCTGCCAAAGCGCGCCGCATCCAGGCGCTGGGCGCGCGCATACTCCAGGCGGGAGAGGATCCTCTGACCGCCGAAATAGCCGCCCGCCGCGCCGCCGATTCGTCCGGCAAGGTGTTCATTTCCCCTTACAACGATGCCGATGTCATAGCCGGGCAGGGGACCATCGCGGTAGAGCTATGCCGGCAGTTGCCACGGATCGACGCGGTCTTCGTGGCCGTCGGCGGCGGTGGATTGATCGCGGGAATCGGCTCGTACCTGAAAGCCGTTTCGCCCGCCACCGAAATCGTGGGTTGCTGGCCGGCGAACTCGCCGGTGATGCACGCCTGCATGACGGCCGGCAGCATCATCGATGTTCCGGAACTGCCGACTCTTTCGGAAAGCACGGCCGGCGGCCTGGAACCCGGGTCCATCACACTGGAATTGTGCCGGCGCGTGGTAGACCGCGCCGCCTTCGTTTCCGAAGCGGAAATTCAGGCGGCGATGGAGCGTGTGCTGCTCGAAGAACACTGGCTCATCGAAGGCGCCGCGGCTGTGGCCGTGGCGGCGTTTCTGAAGGATGCGGGACGGTATACGGAAAAGAACGTGGCGGTTGTGTTGTGCGGGCGCAATGTGTCGCCGGAAGTGCTCCGCAGCGTGGGTCTGACGCTACGGTGACATGGGGCGGGCGCTCAGCCTCTCCACCCATCGGCGCTTGCTTTCCTTCAGTTGGTCCGCGATGGCGATGACCGGCAGATCTTCCTCCAGCTTTTCCAGGATCTCGTATTGGAACGCCGGCTCGCCGTGGAGATCCCACTCCCGCTGCAACGACTTGTCCGGATGGCCGGCGTTCCGGAGGAAGGCCCAGGAGCCGTTCCTGGTGGCATCCAGGTTCCGCGACGCGCCCACCCACACTTGCCCGGTGGCCGTGCAGCGTATAGCGAAAGCGCCCAGTTGTGGCTTGCGTTCTTTGAACTTCCGGATGGCCTCTTTGCGCGATTCCTTCGTCATCATTGTACCCGGATATAAATAGGTTACCCGGATGTAATCAGGCTGTCAATGGCGTTTCGCGCTCAAACCCAGGATGATATTGACCACTCCAAAACCGCCGATGGCGAAGCCGGCGACCCGGTTCATCCAGACCATGGCCCGGTCATCGATCTTCCGGCGCAGCGCGGTGACCGAGACGGTAAGGATGATCCACCACATCATGGAGCCGGTGAAAATGCCGCCGACGAGCAAAACGGTCGCCCACACGGCGCGCTGCTCTTTCATGCCCAGGGTGGCCAGCACGGCGAGGAACGAGAGCACGGTCGTGGGATTGGTGGCGGTCAGCAGAAAAGTCGAGAAAAAGTCGGAGTTCGCGGCTTCGTCCTTCTTCTCAGTGAGTTCCTGCGGCTTACGGAAATAGTACAACGCACCGATCAGGATCAACAGCGAGCCGCCCAGGACGCGGATCCAGAACTGCTCGCGCAGCAGAAAATCGATCACCAGGGTGATGCTGAAGGCGGCGACGGAGCCATAGATCGTATCGGCCACGGCTGCGCCCAACCCCGATACCAGGCCCGATTTCCAACCTTTCCCAAGGGTTCGCTGCATGCATAACACGTTCACCGGGCCCACCGGAGCCGCGATGATCAGGCCGGTAGCAACGCCGCGAACGGCTAGTTCGACATTCAGCATGGCTATAGCGCGGGATCGATAAATCCGGCCGAGCCGCCGACCCATTCCATTCCCCTATTGTGATCCACGCCCATCTGGTTGCCGCGGCCCATCCGGATAATGGTGTTCACGGGCCGTAAGCGGTCCAGCCAGAGATACATGATGCGCACCTCGATTTTGGTGGCGCCGAGCGGTGTTTCCACGACCGGTTGGAAGTCCACGCGCTCCTGCAGGATGTACTCGCCGCGCTTTCCGGCGGGTACCGCGGCGATCTCTTCAGCCGTAGGCCCGACGATGACGCCCGTGCCGGCAAAGGAGTACAGCGGCTTGAGCACGTAGCGCTCGGGATGAAGAACCGCCGGGACGTTCGTCAGGAAACTGGTGTGCGGCGCCGCGGGATGGCGGAGGTAAGGCAAGGAGAATTTGCTCAGGCGGAAAAACCAGTTGGGATGCCCGGCCCACTCGACGTCCAACTCGTCGCGAAAATCGAAGGCGAGCGGAACCTGGCGGCGGACGAGTTCGTCCACGATGACGCGGTTGTAGATGCGGCGGACGGGGGTCTCGACGCCGTCCCGATCGTAGAAGAGCCGGTTGCCGCGCTTGCGCAGGGTGGCGATATCCACGGTGCGCACGCCGAACAGGCGCTCGGTGAGCAGAAAATCGTGGCGCGTCTTTTGATGCCAGGGATCGATTTCGAGGAGAACCACATTCTCCGGATCCTGCGTGCCCACGATGGCCTCGCCCAGCAGTTGCCGGTACTCGGCGGTCCCGAGGCCGCCGGGCAGCGGGGTGAGGCGTTCGTCCAAGCCGTATGCCTCCTGGTAGCAGGCCGCCATGAGAGGCTGGTAGGCGTAGAGACTGGGGAATCCCTGAATCTCCACCAATTGGGGGCGGCGCTGCGCGTCGAGCCCGAAATCCGCCTGCACGAACAGCGGCCGCGGATCTTCGTTTGGCACGCGATACCCGGGCGGAATGGCGGCGCGCGAATCCGCCTGGTACTGCGCGTCAGCCATCAACTGCTCCACCATTTCGCGGCCGTACTGCGCCATGCGCGCGATCAGCGATGCCGGCAGAAAGCACGGCGTTTCGCTATGGCGGAACTGCACAGGCTCGCCGCACTGCCGCTCCATCAGAGCGAGGAAGCGGCCGTATTTATCCGGCGAGTAGTTGCGGTTAAACCACTGGCGGTGCGAGGGAATCAAGCAGGAACGCTCCAGAATGCATGATCTGCCGGCCATCGATCCAGACGTCGAATTTGCGCCCCACTACGTCGATGTGGGTGGAGGAATACCAGTCCGCGCCGGTATGCGCTCCGTACGGATTGCCGAAGGCGATATGGATGCCGGGAATCTTCTCATCCTGTAGAATATTGCCGATCACGTCATGCACGGCGATGTTGGTGCCGATAGCGAACTCGCCCACGCGGTCGCTGTTTTCGTCGGTGTGGCAATACTGCCAGAACTCCTCCTCCAGCGCTTTGTTGGCGCAGTGGGCCTCGCGCAGGCGGCTGGCGGAGACCACGATAGTCAGGGGATTGTCGCGCAGGTCGCCGTATTTTTCGCAGAGGTAATCGCCCACCACGCCATCGATCACGAAGGTGCCGTCCACCTGCGCCGGGGTGGTGAAGGTTTCGCCGCCCGGCAGGTTGCCCCACTTGTTGGGACTGATGATGCCGCTGGTCTTCAGCCATTTCAGTTCGCTGGAAAAGCGGCCCAGGATGTCTGTGCCGGCGGGATTGGTAGCGCGGATTTCACGCGCGGCGCCGGCCAGTTGCCATACCTGCGTGCTGATGCGGTCCACTTCTTCGAAATCGGCGCGCATCCCCTCCAGCATGATGCGCCGGTCGATATTGACCATGTGGGCGTGCCGCATCTTACGCCGGTTCACCACGTCGGTCATCTGCATGCGCGTGCGCAATTCGTTGGCCTGGGCTCTCACGGCGAAGATGCTGACGTCGCTGGACTCCATATCGTCCAGCACTTCGCGCGGCATGTCCACCAGCGGGCGCGGCGCCAGGTCTTCGAGAATGAATTCGTTGTACCGCAGGGCCTTGCGGTTCAACTCCTGCGCCAGCGCCGCGCCGATCTCGCTGCAGGCGCGGTCTGTAATCAGCGTGGTCTTCTCGTCCGGTTGAATGCGCAGGCATGTCTCGATGGCGTTGCGCGCGCCGGGAATCAATTCCGGGTCCACGCGGGTCAATGGCTTATCCCCGCTGCGTTGGCAAGTCCGTGTTCGGTTTCTTGAATCATATAGTCCACTACCTGTTTCAGATCACCGGTCTCCTGGAACACGCGTAACTGGCGGTCCGCGCCGTTGCCATGCTCCAGAATGCGCCGCACGTATCCGATTTCTTCCCCGCTGCCCAGCTCCGCGGAAACGTCGGCGACGAATTCCAGGATCTCTTCGATAAGCTGACGCGCCGGCACTTCCGTCTGCTTGCCGAAATCGATCATCTTGCCGTCCAGTCCGTAGCGCGCGGCACGCCACTTATTTTCCATGATGAGCGAGCGGCTGTAGTGCCGGAAGGAGAGATTCTGCTCGTGCAGCCGGTACAGCTTGGCGATGATTGCCTGGCACAGCGCCGCGATGGCGATGCTCTCTTCCAGGCGCATGGGCATGTCGCACACGCGAAATTCCAGGGTCGGAAAGTGCGGATGGGGCCGGATGTCCCACCAGATCTTTTTGGCGTTATCGATGCAATTGGTCTGGATCAACAGCTTGACGTAGTTATCGAATTCGCTCCAGCTTTGATACAGGTCCGGGATGTTGGTGCGCGGAAATTTGTCGAACACCTTGCAGCGATAGGAGCGCAGCCCGGTATCCATGCCCAGCCAGAAGGGGGAATTCGCCGAGAGCGCCAGCAGGTGCGGCAGAAAATATCGCGCGCTGTTCATCAGTTGGATGCCGGTCTCGCGATCCTCCACGCCAATGTGCACGTGCAGCCCGAAAATCAGGTTGGCGCGCGCCACCATCTTCAGGTCCTCCACGATCACCTTATAACGATCGTCAGGGTAGATCTCCTGCTCGCGCCACTGGGCGAACGGATGCGTGCCGCCGGCAGCCAGGCGCAGGCCGTTCTCGCGCGCCAGGCCGACAATCTGGCGACGGATGTCGCGAATCTCTTCCTTGGCTTCCTGAATGTTCTTGCAGACGCCGGTACCGATCTCCACTACCGATTGGTGCATCTCCGGCTTCACGCGCTCGGCCAGCAGGCTTTTGCCCTTCTGCACGATCTCGGCGTGGATGTGGGATTTCAGGTCGCGGGTCACCGGGTCGACCGTTTGGTATTCCTCTTCGATGCCGATGCTGAGGCTGGGTGGCGTGTTGATGCTCATGATGCCGTCTCCTTCACGCGGGGCGGCGCCAGAAATTGCGACCAGTGGTAGGGCACGGTTTCCGCCGGAGCCAGCGCCCGCTCCACCGCCATTTGGGCAACCGCATCCACCACCCACCGGAAATTTTCCGGCCCCACCGATTCCAAGGCGGCGTCCGGCGCCGGGTTCATGAAATCGATGGCATAGGGAATGCCGTCCTGCACGGCGAATTCCACCGTGTTCAGATCGTATCCCAGAGCGCGGCAGAGGGTCAGGGCGTCATTCACCATGCGCTCGCCCAGGCTTCGCGAAGGCGGCGGATTGCCCGGCACGTAGCGCAAATGGTGCGGCTGGCCCGGGTCGTAGCGCATTACGTGGACCTTCTTGCGATCGATGGCATAGCAGCGGAAATATTCCTGGAACTGCACCGCGCCCTGCAAGGTCATGCACAGGGCTCCGCTTTCATCGTAAGCCGCGAAGAACTCCTGGGGCGAATCCACTTTGTAGACGCTCTTCCATCCGCCGCCATCGTGCGGCTTCAGAAACGCGGGGAAACCGACGTAGTTGAAAATTGTCCCCCAGTTGAGCGGATATTCCAGATTCCGCATGCTCTTGTCGGTGGTGCCCGCAGGGTGCTGCTTATGCGGTAGCAGGACCGTGGGCGGGACCGCCACTCCCAGCTTCGATGCCAGCGCATAGTTGAAAAACTTATCGTCGGCGCTCCACCAGAACGGATTGTTGATCACCTTAGTGCCGGTGAGCACCGCGTTTTTCAGGTACGAGCGATAAAACGGAATATCGTGAGAAATCCGGTCGATGATGACGTCGTATCCGCTGGGCATCGCCATGGCAACACCGCCGACGCGCAGGTGCTCCGCCGTTACGCCGGTCACACCCATGGCGTTGATGCGGTCCACCAGAGCGGGTGGAAAGGTCTCTTCCATTCCATACAGCACGCCGATTTTCGTCATCCGGTCTCCCTATAGAAAAAACGGCTCTGCGCAGGAATCCGACAATCTGCCCGAAAGGCTAGCTTTCTCAGAGAGGT
>JARLGM010000258.1 GCA_031292755.1 Candidatus Sulfopaludibacter sp.
CCCGGTGGGCGATGGTGGTATCCACCACGTTGACCTTGCGCAGATTCTTCTTGGCCGCTTCAATGCCCTTGCGGATGGCCGACGGCACTTCCTTGGCCTTACCGACGCCGTACCCTACCACCTTCGCACTGGGATCGCCGATCACCACCAGAGCCGAAAAGCTGAGATTCTTGCCGCCCTTCACCACTTTGGTGACACGGTTGATCGCGACGACCTGCTCTTTGAGATTGAGCGTCGCCGGATCGATGCGCTTCTGAGTCGTTATCATGAATTAGAACTCCAGTCCCGCTTCCCGCGCCGCATCGGCCAGCGCCTTGACGCGGCCATGATACTGATAGCCGCCCCGGTCGAAGACCACGCTTTTGATGCCCTTTTCCTGCGCCCGCTGGGCCACCAGCTTGCCAATCGCCTTGGCCGCCACCACATTACCGCCGTTGGTCTTGCCGCCCTTGTCCACGCTCGATGCCGACACCAGAGTGGTGGCCGACGCATCGTCGATCACCTGGGCATAAATGTGCGCCACGCTGCGGAATACCGCCAGGCGGGGCCGTTCGGCCGTGCCCGCCAGCTTGCGCCGGATCCGCTTATGAATGCGACTGCGGATTTCCTTCTTTTCGATCATCTTAATCATTTGCCACCCGCCCCGGTCTTGCCGACCTTCTTGCGCAGCGCTTCGCCGGTGTACCGGACGCCCTTGTTCTTATACGGATCGGGCTCGCGCAGCGCGCGCATCTTCGCCGCCACCTGCCCCAGCAACTGGCGGTCGTAACCGCTCAGCACCAGGTGCGTCTGTTTGTCGATCTTCAAATCCACGCCATCGGGCAGCAGGAACTCGATGGGGTGCGAATACCCCAGGGTAAACGTGGCGACCTTGCCCTTCACGTCCGCACGGTAGCCGATGCCGACGATGTCCAGTTCCCGGATGAAACCGCCGGACACCCCTTGCACGGCATTTGCCGCCAGCGCGCGGGTGAGCCCATGCAGTGCGGCTTGCTGGTCGGAAGCGCGCTTCACGTTCAGGATGTTGCCATTCTGCTCCAGGCTGATCCCATCGGGGATGGGCACCGTGAGAGTACCTTTCGGCCCGGTCACCTGCAATTGTTCGCCGATCTGTATTTTCACGCCGCTCGGCAGCGGAATCGGCTTTTTACCAATTCTAGACATATAGCTCCAGGAAGCCTTCAGCCATCGGCTGTCAGCAATCGACTCCTACCATACGCGGCACAGAATTTCACCGCCGAGGTGCTCTTTATGAGCGTCCCGGCCGGTCATCACACCGCGCGGAGTGGTCATAATGTTGATGCCCAGCCCTCCCAGCACGCGCGGGATATCGGTCTGCCCCACATACACCCGGCAACCCGGCCGCGACACCCGCTCGATGGCGGAGATCACCGGCGAATTGTTGGCCGAGTACTTCAAATAGATCTTGATGGTTTTCTTCGCGCCTTCTTCGGCCACCTTGAAGTTGGTGATGTAACCCTCTTCCTTGAGGATCCGCGCGATTTCCGTTTTGAGCTTGGAGGCCGGCACGTCCACTTTGGGGTGGCGGGCCTGGATCGCGTTGCGCACGCGAGTCAGCATGTCGGCGATGGGATCGCTTGTCATAGTTCTCCTACTTCACTTCCTACCAACTGGCTTTCGTCACGCCGGGGATCTCGCCGTTCAAAGCGAGCTGGCGGAAGCACAGGCGGCAAATGCCGAATTTCCGCAGGAAAGCCCGCGGCCGTCCACAGCGCCAGCAGCGGTTGCGGTGACGTGTGGGATGCTTGTCGATTCCGGGCTTGCCTTGGGCCTTAGCCAACTGGGATTCCCGGCGGATCTTCTCCAGCTTGATATCTTTGGCGATTTTTGCAGTCGTGGCCATTAGTTCTTAAATCTCCTCTACTGCCGGAATGGCATTCCCATCTGGCGCAACAGCGCCAGGCCCTCCGCATCGGTGCGGGCCGTGGTGGTAATGCAGATATTCATACCCTTGGTCTTATCCACCTTGGCGTAATCGATCTCCGGGAAAATCAATTGATCCTTCACGCCCAGCGTGTAGTTCCCACGGCCATCGAAACTCTTGCTCGACACCCCGCGAAAGTCGCGGACGCGCGGCAGCGCCACGTTCACCAGGCGGTCGAAGAATTCGAACATACGGTCGCCGCGCAGCGTCACCATGCAGCCGATCGCCTGGCCCTCGCGGAGCTTGAATTGGGCGATGCTCTTGGTGGCCTTGGTCACCACCGGCTTCTGGCCGGCGATCTGCCCCAGCTCGTTCACCGCGCCATCCATCAGCTTGGCGTTCTGCGTGGCTTCGCCCATGCCGATGTTGACCGAGATCTTGGAGATCTTCGGCACCGCCATGATGTTCTTGTAGCCGAACTCCTGGGTCAGGGTCGGAACCACTTTCTTCAAATAATGCTCTCTCAAACGTGCTGCCATTGTCGCTTCGCTCCTGGGGCCTGGGACCGGGGATCGGGGGCCGGGGAAAACTGCGTAGAGCGCGTCCTCACCCTGGCCCCCGGATCCTGGATCCCGGCCCCCATTCTTCTACTTCCTGTCCAGCGTCTGCCCGCATTTGCGGCAAACTCTGGTGCGGCGGGTCTTTCCGCCGGCAACCACATCCACGTGATGCGCGATGCGCACCGCCTTATTGCAGCCCGGGCACACAATCAGAACGTTGGAAACCGGAATCGGGCTTTCGCGTTCGGCAATGCCGCCTTTGATCTGCTTCTGCGGGTTGGGCCGGGTGTGACGCTTGATCATCATCACGTGCTCCACCAGCAGTTTCCCGGTGGCGCGGTCGACGCGCAGAACGCGCCCGGTTTTGCCCGAATCACGGCCGCTGATCACCTTGACCGTGTCTTCCTTCTTGATCTCTATCCGCGCCGGCGGAACCGGCTTCTTCTTTGCGATTCCCATCAGATTACCTCGGGGGCCAGCGACACGATTTTCATGAATTTCTTGTCGCGCAGCTCGCGCGCCACGGGACCGAATACACGGGTACCCACCGGCTCGCCCACATCGTTGATCAGTACCGCGGCGTTGGAATCGAAACGGATATACGTGCCGTCCTTGCGCCGCGTCTCCTTGCGCATACGGACGATCACGCAGCGCACCACTTTCCCTTTTTTGATCGCCGAATCGGGAGCGGCCTCTTTCACGGCGGCCGTGACCACGTCACCCAGGCCGGCGCGCAGGCCGAGGTCGCCACCGCGCGGCAGGATGCAACTCAGCCTGCGCGCGCCGGAATTATCGGCCACCTCGAGAATTGTACGCATTCCAATCATAAGTCGCTTCGCTCCTGGGGCCGGGTTCCGGGGGCCAGGGGCCGGGGATCACTCACCCTGGCCACTGGCCCCCGACCCCTGGGCCCTGTCCTTAAACCTTCACATCCAAAACCGACGGCTGGGCGCCCACCTGGGCCGCACGGCGAACCACTTCCACCAGGCGCCAGCGCTTCAACTTGCTCAGCGGCCGGCATTCCACAATGCGCACCACGTCGCCCGTCTTGGCCGTGCCCTCTTCGTCGTGGGCGTAAAACTTCTTGCGTTTGCCGATGATGCGCTTGTACAGCGGATGCGGCACCCGGCGGCTGACTTCCACCACGATGGTCTTCTGCATTTTGGTGGAAACCACAGCGCCCACTTTCTCGTTCTTGTGACCCTGGCTGGCTTCTTGTTCGGCCATCTTATTTCTTCGCTCCCGCGATTTCTCTCTCGCGCAGTACGGTCAATATCCGGGCCCGCGTCTTCTTCATCAAACGCGCCTTCTTCAGCCCGTCCATCTGCCCCATGGACATCTGAAACTTAAGACGAAACATCTGCTCGTCCATTTCAGACAACTGGCGATTCAACTCATCGGTGTCGAGATCGCGAACTTTCTGAGATTTCATAAAACCTTACTCCACATCGTCCCGGCTGATGAACTTCGTCTTGATGGGCAGCTTGTGAGCCGCCAGACGCATAGCCGCCGTGGCGGTCGCCCGGTCCACGCCTTCCATTTCAAACAGAATCTTCCCGGGGCGGATCACCGCGACCCACTGCTCCGGAGCGCCCTTGCCTTTACCCATACGGGTTTCAGCCGGCTTCTTGGTGATCGGCTTGTCCGGAAAGAGCCGGATCCAAACCTTGCCGCCGCGCTTGATGGAGCGGGTCATGGCCACACGAGCGGCTTCAATCTGCCGGTCGGTAATCCACGCGCACTCCAGGCTCTTCAGCCCGAACTCCCCGAAAGCGATCGACGAGCCGCGCCAGGCCTTCCCGGCCATGCGCCCGCGCTGCTGCTTTCTGAACTTGACCTTCTTTGGCATCATCATGGCGGTTTGCCCTCAGTCCTTTATTGGTTCTCGCCCGGACCTTCCGGCTTATCGGCGGCCGGTTTGGTCTCGGTTTCGGGAGCCGGATGCGCGTCCTGCCGCGCTTCCTGCTTCCACGACGGCGCCTGCGGCGACATCATCGGCGGCAGAATCGGAGCCGCCGGACGCGCTGCCGGACGCGGCAGATCGCTGGGCGGAGTCTGCGTGGCCGGCCCGGTCTCCACCGGAGCCGCGCTCACCGGAGGCTGGCTGCTGGGCGGCGTAAACGGACGGTCGCCGCGATCCCGCCCGCGGCCTCCACGGTCGCCGCGGTCACCACGATCCCGGCGTTCCCCACGGTCGCGCCGCGGTTCCGGCTCGGGCAGCAAGCCACCCCGCCGCTTGGTCAGATCCAGAATTTCGCCCTTGTAGATCCAGGTCTTGATCCCGATCACACCGTACGTAGTGTGCGCTTCCGCAAACCCGTAGTCGATATCGGCGCGAAGGGTATGCAGCGGAAGCTGCCCTTGCAGATACCATTCGCTGCGCGCGATTTCCGCGCCGTTCAAACGGCCCGACACGCGCACCTTAATCCCCTTGCAACCGAAACGCAGCGCCGAATCCACGGCCTTCCGCATGGCACGGCGAAACGCCACGCGCTTTTCGAGCTGCAGCCCGATGGATTCGCAAACCAGTTGCGCATCCAGCTCCGGCTTGTGCACTTCCTGAATGTCGATGAAGACCTCGCGCTTGGTCCGCTTGGCCATGTCCTGCTTCAGCTTCTCGATTTCCGCGCCCTTGCGTCCGATGATGATGCCGGGACGCGAGGTGCGGATGGTGACCCGCAGCTTGTTGCCGGGCCGGTCCACCTCGATCGAGCTGACGCCGGCGCTCTTCAGACGGTCGCGCAGGCCCTCCTTCAGTTCCAGATCTTCCTGAAGCAGCTTGGCGTAACCATGGTTGGCAAACCAGCGGGACCGCCACGGCTTATTGAATCCCAGCCGAAAACCGTACGGGTGAACTTTCTGTCCCATCTATGCTTCCTTCTCCGCCACCTTAATGACGATATGTGCCGAACGGCGCTGGTACCGGTAGGCGCGGCCCATCGGCGCCGGCCGCACGCGCTTCATCCGCGGCCCTTCGTTGACCAGGGCGCTGGAGACGTACAGGCGGTCCACATCCACATCTTCGTTGCGGTTGACCGCGTTGGCGATGGCCGACTGCAGCACTTTTTCCACCGTCGGCGCAATCCGCTTGTTGGTGGCGCGCAGGGTGTTCAGCGCTTTTCCCGCCTGCAGGCCGCGGATCAGGTCCACAACCAGCCGCGCTTTCTGCGGCGAGATTCGAATGTATCTTGCTTCTGCTTTGGCTTCCATTGCAGTTTCCTTAGCTACTACGTGCCGGCCTATGACGGCTTCGCCGTCTTCTCCGTCGCCGCCTTCACCGAGTGGCCCTTAAAGGTCCGGGTGGGCGAAAACTCACCCAGCTTGTGGCCCACCATATTCTCGGTGACGTACACCGGAATGAATTTCTTGCCGTTGTGCACCGCCACGGTCTGCCCCACGAATTCCGGCAGAATCGTGGAACGCCGGGACCAGGTGCGGACCACCTTCTTCTCATTGGTGGCTACCAGCACGGCCAGCTTGGCTTCCAGGTGCGTATCGGTAAACGGCCCTTTTTTGACTGATCGACCCATGTTCGCTTACCTCTTCTTACTCTTGTGCGTGACGATCCACTTATCGGTGCGCTTGTTGTTGCGCGTCTTGAAGCCGCGCGTGGGCTGGCCCCACGGCGTCACCGGGTGACGGCCGCCGCTGGTCTTGCCCTCGCCGCCGCCGTGCGGGTGATCGACCGGGTTCATCGTGACGCCGCGGTTGTGCGGAGTCTTACCCATCCAGCGGGTGCGTCCCGCCTTGCCGTGCGAAACGTTTTCGTGGTCCACGTTGCCCACCTGGCCCACCGTGGCCGCACAGTCCAG
>JARLGM010000259.1 GCA_031292755.1 Candidatus Sulfopaludibacter sp.
GGCGGAACCATGATCCTGCGCATCGACGATACCGACGTCGAGCGCAACACCGAGACTTCCCTGAATTCCATATTCGATGGCCTTGCCTGGCTGGATTTGGGATGGGATGAGCAGTACAAACAGTCGGAACGTCTGGCCCTGCACAAACAGATTGCGGAGGCGATTTTCCTAAAAGATCTGGCCTATCGCGATTTCACGCCGCCGCAAGCCGGCGAAGCCGATAAATCCGGGGCGCAGGGCACCTGGCTGTTTAATGCCGGGATGCGCGAACTAACGCGCGAAGAGAGCGACCGCCGCGCCGCCGCCGGTGAGCCGTTCGCGCTGCGCTACCGCGTGCCGCGCGATACCGTACGCAGCATTCACTTCACCGATGCGGTTTATGGAGAGCAGTCCAAATCCAGCGCCGATATCGAAGATTTCGCGCTGCTGCGCAGCGACGGCATGCCCACCTACCACCTGGCATCCTGCGCCGATGACGCGGACCTGCGGATCAGCCACATTATCCGCGGGCAGGATCATCTCACCAATACCTTCAAGCACGTATTGATTTTCGAAGCCGCGGGCGTGACGCCTCCCACGTTCGCGCATCTCCCGCTGCTGGTGGCGCCCGATGGCACCAAGCTTTCCAAGCGCCGCCACGGACCTGTGGTCAGCGTGACTACCTACCGCGATGCCGGTTTTCTGCCGCAGGCATTTGTGAATTTCATCTGCCTATTGGGCTGGTCGCCCAAGGACGATCGGGAGAAGATGTCGCGCCAGGAGCTGGTCGAAGTGTTTTCGCTGGAGGGCGTGAATCGCAGCAACGCGGTGGTCAACTTCAGCGAGCAGGAGCCTTTCGACCCGAAGGCCGTGTGGCTGAATGCGGAATATATTCGCGCGCAGTCTCCCGAGGAAGTGTGCGCGGAACTTACGCCTATCGTCAAGAACGCCGGCTATGACACAGCGAAGCTGCCGCAAATCACCCTGCTGGTCCGCGAACGCATCCGCCTGCTGAACGAAGTGCTGACCGTGGGCGATTTCTTTTTCGAGGATGAACTGGCGCCCTACGACGCCGCCGAGTTGATCCCCAAGAAGGGCGATGCCGCCATGGCGCTGAGAGTCTTGCAGCGTGCCTGCGAAGTCCTGGCCGTCGCCGAGTTCACCCACGATGGCTTGGAATCGTCTCTCCGCGCCGCGGCGGGGAGCCTGGGCATCAAAGCCGGCCAGATGTTCGAGCCCATCCGCGTGGCGGCTTGCGGGCGTAAGAATGCGCCGCCGCTGTTTGCCACGCTCGAAGTGCTGGGCCGCGAGACCTGCCTGAAGCGCGTCGCTCAGGCCACGGAAAAGTTGAAATCGATATGAACCCGTCCAACCCGATTCCGCCGGATGAACCCAAATCCGGCCCCTCCAATTTTATTCGCGACATCATCGTCGACGACCTGAAGACCGGCAAATTTCAGGGCCGCGTGCACACGCGCTTTCCTCCGGAACCGAACGGCTATCTGCACATCGGTCATGCCAAGTCGCTGTGGCTGAATTTCGGGCTGGCGTCGGAATTCGGCGGCAAAACCAACCTGCGCTTCGACGATACCAATCCCGAAAAGGAAGAGACCGAGTACGTGGATTCCATCATGGAGATGGTCCACTGGCTGGGCTACGATTGGGAAGGCCGCCTGTTCTACGCCAGCGACTATTTTCAGCAATTGTACGAATGGGCCGTACAGCTCATCAAATCCGGCAAGGCTTACGTCTGCGACCTGACCGCCGACCAGATCCGGCAGTACCGCGGCACCCTCACCGAACCCGGCAGAGAGAGCCCCTACCGCAACCGCACGGTGGAGGAGAATCTGGAGCTGTTCGAGCGTATGCGCGCCGGCGAATTTCCCGATGGCTCCCGCACCCTGCGCGCAAAAATCGATATGGCGTCGCCCAATCTCAACCTGCGCGACCCGGTAATGTATCGCATCCTGCACGCCGAACATCACCGCACCGGCGATACATGGTGCATCTATCCGATGTACGACTTCGCGCACGGGCAGAGCGACTCCATCGAAAAGATCACTCACTCCATCTGCACGCTGGAATTCGAGGATCACCGCCCGCTGTACGACTGGTACGTCGAACAGCTCGGCATCTACCATCCGCAGCAGATTGAATTCGACCGCCTCAACCTGACCTACACCATGATGAGCAAGCGCAAGCTGCTGCTGCTGGTGCAGAACGGCCACGTGCGCGGCTGGGACGATCCGCGCATGCCCACGCTGGCAGGCATCCGGCGCCGCGGCTTCACACCGGAGGCTTTGCGGAATTTCTGCGCCGCCATCGGCGTATCGAAGACCACCGGAATCGTGGAGCTGGGCCTGCTGGAGCACCACGTGCGCGAAGACTTGAACAAGCGCGCGCTGCGCGTGATGGCGGTGCTGCGGACTCTCAAAGTGGTGATCGATAACTACCCCGAGGGCCAGACCGAAGAGCTTGACGCCGTCAACAATCCCGAAGACGCTTCCGCCGGCACCCGCAAGGTGCCCTTCAGCAAGGTGCTGTACATCGAGCAGGACGATTTCCGCGAAGATCCGCCCAAGCAGTATTTCCGCCTCTCGCCGGGCCGTGAGGTCCGCCTTCGCTACGGCTATTTCATCACCTGCACCGGCGCGGTGAAAAACCAGGCCGGCGAAGTCGTGGAGGTGCACTGCACTTATGACCCCGCCACGCGCGGCGGCAACGCTCCGGACGGGCGGAAGGTGAAGGCCACCATTCATTGGGTCTCGGCGCAGCACGCCGTCTCCGCCGAAGTGCGCCTGTACGACAATCTCTTCACCAGGGAGAATCCCAGCGACGCGCCTGAAGGGCAGGATTTCACGGCGAATCTGAATCCCCATTCGCTCGAAATTCTGCACGACGCCAAGCTGGAGCCTTCGCTGCTGGAGGCCAAGGCAGGAGCGTACTACCAGTTCGAGCGCCTGGCGTACTTCTGTGTGGATCCCGATTCCACGCCCGGCCACCCGGTCTTCAACCGCACCCTGCCGCTGAAGGACACCTGGGCCAAGATCGAAAAGCGAGACAAGCGCAAATGATCATTCTGGGAATCGGCGGCATCGGCGGCGATGTCGCCTGCGCCATTCTGAAGGACGGCCAACTGGTGGCCGCCGTCGAAGAATCTAAACTGGTGCGCCACCAGAACCGTACCGCCGGGCGAGCCGAGCTTCCCGAGCATGCCATCGCCATGTGCCTGTCGCTGGCCGGCGCCAAGCCGGAACAAGTGGATGCCGTGGCCCTGGTGCGCCCCATGCCCAGTCCCGATTTTCATTTGCAGCTCCGCTCCCACTTTCCGGGCAGCCGCGTGGTGGTGCTGGAACACCATCTGGCGCATGCCGCATCGGCATACTATGCGTCGCCGTTCGAGGAAGCTACGGTGCTGGTGGCGGACCGCGGCGGCGACGTGCGCTGCGGATCGCGCTGGCGCGCCTCCGGAACGCAGATGACGATCGAAGAGGAGCAGTACGTTCCGGATTCGCTAGGCGAGTTGTACGGCCGGGTCACGGAGCTGCTCGGCTTCGAATCCCGCGCCGACGAGCACAAGGTGCAATGGCTTTCGGTGGCCGGCGATACGCGCTTCCGCGACCTGTTCCTGGAAATTGTGGGCCTAGCGGATCACGGTCCGCGCATCGATCGCGGCTTTTTCAGCACCGGACGGATCCGGCGCGGCGGATTCGGTCCGCGGTTTTATGCCAAGCTCGGCCTGCCCGACGGCGACCCCATACCGGAGGAACTGCGCGCGCACGTTGCATCCGGCATGCAGGGCGCCCTGGAAGCCGCCGTGATTCGCATGGCGGGCAAGGGCGAGAATCTCTGCCTGGCCGGCGGTCTGGGGCTCAACGTCCTGCTGGTTTCCGCCCTGGAACATGACTCCGGCTACCGCCATGTTTTCGTCCAGCCGGTGAGCGGCAACGCCGGCACGGCCATCGGCGCCGTCCTCGAGGTTTGGCATGGAACGCTCCGGCAGCAGCAGCGTGTCGCCCTGGAGACACTCAGTCTCGGACCCGCCTTTTCCGCGGGCGACATCAAGCAGGTGCTGGAAAACTGCAAGCTCCGTTTCCGCTACATGCTTACCACCGAGCAGTTGATCGATACCGCGGTGGAGCAGTTGAGCGACAACAAAATCGTCGCCTGGATGCACGGGCGCATGGAATTCGGCGCGCGGGCACTGGGCAACCGCAGCATTCTGGCTTCTCCGCTGGACGCCTACTCCACCGAAAATCTGAATATCTTCATCAAGCATCGCGAGCCCTTTCGCAAATTCGCGGCATCGGTGCCGGCGGAACTGGCCGGCGAATACTTCGACGTGGGGCCGAACGCCCGCTACCTCGCCACCGTGGGCCGCGTGAAGCCCGAGCATCGGGAACGCTTCGCCGCCGCGCTGCTTCCCGGCGGCAGGGTGCGCGTCCATACGGTGGATCGCGCGGAGAATCCGCTCTACTGGAAACTGCTGCACGCCGCCGGCAAAGCCACCGGACTGCCGGTGCTCTACAACACCTCGTTCAATCTCTTCGGGGAGCCGCTGGTCTGCACGCCGCGCGATGCCGTGCGCAGTTTTTATTCGTCGGGCATCGACGCCATGTTCGTCGGCCAGTTCTTCCTACAAAAATGAAACAGGACTGGCTGGCCGCGGCGCGCGCCGCCATGGAGATCGAAGCCGCCTCCATTGCGCAGGCCGCCACCCGCCTGGATGGCGCGCTGATTCAGGCCGTGGAACTGATCCTGGCGCATCCCGGCAAGGTTGTGGTCACCGGCATCGGCAAGAGCGGCCACATCGCGCGCAAGATCGTCGCCACCCTGTGCAGCACCGGCACCGCCGCGGTCTTTCTCCACCCGGCCGAGGCCGTGCACGGCGACCTGGGCATCTACACGCCGGGCGATCCCACGATCCTCATTTCCAAACACGGCACCTCCACCGAGCTTCTGGCTCTGGTGCCGCTGCTCCGCGAATTCCGCTCGCCGCTCATCGGCATTCTCGGCAGCATGTCCTCACCGCTCGCCGCGCACCTGGACGTGCTGCTGGATGCTTCCGTCGAGCGCGAGGCCGACCCCAATAATCTCGCGCCCACAGCCAGCGCCGTGACCGCCCTGGCAATCGGGCACGCGCTGGCTATCGCGCTGATGTGCGCGCGCAATTTCACCGCCGAAGAGTTCGGCCGCTTCCATCCCGGCGGACAACTCGGCCGCAATCTGCGGCTCCGCGTGGGCGAAGCCATGCACAGCGGCGAGCAGGTGGCCTTCGTCGCGCCCGGTACGTCACTCAAAGAGGTCATCATCGCCATGACCCGCTGCCCGCTCGGCGGCGCCTGCGTGGTCACACCGGACGGCACTCTGGCCGGCTTCCTCACCGATGGCGACCTGCGCCGCGCGCTCACCACTCACGACGATATCCGCGGCCTGCGCGCCGGCGATATCATGACCCGCACACCGGTGACCATCGGCCCCGAAGCCAGCCTGGCCGAAGCGCTGGAGCGCATGGAACGCCGCCCCTCGCAAATCTCCGTCCTGCCCGTGGTCGATTCCGCCGGCCGCGCTGTGGGCCTGATCCGCATCCACGACATCTTCGTCGCGTGAGCTTTGCCGATAAACCGGTAGCCGCTTGTCTGAATTTGTGCCGGGTGTTAGCTTGTCTGGAGAAGTTTCCATGAAACTGATATCAGCAGTGCGAAGGCGTATAATGGCTCCCGATACGGAGTCACGCCTGGCCGCGTACGCTTCCGATCTAACATCAGAGGCAATTGCGCAAATTCAGTTGGAATTGCTGAATCGGGAATGGGCACGGACAGTAAGGCGGATTCCCTTCTATTCGAAACTGGTAGCCGCTAAGGCGGCGCCGCCGGAATTCGAGAGCCTGGAGCACTTTTTTGCCGTTGCCCCAATGGCGAATCGACCCCTCATTCGCCAGCACGCTGCTGAGATGTGCGATCCATCGCGAGGTCCGGATTCATGGCGAATCACCGGAGGCTCCACTTCACAGCCGATCCAACTCCCGGCGTGGCGCGAGGAATTCGATCGCGCGCGGTACGACATGTGGGCTGCGCGGAGCTGGTATTCGATTGACCCCGGGTCACGGCTATTCCTTCTCTGGGGTCACAGCCATCTTCTTGGCACAGGAGTGAAAGGCCGCTTGAACGGGCTTCGACGGTCCTTAGGGCTTGCCGCAAAATAACATTTACCATATGTAATGTTTTGTGAGATGCT
>JARLGM010000260.1 GCA_031292755.1 Candidatus Sulfopaludibacter sp.
CGGCATCGAAGGCACCAATACCACGTTTAACAGCGGGCGCATCCAGATCAACCTCAAGCCGCTGGATGAGCGCAAAATCAGCGCCAGCGACGTCATCCGCCGCATCCAGCCGGAACTTGCCGATGTCGCGGGGATCACCCTCTTCATGCAGCCGGTGCAGGATCTTTCGGTGGAAGATCGCGTCAGCCGCACCCAATTCCAGTACACCCTGGAAGATCCCAATCAGGACGAGCTCAACAGTTACGCCCCGCGCATGCTGGCCGAGTTGCAGAAGCAGCCGGAACTGCGCGATGTGGCCAGCGATCAGGCGGTGCAGGGGCTGCGTGCCATGATCGTAGTCGATCGCGACACGGCCTCGCGCCTCGGCATCAGTCCGTCCACCATCGACCAGACCCTGTACGACGCCTACGGGCAGCGGCTCATCTCCACCATGTTCACGCAGTTGAACCAATACCACGTGGTGCTGGAACTGAAGCCCAACTACGTGAAGAACCCGCTGGAGTTGCGCAACCTGTTCATCCGCACCGGCATCGGCGCAGGCGGGGGCAGCGTTGGCCTGGTGTCGGGAGGCAGTTCGGCCTCTTCCACCGCGCGCGGCCTCACTGCCGCCATCACCAATGGACCCGGATCGCTGGCATCCACGGCTTCCGATAATGTGTTCGGCGCGCCCATTGCGTCCACATCGGTGTTTGCCAACGGCGGGCAGGTGCCGCTGAACGCCTTCAGCCACATGGAAATGACTTCGGTGCCCATCACCGTGAATCATCAGGGCCAGTTCCCGGTGGTGACCCTTTCCTTTAACCTGGCGCCCGGCGCATCCCTGGGAGACGGGGTTAACGCGGTGAACAAGGTGAAGGACCAGATCGGCATGCCCGCGAGCATCGTGGGGGCCTTCCAGGGCACCGCCCAGGCCTTTCAGAATTCGCTGGCCAACGAATCCGTGCTGATACTGGCCGCGCTGGTCACCGTGTATATCGTGCTGGGCGTGCTGTACGAAAGCTACATTCACCCCATCACCATCATTTCTACCTTGCCTTCGGCCGGCGTGGGCGCGCTGCTGGCGTTAAACATCTGCCATCAGGATTTCAGCGTTATCGCCCTGATTGGCATCGTGCTGCTCATCGGCATTGTGAAAAAGAATGCCATCATGATGATCGATTTCGCCCTGGAAGCCGAGCGCAAGGACGGCATGACCCCGCTCGATGCCATCTACAGCGCCTGCCTGTTGCGCTTCCGGCCCATCATGATGACCACCATGGCGGCGCTGCTCGGCGGCGTGCCCCTGGCGCTGGGCGCCGGCACCGGCTCGGAGTTACGGCGTCCGCTGGGTATCACCATCATCGGCGGGCTGATCTTCAGCCAGATGCTGACCCTGTATACCACACCGGTGATTTATTTGTGGTTCGAACGCCTGGTGCGGCGTTTTTCCGGAAAGCAGGAGCACGAAATCATCGAAGCGGGAGACGAGCCGCTGGCGGCTCGGTAAGGCATGGAGATTCTGATGCTATGAACATCTCTGAGCCGTTCATCCGCAAACCGGTCGCGACCACGCTGCTGCTCATCGCCATCAGCCTGGCGGGCGCGGTAGCGTTTCGCTTGCTGCCCGTCTCGCCCCTGCCGCAGGTCGATTTCCCCACCATCAACGTCAGTGCGGGCCTGCCCGGCGCAAGTCCTGAGACCATGGCGTCCGCCGTGGCCACGCCCCTGGAGCGCCAGTTCGGCCGCATCGCCGCGGTCACGGAGATGACCTCCTCCAGTTCTCTCGGCTCCACCAGCATCACCCTCCAGTTCGATCTCAACCGCAATATCGATGCCGCGGCGCGCGACGTGCAATCCGCCATCAATGCCGCGCGCGGCTATCTTCCCGCCAACCTGCCGCAGAATCCCAGTTATCGCAAGGTGAATCCGGCGGACGCTCCCATCGTCATGATGGCTCTCACCTCGGATGTTCTGGACAAGGGCCACGTCTACGACGCGGCGTCCACCATCATGGCCCAGAAGCTTTCGCAGGTGCCCGGCGTAGGTCAGGTCAACGTGGGTGGAAGCGCGCTCCCCGGTGTGCGCGTAGAGTTGAATCCGGTTGCCTTAAGCAAGTACGGAATCGGGCTGGAGCAGGTGCGCACCGTTCTGGCTACCGCCAATGCGAACACTCCCAAAGGCCACTTCTCCGACGGCCACCAGATGTGGGAAGTCGGCGCCAACGATCAGATCTTCAAGGCCAAGGACTATGCGCCGCTGATCGTCAGCTACCACGGGGTTTCCGCTGTGCGTATGAGCGATATCGGCGACGTGGTGGATTCGGTGGAAGACATCCGCAATTCCGGATATGCCAACGGCAAGCCTTCCGTCCTGGTGATCATCAACCGGCAGCCCAACGCCAACATCATCGATACGGTGGACCGCATTCGCGCCCTGTTGCCCCAGCTTAAGGCCGAAATGCCCGCGTCCATCGATATCCACGTCGCCATGGACCAGACCGTCACCATCCGGGCATCGGTGGCGGACGTGGAAAAAAGCCTGATCCTTTCCGTGCTGCTGGTGATCGTGGTGGTGTTCGTGTTCTTGCGCAGCGTGCGCAGCACATTTATTCCCAGCGTGGTCGTGCCGGTCTCGCTCATCGGCACCTTCGGCGTGATGTATGTGCTGGGCTACAGCCTGGATAACCTCTCGCTCATGGCCCTGACCATCTCCACCGGATTTGTGGTGGATGACGCCATCGTGGTGATCGAAAATATCACCCGCTACCTGGAGCAGGGGATGAACCCCTTCCACGCCGCACTCAAGGGGGCTTCGGAAATCGGTCCCACCGTGCTGACCATGAGCATCTCGCTGGTGGCCGTGTTCATCCCCCTGCTTCTGATGGGCGGCATTGTGGGCCGGTTGTTTCGCGAGTTTGCCGTAACTCTCTCGGTGGCCATCGCGATGTCCATGGTGGTGTCCCTCACCGCCACGCCGATGATGTGCGCCCATTTGTTAAAGAGCCATGTCACCCATAACTGGCTCTACCGGGTGAGCGAAAGGGGCTTCGATGCGGTCGTCAATTTCTATGGCAAGACGCTTTCCATCGTGCTCCGCCATTCGTTCATCACCCTGATGGTGCTGCTGGTCACCGTCGCCATGAATGTGTACCTCTACATTCGAGTGCCGAAGGGATTCTTCCCGCAGCAGGATAACGGCCGCCTCAGCGGCTCTGTCGTCGCCGACCAGGACACTTCGTTCCAGGCCATGGACGAGACTCTGTTGCCCATGATCAAGACCGTGGCGGCCGACCCGGCGGTGGATACCGCCAACGGATTCTGCGGCGGCGGACGCGGCGGCGCCACCAATTCGGCACGCATGTTCATCTCTCTTAAGCCCCTGGCCGAGCGCAAGATCACGGCCGACGAGGTGATCGCCCGCCTGCGGCCCAAGCTGGCTCGCGTACCCGGCGCCACCCTGTTCCTGCAGGCCAACCAGGATATCCGCGTGGGCGGCCGCATGAGTGCGGCGCAATATCAATTCACCATGCGCGGCGACAACCTCCAGGACCTGGTGCAATACGCGCCCGAGATGTATGAGCGGCTGCGCCGCATTCCGATCATCGTGGATGTTAACAGCGATCAGCAGGATAGGGGTCTACAATCCATGGTCACTTATGACCGTGCCACGGCCGCGCGCTTCGGCATCTCCCCGCAGTTGATCGATAATACGCTTTACGATGCGTTCGGCCAGCGCCAGGTGTCCACCATGTACAAGACCCTGAACCAGTATCACGTGGTCATGGAGGCCGCGCCGCAGTATTGGCAGGATCCCGGGTTTATGACCCAGCTCTTCGTGCAGGCGCCCGGAGGTCAGCAGGTGCCGCTCAGCGCTATCGCCAAATTCCAGCCTACCACCGCGCCGCTTTCCGTCAACCACCAGGGACTCTTCCCCGCGGTGACCATTTCCTTCAACCTGCAGCCGGGCGTGGCGCTCGGCGACGCCGTCAACGCCATCAGCGCGGCGGCTCGCGAGGTGGGCCTGCCCCCCACCATCCAGACCATGTACGCCGGTACCGCCACTGCCTATCTGGATTCGCTCGGCAGCGAGCCGATTTTGATTGCCTGCGCGCTGATCACCGTCTATCTGGTGCTGGGAATCCTCTACGAGAGCTACATTCATCCGGTCACCATCATTTCCACCCTGCCTTCGGCCGGCGTGGGCGCGCTGCTGGCCCTGATGCTCACCAAGACGGATCTCAGTGTGATTGCCATTATTGGAATCATCCTGTTGATCGGGCTGGTGAAGAAGAACGCCATCATCATGATCGATTTCGCCCTGCAATGCGAGCGGCTGGAGAACAAGAGCTCGTTCGATTCCATCTTTGAAGCCTGCCTGCTCCGCTTCCGGCCCATCATGATGACCACCATGGCGGCCATGCTCGGTGCCGTTCCGCTGGCGCTCGGCACCGGCGTGGGCTCTGAACTGCGCCGGCCGCTTGGTATTACCATCATTGGAGGATTGCTTTTTAGCCAGGCCCTGACTCTCTATACGACCCCGGTGGTTTATCTGTACTTCGATCGCCTGCACCACTGGTGGAACCGGATCCGCGCCCGCCGCGAGGCTCTCCAACCGGCGGGCTCCGAAGCATGACGATGCGACACATGAATTTGAAAATCAAACTTGGCGGTGCGGGAGTGCTTGCCTGTCTCCTGGCCGCCAGTGGATGCATGGTTGGTCCCAATTACAAACGCCCGCCGGCCCTTGTGCCGGTAGCGTACAAAGAGCCGCCCACTGACCAGTATAAGGAGGCGAACGGCTGGAAGCCGGCATCGCCCAGCGACGAGCTCATCAAAGGAAAATGGTGGGAAATTTATAACGACCCGGCGCTGAATGCGCTCGAAGAGCAGGTCGCCGTCAGCAACCAGAACGTGCTCGCCCTGGAAGCGCAATATCGCGAAGCCCGCGCCGCCACGCTGGTGGCGCGAGCCGCTCTGTACCCCACGGTCGGCACCAGCCCCTCGTTTGCTGAATCGCGCGCCGGCGGTTCTACCACGGCGAACGGCGCCGCCGTCATCTCCACGTTGCGCACCGCAACCACCTTCCCGCTAAGCGCCTCCTGGGCTCCCGATTTGTGGGGCAGCGTCCGCCGCAACATCACCGCCGCTTCCGCCACCGCGCAGGCCACCGCGGCGCAACTGGAAAATGCCCGCCTGCTGTATCAGTCCGAACTGGCCCAGGACTACTTCCAGTTGCACGGCCTGGACTCCCAATACGACCTGTTGAGCACAACGGTGCAAAGCTACCAGGAGTACCTCACGCTCACGCGCAACCGTTTCGCCGGCGGTGTCGCTTCGGACCTGGACGTGGCGCAGGCCGAATCTCAGGTCTACACCACGCAGTCGGAGATGCAGGACCTGGGGGTCCTCCGCGCCCAGTATGAACACGCCATTGCAGTTCTCACGGGCAGGCCGCCGGCCGAATTGACGATTGCCAGCCTGGTGCTCAGGAATCCTCCGCCCTCTGTGCCGATCAACGTTCCTTCGGCGCTGCTGGAACGGCGGCCCGACATCGCCGCCTCCGAGCGTCAGATGGCGGTCGCCAACGAGCAGATCGGCATCGCCGTCTCGGCTTATTATCCTTCGCTCACCCTGAGCGCCTCGGTGGGACTGGAGAATAGCAGTTTTCTGAAATGGTTCACGTGGCCCAGTCGCTTCTTTTCGGTGGGACCGGCCGTTTCCGAAACCATCTTCGACGCTGGACGGCGGCGCGCCGTGCTCACCGAAACCCAGGCTGGGTTCGATATTACGATCGCCAACTACCGGCAGACGGTCCTGACCGCTTTCCAGCAGGTGGAGGATAATCTCGCCGCGCTGCGCGTGATGGAGGATGAGTCCGCAACCGTCGCCCGTTCGGTCGATTCTTCCAATCGCGCCCTTACCGTTTCCACCGCTCAATATAAAGCCGGTACCACCAGCTATCTGACGGTGATTACCGCGCAGGCCACTGCCCTAAGCGCCGAGCGCACGGCGGTGGATCTGCTTACCCGGCGTCTGGTTTCCAGCGTCGCTCTGGTGCAGTCCCTGGGCGGAGGGTGGGATGCCTCGCAATTGCCCACCATAAAAGATGTGCAGACGAAGACAAGATAGCCCGAGCCTCTGTCAACGCCAAGTAGAAATGTCCTAGACTCCGCCAAGTAGAAATGTCCGGTTT
>JARLGM010000261.1 GCA_031292755.1 Candidatus Sulfopaludibacter sp.
GCGCGATCATCTAGAATCAGCTTCACCATTCCCGCAGGCAGGGCTTTGCGAAGAACCGCCGCATCCGCCAGCAGTTCTGCCTCACTTCCCGCTTTGTTCCGATACTCGAGCAGCGTCACGCCGGCTTCGGCCAGTTCACTGCCCAGCCGCCACAAAAACCCCGCTCGCCCCGCCTGCGGAATCGTTCCCGCATCAAGAATCGGATACACCTTCGGAAAGGAAAAGGACATGTCTCAAGACTAGTCCAACACGGACCGGAGCCAGGGGCAGAAATCAGGAACCGGGACGCCGCAAGCACATCGCAGTGCGGTGCACTTCCGCGGGTTTGAGAACACTCCAGCCTTAGCCAACGGCGCCCGTCCGCACAAATCCCCGTTCCCTACGTCCCTATGTCCCTACGTCCCTGCCTTTCTACATCTCGTCTGCGCTCGGCCCATACATCCCCGGAATCTTCGCCCCCAGCAGCCGCAGATACACGCTGAGTTGCGCGCGATGGTGAATCATGTGGTTCATCACGGCATCGCGAAACACCTTGTACTTCGGATCGTCGATGTACGCCGTCCCGGCCCAAAGAAACTGCCAGTTCCTCTCCCATGTGTCTCCGGTCGTGGCGACCAGCGTCGCGCGGGTCGCGGCCAGCCCCTTGTCGAACTTCCCGAGCAGCTCGGCTTTACTCGCCGGCACGTACGGCTCCCACTTCATTTCCGGCCCAAACTCAACCTTGTCCTTGGTCAGCGTGTTCAGTCCCCAGTCGCCGACAAAATCGGTAAGGTGTCCCGCGAGCCGGCCAAGGCTCATCGATTTGGGATGGGGTTTGTAGTTCCAATCGGCATCGGCCGGGATGGCATCGAGCATCTTGCGGGTCTTTGCGGTTTCAATGTCAAACTCAGCAATTAAGTCCTTTTGAAAGTCCATTCGGGCAACCTCCTCGTTGCCCAAACAGCATACCCGATTTCATCGCAAAAGGCGAAGAAAAAACGAACAATTTTCCCTCCGAGGCCTTCACGCCCTCTTACTTGAACCGGCTCGACTCAAATCCCGCAGTGAATGCCTCCTGCCAGCCCGCTGCTCCCCCGCCAGGCGGTGCCGTTCCCAACGGCGGCGCCTCCACCGGAAGCGTCAGGTTCGGAACCGGTGGCGGGTTAATTTGCAGGTAGTTTCCGTGGTCGAAATTCCAGCCGTCCGGAATCATAAACGGCGCCTCGAAGTTCGCCGGCCACGTCTGCGCAGGACCGTTATGGCCTATGGCCGCGCGCCACCAGGGATGCCCTTCGGCAATAATCCCGGCCACAAAGTTGCCGAGCGGAAAGAGCCGTGAAAGCACCGTGTCCTTTTTCGAAGCCAGAACAGAAACGGTGTCGATATTCTTTGCCGCGGCCGCGAATTCCGTGTTCAGGCAGTTGTCGTCGATGGCGCCGGCCATCAGTGTCAGGCGTCGCACGCGCCGATTCATCTTCTCGATGGTCGCTAGCACCACCCGCGCGCCCAGGCTGTGCGAAGCAAACGAGACGCTGGCCGCATCGCCAAAATTTGCATCGATGAACGGCGCCAGAAGCGAAGTCGCGGCTTCATCGGCAATCTTTGGCTCGTCCGGATAATCCAGTCCGTGCGCCCAAATCGAGTCTCCCGGCCAGAGCAGGCCGAGAAATGCGAAAGGATTGGGATCCGGGAAATAGTGCATGAGCAGGCCTTCCCAGTTCGACAGGCACGCAATCCCGGCAGCGCGATCCACATTGAAACCGTGCGTGGCGATCAGCACGTGCCGGCCGCGGATGCCGGCCAGCAGGTCGCTAAGGCTCACGCTCACGTAGTTGCTGGTGTCTGTGCCCTGGTTCAGATTGACCTGGGCCGCCAGGCCTCCGCCCACCGGCGCGTAGCGGACATCGAGGAAGCGGGTCATGGTTTCTTCACCAGTTGCACGGTGTTGACCGCGGCGGCGAGCGCGGTGGAAAGATCTTTGGCGATGGGTGCAAGAGGCGTGGCCAGGAGCCCGATGAGAATCGCCAGCGCTAGATTCTGGGAGCCCCAAAAACTCTGCGGGTTTGCCAGCGGCGCGCTGCCTGCCGCCGGTGCGGCGCTCGCCAGAATCCATCCCCCGGCCACAGACAGCAGCACCGCGATCAAGGCCGCCAGTCCGCGCATCCAGTTGCGATAAACCTGGTCCGAGCGCTGGTAGCACTCGTCCAGCATTGCAGTCACAATGAGGTCGAACCGCGAGTAAGCATCGCCCTGCTGTTGCGTCAGCGACGTAGCCGAGACGATACTCGTGGCGACCGCGGTCAACTGGTTGGAATCGACATTCGTCGCCGTCGCCAGCGCTGCCGCGTTGCCCGCGCTCAGGTGCAGTTTGATCAGCGATTTGGCGATCGCCTTCTGGCTGGCCAGGTCGGTGCCATTCACCCAGTTGGCCTCGAGCGACTCCAGTACCTTGGCGCTTGGCAGCGCATTCATTGGAGTCTTCGCGTCGGCTTCGGGCGGCGTCAGGCTGGAAACGGTTTTCCGGATGCCGCCGAACCCGATGCGATTGATGACCGGGCAAATCGGTTTTATCGCTTCAAGCAGACCAAAAGCCGCCGTGCCCAGCCCGCCGATTGCGGTGATGATTGCGGTCAGATGCGCGGTTAACTGACTGGGATCCATGGTGGTCACCTTTCCCTTACGAGAACAAAGTGTAATAGGGAAAAGGCCACTGCGGGGAAAAATTCTAGGAAAGGATTTCAACTGAGCCCAGCGCTCCAGGGCTGTTCTCGGGATGGTGACACCGGACCAGGCAGGAAATTACACCGGCTGCTTTCCCGCCTCGGCCCGCGCCGCGAGGAAGCGCTCCATGAACCCCGTATCGAACTCCCCGGCGCGAAAACCCGCATCCTGAAAGATCGCCTGGTGCAGCGGAATCGAGGTGTCCACTCCCTGCACGATGAATTGGCTCAGAGACCGCTCCATCTTCGCCATCGCCTCGGCGCGGTCGGTCCCGTGCGCAATCAGTTTCGCGATCAGCGAATCGTAATAGGGCGGAATCACACCCTCGGCATATAGCGCCGTATCCACGCGGATTCCGTTGCCGCCCGGCACGTTGAACGCCGTAATTTTCCCCGCCGATGGCGTGAACCTCTCGGGATGCTCGGCGTTAATCCGGCACTCGATCGCATGCCCGCGAATCTCCAGCTTCCCCGGCAGAATCGCGTCCAGCCGCTCGCCTGCCGCAATCTGCAACTGCGCCTTGACAATGTCCACGCCGGTAATCGCCTCCGTCACCGGATGCTCCACCTGGATGCGCGTGTTCATCTCGATGAAGTACAACTGATGGTTCGCGTCCATCAGAAACTCAACCGTGCCCGCATTCTGATAGCCGATCTCGCTCATGCACCGGCACAGCGTCCGTCCCAACTCCTCGCGCATCTTCGGCGTCACCTGCAAGCTCGGCGCCTCTTCGATCAGCTTTTGATGCCGCCGCTGGATGGAGCACTCGCGCTCAAACAGCGACGCCACGTTGCCATGTTCGTCGGCCAGCAACTGGAACTCGATGTGCCGCGGCTGCTCGATGTACTTCTCCATGTAGAGCTCGCCGTTGCCAAACGCATTCGCCGCCTCAGTAAACGCCGCGTGAAACATATTGGGCAGTTCATCGCGATCGCGGACGGTTCTCATGCCGCGGCCACCGCCGCCCGCCTTGGCCTTCAGGATGACCGGGTATCCCACCTTCTCGGCCCATTCTTGCGCCTCCTCCGCGGTGGTCAGCACCCCATCCGATCCCGGCAAAATCGGCACCTTGGCCTTCTTCATTGCCTGGCGCGCTTTCTCTTTCTCGCCCATCAGCCGCGTCAACTCCGGCGGCGGCCCGATGAATTTGATATTTGACGCGCGGCACACCTCGGCGAAGTTGGCGTTTTCGCTCAGCAATCCGTAGCCGGGATGAATCGCCTCCACGTCCGCGATCTCGGCCGCCGAAATCACCGCGGGCACGTTCAAATAGCTGTCCGATGCCCGCGGCGGCCCAATGCAGATGGCCTCATCGGCAAAGCGAACGTGCAGCGAATCGCGGTCCGCCTCGCTGTAAACGGCAACCGTGCGGATGCCCAGCTCCCGGCACGCGTTCAAAACGCGTAGCGCAATCTCACCTCGATTGGCAACCAGTACCTTACGAAACATTCCCTTCCCTTCGAGCGGGGTTAGCGGGGCTAGCGGTGCTCGTATCGTTTTCCAAAAGTCCGCAGCAATTGATGCCTGTCATCCTGAGCGAAGTTCGGCGCGTTCCTCGCGCCGAACGAAGTCGAAGGATCTGCCGTTGTTTTTCTGCTGAGCTGAACCCACCACTGTTCTTCGCGGCGGTCTGCTCGCCGCAAGCTCCCCTAACTCCGCTCCGCGCACCTATGCTGACCGGATTGAATACAGCGGCTGCCCAAACTCGATCGCCTGCCCATTCGAGACCAGGCATTTCACCACCTCGCCCGACACATCCGCCTCGATCTCGTTCATCAGCTTCATCGCCTCGATGATGCCGATCACCTGGCCTTTCTCCACATGATCTCCAGGCGCAACAAACGGCGCGGCGCCCGGCGACGGCGAACCATAGAACGTGCCCACAATCGGCGATTTCACCAGGTGCAACCCGGCATCCGGGTCGGCAGCCGAATCCGCCGCGGCGCCTGCAGATCCCGAACCCGATGCTGCTTCCGTGGCCGCTGCGGCAGCCTGCGCCACGCTCTGCGGCGCTGTCCTCAGCAGCCGCGCCAGATCGCTCAGCGAAGCCGTCCCGCTCTCCGGGGGATTGAATTTGAGCCGGATCTTCAGGTCGCCGCGGTCCACATCGAACTCGGCAACCTGATGCTGCTTCAAAAACTCAATCAGTTCGCGCAGATCGTCAATGTCTTGCTTTTTCATTCGTTCCTTGTCTTTCCAAAATCGTGGGCCAAAAACCCCGATTCAGAGCTGTTCAGAGTTCAATCAGCGCCTTGGGCGCGGGAGTCAGCACCTGCCCCCCGGTGCGAGTCACAGCCACCATATCTTCAATGCGAATGCCGAACTTGCCCGTCAAATAAGCGCCCGGTTCGATGGTTATCACCATACCGGGCAGCAGCCGTGTCGTCTGTCCCGCGCCAACTCGCGGCGGCTCATGAATCTCCAACCCAACGCCATGGCCAGTGGAGTGGGTAAACGCCTCGCCCAACCCCTCCCTGCGCAGCACGCTGCGCGCGGCCTCGTCCACCTCCGCGCAGCTCACGCCCGAGGCGACGGCGTTCACCGCCGTCTCCTGGGCTTCCAGCACTGCATGGTATGCCTTCCGCTCCTCGGGCTTTGGCCTGCCCAGGAAGACGGTACGCGTCATATCCGAACAGTAACCCTTGTGGATTATACCGAAGTCCAGCGTTACAAACCCCCGCCGTGGCAGCGGTGCGGCCGTCGCGCGCCCATGCGGCATGGCCGAGCGAACACCCGAGGCAACGATCGTCTCAAACGACATTCCTTCGGCGCCCATCAGCCGCGCCTCGTGTTCCAGCTCCGCGGCCACCTCCACCTCAGGAACTCCCGGCCGCAGGAAGCTCACGATCCGTTCAAACAGGTTGCAACCCACCAGCGCCGCCTCCGCAATCAGCGCCAGTTCCTCTTCATCCTTCACACATCGCAGAATCTCGACGAACGCCGCCGGCACGGCCTGGAAGAATCCGCGCCTCAGGCCGGTGGGCAGCTCTGTTTTCCACCGCGCCAGCTCCGCCACCGTGGTTCTTGCCGGATCGAACCCGGCGAATCCCACGCCCGGCTGCGCAGCCAGCCACTGTGCCGCCGCCACCGCGGGGGAGCCCGAAACAATCTGCGCCTGCGCCGCTTGCACCTGTTCGGCGGCCTGCGCCGTGTAGCGCCCATCCGTAAACAGCCGCGCCGTCCGGCGCGTCACGGCCAGCGCAGCGCTCGATCCGGTAAATCCGCAAAGATAGCGGATGTCTGGAGGGTGTGTAACGAGAAGTCCGGGGAGCCCTGCGCGAGTCAGCTTGCGTCGCAGCACGCCCATGCGGCGGAAGTGGTCCACCCGCTCAGTTGTA
>JARLGM010000262.1 GCA_031292755.1 Candidatus Sulfopaludibacter sp.
AGCCTCCTCACAGGGACCGGATTACAGTATAACGGAGGCCCTCTACTTTTGCAATTAATTTATGACTCAGGACACTAGTGAAGCAGCACCAATTCCAGGTGACCACGCAGTGGACCGGAAACCTGGGGACGGGCACTTCCGCGTACCGGGCGTACAGCCGGGATCACGAGTTGAGCGCGCCCGGAAAGCCGACGCGCATTCCCGGGTCGTCGGCGGTTGCCATTGGCGATCGGAGCCGCTACAACCCCGAAGAACTGCTGGTGGGGGCGCTTTCGGCCTGCCACATGATGTGGGTACTGCACCTGTGCGCCAATGCCGGTATTGTGATTACCGAATATGCCGATGACGCGCTGGGAGAGATGGCGGAGCATGCCGACGGCGCAGGCGAATTCACACGCGTGGTGCTGAGGCCGCGGATGTCGATTACCGATGCCGCGCGCGTGGACGAGGCCAGGGCCATGCACGACCGGGCCCACCAAGTTTGCTGCCTGGCGCGTTCCGTGAATTTCCCGGTGGAATACCGGGCCGAAGTCACCGCGGGATAGGCCTCTTGACGTCCTGGCCTGGCGCATGGCAGTATGGGCCGCAACACGGGTACGCCATCATCAAAGAAAGAGGCATGAACGCATGCTGGGGATTTTTGATTTGCTGCTGAAGCTCTGGAGGGGTAGGAGCCTGGCGCGGGTGCTGGAGCAACTATCCCGCGTGTTGGTGGTTTGCCTGTTGGTTGGGATTGCCGCGGGCCAGCCGGTGAAGCAGGATGCGGCGACGCTGGAACTCGCACGGAGCATTTACAGCAGTTCCTTCACCGCTCTGCGCCAGGCCAAGACACTGGAAGAACTGCGCAAGCTCTCGGATGATTTGGATGCGCCGGAGTGGATCAGCGTGGATCGTTTCGGCCGCACCATACTCACCAGGCAGGATGCGGACCGGGATTTGGAATCGTTGCTGGCGCTGCCGCCCGAACGGCGCGTCACCGGCATGGACATTCTCTGGGCGGAGCGGGATTCGGACCGGCTGAGCGTGGTGGCGTGGATGATGCCGAATGTGGCGGAACGAGTGGATGCCGAGGGCGAGTTCGGTCCCAAGGGGGCGAGTCACAAGCTCACCCGCGGCACTTTGATTCGCGATGTGTTTGTGAAGACAGCGGACGGGTGGCGGCGTATCCGGCACGATAAGCTGACGCCTAACGATATGGTGCTGGCAGTGGACGGCGCGGCGCGGATAGTGCCGCCGCTGGACGAGCGCCATCACGCGACGCCGGCGCGATAGTTCAATCAAGGGAGAGAGGCGCTCTCCGTTAGTGAGTATTGCGCCCTCGGCATTGTGCGTGCCCGCGGTGCCTGCGTCCGTTTCGCCCGGCACGATCATTTGTAGCTCCGCCGCGCTCTTCGGTCTCAACTTCCGGATACAGCGCAATACGACCGGAGCAGCCGACGGCGGGCTGAAGTCGTCGGTAAACGGTGGGCGAGAAGGCAGGATTCGTTGTTTTGGTAGCGCCCACAATGGCGCAAGGGTAGCTCGGAGCATAGGGTCACGACAGTGTGCGAGACCTCCCCACAGCCTGATTAACCTCCTGGCGGGGTGGAAGCGTTTCCAACGTCCGGGAGAACTAGCGGAAGTCCAAATGACTTGAACAGGTCCGGTCCAGTAGGCGGCACGAACATCGTGATCGTTGAGATATTTTCCTGATCCATTGAGAGTACGTGGATCGAGTGCGCGGCCCACCGGGCATCAGGGCCGCTGCTGAGCTCATAAACGGCGAAAGCGGGTTGGCCGTTTGCTCCTGTCAGAACCAGCCGAAGACCGTTGCAAGTTTTCCAGGCCGCCCCGAAGAAGGACCCAATAGTGTCGCGCCCAACAAACCATTCTCTCCATGGTGGCATTGTGACCGTGGCATCCTCTTTCAGGAGAGCTACAAAGCTGCTTACATTGTGCCTCTGCCAAGCGTCCAGATAGCGATCGAGAAGCTTTTGCTGGGCCGGACTTGACAGAGGCGTGGCCTGCGAGCGACCTGCGGGATAGTGTTTGGCGAGAGTTTCCCGCGCGCGCTGCAAAGCGCTGTTGATCGAGGCCGTCGAGCTTTCGAGCAAGGCCGCGGCTTCGGCGGCGGCCCAACCCAGCACCTCGCACAGCAACAGCACGGCGCGCTGACGCGCCGGCAACAACTGAATGGCAGCAACGAAAGCCAACTGTACGGCCTCGCGAGCGGCATAGCGTGCCTCAGGGTTCGTCGCCTCGTCCCCGATCCCTTCGAGGTATGCATTCGCGTAAGGTTCTAGCCACGCAACGTCCGTCGCCGGGCTCGACGGCATCTGCGAAGTCGCAGGTCCCAACTGGTTAGGCAAGAAGCGCTGCGAGTCTTTGCGGTTGGCCAGGGAATTCAGGCAGGCGTTAGTGGCGATGCGGTACAGCCATGCCCGAAAAGAACCGCCCTCGACATTCTTGAAGCTGTCAAAGCTGCGCCAGGCACGCATAAATGTCTCTTGCACCAGATCCTCTGCTTCGTGTACCGAGCCAAGCATGCGGTAACAATGCACTTGGAGTTCGCGGCGGAACGGTTCCGCCAGCTGTCCAAACTCCTCGTTTGGAGCGGTGGCGGCTTGCGTTTGATGTGACGGTCCCGGTGGCATTGCCGTCAGTATGGGCCTCCGCGTGACCGTCCGTCAAGGGTTCTACCGTCAAACGCGCGAGCCAGGTTCTCCTAGTTTCCCTCCGGCTCTTTCGGGTTCGGCCGGCCCTTGCCGGTCGCAATCAAATTGCGCAAGCTGCCGTTCACATAGGAGCCCCATGCGTTGGAGCAGACATCGAAACACTCATACGCGGGAACGAGGCCCTCGTGGGTGAAGCGGATTTCCGTCCTATTGCCGCGCATGGATATTTCAAACACAATCTTTGTGTTCGTCCACTCGGTCTTGTCCTCGGTGAAATTGAAGTGGTTGTCCACAACGAGCCAGACGACTTTCTTGTTGGGCACCATTTCCGTCACTTTCATCGTGCAACGGTGGGCGTCTTTGTAACGATACCTCCACTCATCGCCGAGCTTTGTGGTGCTGCCTTCGATGTTTTCCGACCACCAGCCACGGGGGTGGTTGATAGCGGCAAAGGCTTCCTCAGGTGTTTGGTCCACCGAAAGAGTTGTGGTGAAATTTGGGTCTGGGTTATTCATGCTGTTCCTTTCTATGCGAACACGTCTGGCTGACTCTTCCCGGTGGTGATCAGCTTGAGCAAATTGCCGCCGATAAGCATGCCCCAAGCGTTGGAGCAGCTACCGTAGCACTCAATCTCCGGTGCGAGGCCTGAGTGCGTGAAACGGATTTCCGTTTTGCCATCTTTCGTGGAGATGTCAAAAACGATGTCCGTGCCGGTCCATTCGCTCTTGTCTTTCACAAAGTTCAGATGGCTGTCGGAAACATGCCAGGCGACCTTCTTGTCGGGAACGAATTCCGTGATCTTCTGCGTGGAGCGGTGCGCATCTTTGTAACGATACGTGAACTCAGCTCCCAGCTTGTCGGTGGCGCCCTCGATCTCTCCAGACCACCATCCACGAACGTTGTTGATGGCAGCGAAGGCTTCGTTCGGCGTTTGGTCCACCGAAATGGTTGTGGTGAAATTGCGCTTCTTCATGGCTTGTTCTCCTCTAGATGGACGTTGTATCAAACCGCTACGTTCGCCGGCACGAAGCCCGCGTACTGGCGCTCGAACGCTTTGGCTACGCCAGTGCGCCAGCCCTCGGCGATTGACTGGGACGCAGGATCGGGGAAGATATCCTCTTCCTGGTTGTCCAACCCGTCGAAGATGCCTTGCGCAACTGCTTCGGGAGAGGCCTTCGCTATCTCAAAACCACGGGTCATATCGGTGTCGGTGGGACCGAGGAGGACGCCATGGACCGTCACGCCTTGACCTGCAAGCAGTGCCCTTAGCGACTGCGTCATGTTGAACGCCGCGGCCTTTGAAATGCCGTAAGCAGGCGTGAGGGGCAGCGGAGCCAGCGCCATCAAGGACAGCGTATTTACGATAGCTCCCTTGGAGCGTTTCAGGGCCGGCAAAAAAGCGCGGCTCATGTTTAGACTTCCGAAGAGGTTGACGGCGAGGCTCTGCTCGATCACATCGATATTGCTCAGATCGTCATATAGAGCGATGCCGGCGTTATTGATTAGGACGTCGAGGCTGCCGACCTCGCTGGCCGCCTGCTCGATCTGGGCGGCGTTGGTCACGTCAAGCGTCAGGGGTGTCACACGTGCATTGGCGAAGTCGCTTGCGCCGCGGGTTCCCGCATATACCCTCTTCGCACCACGTTTAAGCGCCTCATTGACAAGCGCGCGGCCAACGCCGCGATTCGCTCCCGTGATCAAGACTGTCTTGTTCTGAATGTTCATGACGTTCTCCTTTCAGTCTGGTATTTCGAAGTTCTGAAACCCTTTTTCTGTGCTTTCACCCTCTATAACCGCCGAGGCGATGGAAACTCATCGGTCCTTCGCAAAATCTTTTCGAGGCGCTGAATTGCCGGACCGGGCAAAGTGCAGAACTGCCGATCCGATGCTCAGATCGGACGTTTCATTCGGCGGTTTGCGAGTGGCTGTTTCAGGCGGGATGATGACGCCTAAGATCCTGGAACAACAAGGCTTGTTGATCGAGCAGCATATGACCCCTGCAAAACAGCATAGCGTTTATCTTCCTGGGCGACCGCTCGGGGCGGGTGGTCGCAACCGGAAGTTATCCACTTCATTACGGAACGAAGACCTATTTATGGAGTGAGGGGTCACACTTACGGACTCGATCTTTCCGCCGAAGACGTTGCGCCCCTGAGCCCGGTAGCTATGAGTGGCGCTCGTATTCGGCGTTGAATTCGCAGCCGATCAGGGCAATCACCGCCATCACATACATCCACACAAGCAGGGCGAGGGCTGCGCCCACCGAACCGTAGAGCACGTTGTAGTGCGCGATGTGGGTGACGTACCAGCCGAAGCCCGAAGTTGCCAGCAGCCAGAGAATGGTGGCCAGCACGGCTCCCGGCCACACAAAGTGCCAGCGCTGCCGGCGATACGGTCCGAAGTAATAGAGCAGCGAGGTCACCATCACCGTGGTAACGAAGCTGAGCAGATAACGGGCGATCCGGCTGACAAACTGCCAGACCCAGGCAAACGGGGTGAGGATAGGGTCCACTTTCATGATGTTCAGCACGGCGCGTTCGATCTGTCCGCCGAACAGGATCAGGATAGAGGCGAAGACCAATGGCACGGCGGCGAGCAGCACCAGGGCGATGGCCACGCCGCTGCCATGCAGAAAACTGCGATCGCGCGGGACCTTGTATGCCGCCTGGAAGCCTTCAATGAGGCTCTTGATTACGCTGGAAGCGGCCCACAGCGAGATCAGGCCGGCGAGGATCAACAGGTACACCGGCCGGGCGCCGGTGACGCGGAACTGGCGGATCACCAGGTCTTCGGTGCCGGGTGGCACAATTTGCGAGAGCGCATCTTCCAGGGTGTTGGAGACGAATTCGGCGCGCGTCTGCACCAGGATGGTGGCGGCCGAGGTGAGCACCGGAAAGAACGACAGCAGCGCGGAATAGGCCGCGCCTTTGGCGATGGAGAAGCAGTTGTCATCGATGGCCGACAACACGCAACGGCGCACCAGCCAGCCGAGCGTGCCGGGATTCCGGAGTAGCGAACGGCCCGTCGAAGTGGCCACAGGCTCAGTATAGCGGGCTGGCAAGCAGCCCTTCGGCGCGAACATTCCAGGCTTCCGGGAAGGCGGAAAGGCGCCCCATGTGGGCCACGGCCAGCAGCAATCCGCCGTTGCCGGGCAGGTAGAGCGGCAGGTTGGCGCGCTGCCAGTTGTGACCGTTGGGCAGCCAGGTGTTTTTCGGCGTGTTCATCATCAGGGCGTCGATGGCGAGCGAGCGTTCGCCCAGGCTGGCGGCGGTCATGGCGACCATGGGGAAGTCCCAGCCCCAGGTGTCGTCCCATTTCCATTCGGCGAAGACTTTCTTGAGCGTGCGGCGCATGGTTTCGCGATCGACTTTAGC